>JBHJNU010000057.1:0-48993 GCA_050330515.1 Flavobacteriaceae bacterium | reverse complement strand
CCGAGGCGTCGGGGCGCCCGATGCCTCTAAGAAACCCCGTCGAAACTGATCGGGTTTCCGTTTTCATGGAGGGCGGCGAACAGCGGTTCCCCCGAGGCGTCGGGGCGCCCGATGCCTCTAAGAAACCCCGTCGAAACTGATGGAGTTTCTATGTTTATGGAGGATGACATAGCTCCCAGACATCGACTAGTGGTAATTTGAAGGTAATACGGGTTTTCGGTATTTACTTTTTATTTGCCCGCTCCATTCTTTCGATTCCCTTTTCAATATTAAACTGGTCGCTAGGCAAAAACCCTTTGACGACGAAGACAATGCCACACAGTATTAAAATAAGCCCCAAACCTTTTTTTATCAAACGTATTCTAATCGGTGTAAGTTTTCTTTTTAGCCGTTTTGCCAACAGAATTTTAAACAGGTCGGTAATAAAGTACGATGATACCATAGCGCCCAAGAAAACTGCCATTCTGTTAAAATTATTCTCCATCATTGAGCCCACCGCAATAATCGTAAGCAACCAAAACACCAAAACACCGACATTGATAAAATTTAGTAGAAATCCTTTGAGAAATAGATTGAGGTAATTTCCTTTGTTCATTTTGATTTGAGAACCTGCGTGCATCGGAATGTTTTTAAAGAAGGTAATAACACCATAAACCACAAGAATAACGCCGCCCAAAATGTAAAGGCCGGGCTGATTACTTAAATTTTCCAAAAGTTTGAAGCTGCTAAAATAAGCCGCGGTAATGAAGAGTACATCTGCTAAAATAACACCAAGGTCAAAAGCTAATGCCGCCCTGAAACCTTTCGTTGCACTGGTTTCTAAAAGCACGAAGAAAACGGGGCCAATCATAAAGCTTAAAATAAAACCTGGTAAAATAGCTGCCTGAACGTCTTCTAACATTTTTTAAAGACTTTAAAGACTAGACTTAGTGCGCTAACCCTGTCTTGATATTTTGCTTAAAAAATTCAATTTTAAAAATAAGTCTCCCTTGCTGTTTACCAGTAGGTCAAGTTGTAAAACGCTTCAAATTACATTCTGGTAATTTTTCCTCCAAAAACAGTTTTCTCCTCCATTTTGGCGGGGTCACCATATACCAGCACCTCTCCACCGGCCTTTACGGTGGCTTTGACATAATCAGTAGCGTAAATTTCTGCCCTTGAACCAGCGTTTACGTTTACTGTAGAGAACTTTGTCTTAAGCTCTTTACCTTCATAAACACCACCCGTATTTATAGCCACGTCTTGAAGATCGGAAGTGCCCGAAGTAGAAACAAGGCCTCCCGTAACTGTTTTTATTAGTAGTTGTTCTACTTCTGCCTTGATAATCAATTCGCCGCCTTCCTGAGCTTTTAGTTCCAACACATCTTGCCTAATGGTACCTTCGCAGCTTATTCTTGCATCTTCGTTGACATCGATAACCACTAATTTTTCTGTATAATATAAATCAACGAAGGTTTTATAACCACTAAAAATTTTATCGATTTGCATCCGGATTTTTAATACTCCCTCGTTATTGACAATATCTACTTTATAAACATTCTCACCCCTGACCAACGCTTTGTTCACATCTGATTTAATCAAGTTGATTGACAAACCATCAAAACCCTTTACCTCGGTAAACTTTTTAAGATCCTGAACCCGTTCCTCCTTTTGAGCGGTAGTAGTTTGAAAAACAAAAAGCACTAAAAGCATTATTATATTTTTCATTACGCCTGTTTTTAGGTAATAAACTTCCATTAGGTTCTGTTTTGCCAAAAAAATAGTTGTCCGCCTATAAAATACCTTTCAAAGAATGGCATTATTCACTTTGCACTACCAACGCAAAATCTAAATGGCGTTTGACCAAATCAGTGCTTTTGACCATGACAACAACCTCGTCACCTAAGGTATAGGTCTTCTTGGTGCGTTCGCCTACTATGGCGTATTCCTTCTCATCAAAGATATAATAATCGCCTTTTATATCACGAATACGCACCATCCCTTCACATTTGTTCTCTATGATCTCTACATAAATACCCCATTCGGTAACGCCCGATATGACGCCCAAAAATTCTTGGTCTTGATGGTCTTGCATGAATTTTATCTGCATATACTTGGTTGAATCACGTTCCGCATTTGCCGCCAAGTTTTCCATATCTGAAGAATGTTTACATTTCTCTTCGTACAATTCAGCTTTTGGTGAGGCCCCACCATCTAGATAATGTTGCAATAATCGGTGAACCATAACATCAGGATACCTTCGAATTGGTGAGGTAAAATGCGAGTAATACTCAAAAGCTAAACCATAATGACCGATATTGTCCGTCGTATAGATTGCCTTACTCATACTGCGTATGGCCAAGGTATCTACCAAATTTTGTTCTTTTTGCCCCTTAACATCCTCTAAAAGCTTATTTAGAGAGGCGCTAATAGATTTTTTATCCTTGAAATCAAGCTTATGTCCAAAACGGGAAATAATACCGTTTAAAGCCATTAATTTATCCTCATTAGGGTCATCGTGTATGCGATAGACAAATGTTTTGGTAGGTTTCTGTTTTCCTATGAACTCGGCAACTTTTCTATTGGCCAATAACATAAATTCTTCAATGAGCTTATTGGCGTCTTTTGATTCTTTAAAATATACACTTTGGGGTTCGTTTCTTTCATTGAGATTAAAACGGACTTCTATTGAATCAAATGATATAGCACCTCTTCGCATTCGTTCAGAACGCATAAGCTTCGCAAGTTTATCCATTGTTAAAGTTGCCCTGACAACCTCTTCAGAAACCGTATAGGCGATACCGCGAATAGATATATCTTCTGGAATATGACCGGAAGCCTGTTCTATAATAAATTGTGCCTCCTCATAGGCGAAACGCTCATTAGAGTTGATTACCGTTCGCCCGAACCATTGGTTTTTAACAACCGCATTGTGATCTATCTCGAAAATGGCCGAGAACGTATATTTCTCTTCATTAGGTCTTAATGAACACGCATTATTAGACAATACCTCAGGCAACATTGGAACTACCCGGTCTACCAAATAAACAGAGGTTGCCCTATTATAGGCCTCATCATCTAAAATGGTATCTGTTTGCACATAATGCGAAACATCGGCAATATGAACACCTATTTGATAATTACCGTTTTCAAGTACTTCAAACGAAAGTGCATCATCAAAATCTTTTGCATCCTTAGGATCAATGGTAAAGGTCAACACATTACGCATATCTCTGCGTTTCGCGATTTCTTCAGCCTTTATCGAAGTATCCAATTGGTTTGCAAAACGTTCAATTTCTACAGGAAATTCGTAGGGCAGGCCATATTCTGCTAAAATGGAATGAATTTCGGTATCGTGTTCCCCTGGTTTACCTAAAACTTCTGTAACCTTACCGAAAGGAGAGTCGGCGTTATCGGGCCATTCTGTTATTTCAACAATAACCTTGTCACCGTCCGTGGCTTTTCCCAATTTATCCTTTGAGATAAAGATATCAGTATACATTCTAAAATCCGTTGGACGAACGAATGCAAAGGTTTTTTGCATATCGACAATACCAACAAACGTATTTTTCTTGCGTTCTAAAACCTTTGTAATTTCCCCTTCAAGTTTCTTTCCGTTCCGTTTCGGAAAAATATAGACTTCAACGGTGTCTTTGTGAAAGGCTTTTTTGAGCTTATTAAACGGCACGAAGACGTCGTCGTCCATTCCCTCTACAATGATATATGCATTACCTCGCCCTGTTATGTCAACGGTTCCCGTATGATAGGTCTTGGTTGCTGCTATAGCTTTATAGTTGCCCCTTGTTTCTTCTAAAATTCTTTTTTTTTCCTTTAGTTCGACCAACCGTTGAATCAGTTGATTTCTGTCATGCGCTTCGGTAACACCAATTTTTGCCGCAATCTGCTTGTAATCGAAACTTTTTTGTGGTTCTTTTTCTAATACGGTAAATATACCTTTGGTAATCTCGTTATTTCTATGGTTTTTTGCCTTCTTATTCTTCTTTGACATTAATTTTCAGCTATTTGAACTCCCAATCAACTTATTTAAGATGGAGCTTTTGAGAAGTAAAATTACAAATTATAATCCACTACGTTTTCCTTCGGCATGTAATACTACCATGATGCGAACTAAAAAAGGTTATGAACATCTATAATATTATCTTTTTTATTTTTTAAAATTTTAAAATCCAATTGATGTTTATGATGGTGTGTTGATAGTGGATATAAAATTCTAAGTAAAAACTTGCTTTGAAACAAGTATTAAGTTTATTGACAAAATTTTAAGTGTTGATTGTTTTATAAATCAACATATTAACGAAATTATCAACGTATCTTAATAACCGATATCAACATTAAAATTAAAACAACTAATTGTAATTTAAATGTTAATTTCCCTGATCGGAAGCTTGATATCTTTTTGTTATTTCTTTAGAACTAAACCGTGTATTCTTAAGTATATTTTGTTAAGCATAATTTGAACCTATTTACAAAATATAGAAGTCATTATTTGTTCTCTTTTTATTAACAATGGGGATGGTTGGTAGGGGAGACAAATGAACAATTAAACAGGTAACCATAAAATGAATTGTTGTGTGCCATTCATTTATTGTTGTAAACCCCATGTATTCGTACATTTGTATAACGAACAAATACCATAGCAGATGAAAATTGCAATAGGAAATGACCATGCAGGAACTGAATATAAACTTGCCATCGTAGGATTGTTGAAATCTTTGAACATTGATGTTGTGAATTATGGCACAGATGGTACTGACGGTGTTGATTATGCCGATTTTGTTCATCCGGTGGCCAGAGATGTTGAGGAAGCAACTGTTGAAAGGGGAATAATCATTTGTGGAAGTGGAAATGGAGCGTCTATGACGGCCAACAAGCATCAAAAAGTGCGCTGCGCATTGTGTTGGAATGCAGAAATTGTATCCTTGGCAAGAGAGCACAACGATGCCAATATTCTCAGTTTACCAGCCCGTTTCATTTCATTGCAACAAGCGCTAGACATGGTACGTATTTTCTTGAATACAGAATTTGCCGGTGGTCGGCATGAAAGGCGTATTGAGAAAATACCATGTAGTTAAGCCATTAAAGGTCAAGGTTAATTATAATATCAACTTATAACCTTACGTTTTGAATCTTCACTAATGGGACACCACCACAATCATTCACACGGTCATTCACATCACGATGTAAGGGGTAGAAATTTGATTATTTCTATTTTTCTGAATATTTTGATAACCGCCTCACAGATTGTTGGTGGACTGATTTCAGGAAGCCTCGCATTACTTTCAGACGCCCTTCATAATTTCAGTGATGTAATCTCTTTGATAGTAAGCTATATAGCGAACGTACTTTCAAAGAAAAAAGCTTCTACCAATAAAACATTCGGCTACAAAAGAGCAGAGATTATAGCTGCTTTTGTAAATGCGGCAACCTTGATAGTGGTCGCCATCATCTTGATAAAGGAAGCTATAGAGCGTTTTTTTGATCCTAGGGCGATCGAATCTGAATTGGTTATCTGGTTGTCATTACTTGGCATTGTAGCCAATGGCGCAAGTGTTCTACTGATAAAAAAAGATGCTAATAGCAATATGAATATGAAATCGGCGTATTTGCACTTGCTAACCGATATGATGGCCTCAGTGGCAGTTTTGGTGGGCGGTATAATGATGAAATTCTACCAGGTTTACTGGGTAGATGCAGTGCTTACCCTGGTAATTGCCCTGTATTTGATCTATATGGGTTATGACCTGTTGAAAAATTCTACCCGGGTACTTATGCTGTTTACACCAAGTACCATTCAAGTTCAGGAAATCGTAGATGCTATAGGCAAAATAGAGCCCATCAAAAACGTTCATCATGTTCATATATGGCAATTGAACGAAGATGAGGTACATTTAGAAGCGCATATCGATTTTGGTGTAGATATCAAACTTTCCGAATTCGATGTGATATTGGAAAAAATAGAAGAAGAAGTCTACCACAACCACGGTATCAACCATGTCAATATTCAACCAGAGTTCGGGAAATGTGACAGCAAACACATCATTGTTCAAGATTAAGGAAATCTAATGTTAACTATTGCCATAAAGACATTCCAAGAACTTGGCGCGCAAGAACTGTATGAACTACTTCAACTAAGAAGCGAGGTTTTTGTGGTGGAACAACACTGCGTTTACCAAGATTTAGACGGAAAAGATTCAATAGCCCTTCATATTGTAGGAACTAAGAACGGAAATATTGTTGCTTATACCCGTATATTCAGACCAGGGGATTATATGGACAAGGCAAGTATCGGCAGGGTAGTGGTCAAAGTATCGGAGCGCCAACATGGCTACGGCCTCGATATTATGAAAGCTTCGATAGACGCAATCCATCAACATTTTCAGGAAACCGTAATTTCATTGTCGGCCCAATCGTATTTGAAGAAATTCTATAATTCTCTCGAATTTCAAGCAGTGGGCGAGGGCTATTTAGAAGATGGCATACCACATATCAAAATGGTACGACATTTAAAATGAAGCAACCCATTGCTCATTAGCGCTTAAATCTTGATCGTTAACAAGGCGCCCAAGTTAATGTCGTCCAACATATTTTCGGTGAATTTGTAATGCCCCTTTGTGGTAATTATTCTGAAGTAGTTTGAGCGCTTTCTGCATAGAGCATCTAAAAACAACCATTTGGATTTAAGCAAACCCCGTTCTTCAGACTTAAGGCTGATATCGAAGAAGTATTTTCTTCCATTTTTTATAGCAACAATATCGGGTGTAATGTTCACACCACTTCGTGTTTGAAGGTATGATTTAGGCTTTTCGCAACCTACTATGTCCGCCTTGATGTTTTCAAAACCAGTGGCCTGTAAATAATGTATCGATTTTTTAAAAAAAGCACTGTTCTCTTCCTTGTCTAAATGTATCATGTTGGTAGGATATAATAAAAACCTATAAAACCTAATTTTATCATCTGATTAACAGTAGTTTAACCCTTTTAAATTGTAAATTTTCGTGGTTAATCTATCTATGAAGTGTTCATTGTTACCCCTTCAAAACAGGGCAAATACTATTCGTGTAAGCATATGATGAATGTTTTGATCCAATTTTCAACATTAGACCAAAGAGTTGGTATATGGACTTCAAATTCTTGGGAAATACTACAGAATCACCTTTGAAACGGCAGGTTAATCGACGAAATTCAACCAACTAATGCCCATCTTGTTGATTTTTTAATCTAACAAACCGCATGTTTTGTAAAATAGCTTATCATGGCTTAAGAACAGCAACGATTTTTGGCAAAATTACTGAGATGCGAATTAAAAGTTTTAATTTTCCAATACATTAAACAGACCATCAAAACATGAATGTCATAAAACGTTCTTATTGTATTCTACTTTCAGCACTGCTCTTCGGATGTTTTAGCAAGACCAAAGATGGGGTGAACAAAACATCGCTCGAGACTGAAATCAACACCATTAAAGCCACTTATGCTCCAGATAAACGAGTAGCGCTTTTTGCCGTTGAGGCCGAACAAAAGGACAATACCTATATCATTAAGGGAGAAAGTAACCTGCCGGATGCGGTTGAGGCCCTTAAAAACCATTTGACGGTTCAGCACCTTTCTTTTACCGATAGTATCAAACTACTTCCCGGGGCTGAATTAGGGGGTAGGATATATGCTTTGGTAAATAATTCGGTCGCCAATATCAGAAGTGACCCCAAACACGCTGCCGAATTGGCCACCCAAGCAACGCTTGGCACGCCCCTGAACATTCTTAAAAAAGAAGGCGATTGGTTTTTGGTGCAAACGCCCGATAACTATATTTCATGGGTCGATGAAGGGGGTATAATTTCTCTTACACAAGAAGAATTGGCCACTTGGAAGGCATCCGAAAAGCTTATGTACACAGAGATCTCGGGCTTTTCCTATACCAATGCCGATACAGCATCACAAATAGTATCGGACCTAGTGGCCGGATGCGTTCTGGAAGTTATGAACGAACAGGGCGATTTTTACGCGGTAAAATATCCTGATGGCAGAATTGCGCACATCAGAAAATCAGAAGCGAGGCCCTATAATGAATGGTTAAATACGCTACGTACCGATGAAGAATCTGTGGTTGAAACCGGTAAAAAATTGATGGGTCTGCCCTATTTATGGGGAGGCACCTCCACTAAAGGGGTCGACTGCAGCGGCTACACCAAAACAATTTATTTTTTAAACGGTATGGTTATTCCCAGAGATGCCTCACAACAAGTGCACACGGGCCAATCAATCGATTCCATTGCTAATTTCGACGACCTTAAAAAGGGAGACCTTTTGTTCTTTGGCAAAAAGGCAACTGACACTAGCGCTGAAAAAGTAGTTCATGTTGGCATGTGGATAGGTAATAATGAATTTATACATGCTTCCAATCAAGTACGTATAAGCAGCGTTGACCCAAAGGCAGACAATTTTGACGAATTCAATTTGAACCGTTATTTAAGAACCAAACGCATCTTAAAAGAAGAAGATGAACGGTTGATCGATCTTTTGCGACACCCTCTTTTCAAAGATTAAAAATAAGAATGCCATAATGAAACACCTTCTAGAAAGCTTAATACGATTTAATTATCCGATGCCGTTATCGCTTACCAGAAACCATCGCCAGGTGTTGGCTGTCCGGCTGGCGCTTGTTACTTCATAAACTGATTATTACATAGGTCAGCATAGCAATGGTAAAGGCAGGAAATATTTCATGAAAATCATTCAATGAGTCATACTCGAAACGGAATATAAAGCGCTAGAGCACATTGACCAATATACCAACCACGATAGAAACCATGGTGCCGAAGGCGGTTTCCATTTAAAATATAAACCACCGAAGGTTGCCGAAAAAAACTCGCGGCAAATACCGAACCCGCAAAAGCGGTCAGTTCAACTAGATCCGCCAACGCGTAAAGGGTTATAATGAAGACAAATAGGCAGTAAATAGCCACGAAGCATTTCGTACATGGAATTATTTTATTCTGAAAAATTCATGTGGTAGAAATTAGATATAATAGGAAGATACAGGGGTGAAAAATAGTCATCATGGGCAAAGGCTAAAAGTAAATGAACATCTCAATTTAGATCGACTGTTCTGCCGGTCCGGAATGATTCATCGGCCGCCAAGACTATTTTCAAGCTGTTGACGGCATCGTTCATATGATCTGTCAAATCGATATCTTCATCGATGGCTTTTAGTAGATATTGCTGTTCCAAAAGACAAAGTCCATCATGGTCGGGTTCGTCGGAAGTGTTTATCATTTCATCCCTTCTTGCAAACTGACCATTTTTATCCAATTCCGAATGATGTAGTTTCAGCCCGCCAGTTTTTGTATGACCCTCAACATCGTCAGATACCCCCTTGGCCTCATCGATTATGGAAACACAGCCCTTTGGCCCAATGACATCTTTGACAAAGAATGCGGTTTCACTCATCATAGGCCCCCAACCCGCTTCGTACCACCCAACGGAACCATCTTTGAAGCGCACTTGTAGTTGCCCATAATTGTACATTTTTGAATCGATTTCATCTGTGAGCTTTGCTCCGATAGCACTAACACTGATCGGCACGGATTGGGTCATCAAACACATTACATCAACATAATGTACGCCACAGTCCACAATAGGCGACATGGAGTTCATCAATTGCTTGTGTGTATACCAATTATCGCCCGAACTCTGCTGGTTAAGGTTCATGCGCATAACCAACGGTTTGCCCAAGGTGCGTGCTACGTCAACGAACTTCGCCCATGCCGGATGAACACGAAGAATGTAACCTATCACTAACTTCCTATTTTTTTCTATTGCCAAGTTGACCAAACCTTGCGCTTCTTCAACGGTCAATGCCAGTGGTTTTTCTACAAAAACATGTGCGTTGGCATTTAGGCCCTTGCGAACATAGTCGGCATGTGTATCGGGGTAGGTGTTGATAGAAACCACATCGGGCCTTGTTTGTTCCAAAGCAGTTTCGAAGTCGTTAAAAGTAGCGACTCCGCCCAATTCTGTAGACAAACGTTCACGACTTTCAGGGTTTCTGCTAACTAGCCCTACCAGTTCAAAATCTTCTAACTGATGGTAGGCTCGGGCATGTGAGGTTCCCATATTTCCACAGCCTACCACTACTGTTTTTAGTTTTTTCATTTCATTTTATTCTAAGGCAAAAGCAATTATCTTATTTCCTTTTTCTGTTCCTAATTTTTCGCCACCACAGGCAATCGCAACATATTGTTTGCCCTTTACCTCATAGGTTGCAGGGGTTGCAAATGCGGCGGCAGGTAATTTATATTCCCAGAGCAATTTACCGGTATGCCTGTCGAATACCCGAAAGTACCCATCACGGGTCGCCCCGATAAATAGGAGTCCGTTTTCGGTCACCACGGCCCCACCGTAGTTTTCCGTTCCTGTTCCGATACCTTGTTCTCCTAGCTCTGGTGTGTTTCCGAAGGGAATAGACCAGAGATATGCTCCCGAATTCAAATCGATGGCATGCAAGGTTCCCCAAGGAGGAGATATTCCGGGCAAGCCCTTATTATCTAAAAACTTATGGTAACCCGTATGCCGGTAGGTTAACTTCGATGTTATGTCCTCCCTATTTTTTTCTACCACAGAAGGCTTTATTTCCTGATCGAACAGAAATTGTAAGAGGGCCTCCTTCTCCTCTTTTTTTAATTGTGGGAAACCCGTCATCATACCCTTTCCCAAAGTAATGATATTGGCAACATCGGCCCGTTCTTTTCGTAGTTTCAAATCTACCAAAGTAGGAAAACCGCTTGCCACAAGACCTTTTCTATCGGGTTGGTGACAACTTGCACAGTAGGTGCTGTAGGTCGACTCACCTAAGGGCATATTACTGGCCATTGTTTTTTCTGGGGCAAGTTGTAGGTTCCACGCCATTTCGTTGGAGTTCACGTAAAGAATTCCGGCATTGGGGTCTGCTGCCGCCCCGCCCCATTCGGCCGCACCGTCATATCCGGGCAAGAGAAAAGTAGAAGTAGTATTCGGGGGGGCATACTGTCTTTTGTCAGATGACCTGAAAATGTCCAGGAGCGCTTCTTTGTTTTCGGCATAGGGACTTATATCGGCCTCTGTCAGGTCTTGAGATTGACGGGCAAACGGGGCAGGTTTTAAAGGAATTGGCTGTGTAGGCCAAGCCTCTTCACCATCAAGCGTGGAAGCCGGAAAAGGCATTTCCTCTATATCAAAAAGTGGAATACCGGTTACCCTGTGAAAAACATAAACATAACCCTGTTTGGTTACTTGGGCCACCGCAGGAACTTTTTCACCGTTCCGCTCGACCGTCAACAGTGTGGGCGGGGCTGGTGGATCGCGATCCCAGAGATCGTGATGTGTAAATTGAAAATGCCATAAACGCTCTCCCGTGTTGGCATCCAACGCTAAAAGACAATTTGCGTACAGGTTACTGCCCAAACGATCGCCACCATAAAAATCAGGGGCAGCAGAACCTGTTGGAACGAATAAGATGCCGTTTGTTTCATCTACGGCCATACCGGCCCAATTGTTGGCCGCCCCGATGATGTCGCTTTTATAAGCTTCAGGGTCTTGCCAAGTTTCGTGCCCTGCTTCGCCCGGATGCGGTATCGTATGAAAAACCCATTCCACTTTTCCCGTAATTACATTAAAGGCCATAATATTTCCTGGTGCCGCATCCGCTCCTTCCGTCAGGCGCAAGGGCATTACGATCACGTTTTTATAAACGGTTCCCGGGGTATTTGAAATAACGAATTTTTCACGGGCAGATTCGGGCATACCGGAACGCAGGTCTACTTTTCCGTTAGTTCCAAAAGTAGGGATCGGTATTCCGGTCAGCGCGTCCAAGGCTATCAGGTCTGGGCCCCTAGTACATAAAATGCGTTTATCATTGCCATTTTCCCAATAGGAAACACCTCGGCTTGTTGAATGCCAAACCTTAACGGAGTCTCCGAACTGCCAAATTTCTTTTCCCGTTTCGGCATTCAGCGCTACGACCCTGAGCGCTGCGGTTACGCCGTATAAAATGGAATCAACTACAATCGGGTTCATTTGCATTTGACCTGAATCAGGGGCCTCATACGACCAAGCAACGTTGAGATTTTTAACATTTTCAGGGGTTATTTGCCCCAAAGTAGAGTAATGTGTGCGACCTGGATCTCCCAAATAGGAAGACCATGTGTTGTACGCGTTGGCAATAACACCATCATTTTCTTTTCGAGCGCAACTACTTAGAAACATGCACGCAAAAAGAATAAAAGTAGTAACTTTTCTATCGAACATTGTATGGCGGTTTTGTAGTAGAACTGATTTATTTTTTCTTTCCCAGCCCAATTCTGCAATTTAAAAAAGGACTAATTTTTCCTTAAATACAAATAGTTTAATTCAGTTCACAACTAAAAATACGGAAACTAACCCAATGTCTATAACTCAAAGCTCTGATTTATTCGGGCAATGTTGAATCCGTTCTTTAAAACTGTTTGTGATTGTAAACTTTTCTCGTTTAATAGGGGATTGGTGTGGTTGAAATGGATAAAATATATTTTTTTCTTTTCCGCTTCAGGAAGACTTTCGAACAGCTCCATACTTTCCACAACAAAAGGGTGGGGTATCTCTGAAATATCACGATTGTTGATTTCCGCGCCATCATAAAATGAGGCATCTAAGAAAGCATAGTCTACGTTCATTATTTGGATTACAATTTTGGTCTCCCTTTTTTCCCATTTATCGATATCGGGAATGAACAGGGCACTTTTATTGGGCCCTATGATTTTATATCCCACAGTTTCAGAATATTCATCTCTATGCGGTACTGTAAAGGCTATTACCCGAAGCATGGTATTCAATTCGAGTACTTGATTCTCAGAAATTTGGTTCAAGGTTATATTATGAGTTGCCACTAGCTGACTCCAGGGCCCGTTGTTTTCTAAAAAGGATTTCATTTTTGGCATACTGTACACGGGTACTCTATCGGTATTTGTGGCCTCCTTTCCCAAATACATTAAACCGGTGTAATGCCCTATATGCGCATGGGTCAAGAATATTCCGTTCGGCATTTCAAGAGCTTCCCACGAAGCGGAGCGTTTCAATAATTTCAGCTGTTCGGCAATATCTGGGGTAGCCTCAAAAAGAAAAGTCTGTTGATATTGAGCGTCCACCAACCCAAGTGAGACCACTTTTCTATCTGTATTGGGCATATCGAATAACAAGGTACAGCATTCTTTTTTGCAAGCGATGTGGGGTGATCCAGCATCTTGAACGGTGCCTAGAACAACCAACGAAACGGAATTTTCAGATAAAATTGTTTTCGGTGAAGGGGTATTTTCCTCATCCTTACAGCCAAAACAAAGAAGCGTTAAACAAACGAGAATGGCCCGAACAGCGAACCTTGAATTATTATGCAGGTGAACCAGAGGGATCAAAGTCCGTTTTAACCCCCTTGAATAGAGCCCCGTTGTTTTCATACAGCAAGTAAGAAGGCTGCTTCGCCTTGTTTTGATTTTATTGTGCCCGCAAAAATTCGCGTATGTCCTTTGATAGTTTTATAAGATCGGGCTCATGGGTATACATCATGTGTCCTGCTTCATAATATTTCATTTCAACGCGTTCATTGACAATGCCATTTCTTGCAAAAGTATATTCTGCATCGAAAAAAGGAGTAATTAAATCGTAATATCCACTGGCGACCAAAACTTTCATCGCGGTATTTCTTCGCATGGTCTCACCAAGGTCTGGGGCGGTATTCACAGGCATGGGTTCCCAATATTGATCATCGGAAACTGTCCGCCAACGCCAGTTCATACCTCCGCCCGAAGTTAAATAGGGCCTATCCATTTTTACTTTTAAGACTGAGGCAAAATAATGGTTAAGGGCGGCGGTATACGCCGCGCTAATCTGATAGCTTGCCGCGTCGCCCAAATGCGGGCCTTCTGAAACCTTATCGGCTTCGTCGCCCATAAAACGCCCATCTAAGCGGCCAATGGCAAGCCCTTGGTCAACCAATAATTGTTTTTGGAAGCGCCCCATCAAAATTCGCAAATTCGACCTTAAAACATATTCCTTGTCGAGGCCTGTAAAATAGGCGAGTTTATCGGCTATGGCATTTTTATCGGTGTCGTTCAGTAAAGATCCTTTATACAAGGCCGGGGTATAGGTCGTATACGTAAATTCGCGGCACTCTTCAACAAAGGCCTCCAAGGTTTTTCCCTGCCCCGCTTTTTTATGGTACCAAGCAGTTGCGGCCATACTGGGCAAATAGGTAATGAACGAGGTAATATTATGAGGTATCGATGTCGATCCAGCATAATCTAGGGCTTGCGATATAAGAATCATTCCGTTGAGCGCCATATTCTGACCGGAGCCTTCCAGCGCCTTTCCCAAACCTGCCGCACGGGTGGTTCCATAGCTTTCCCCTGCAAGGTATTTAGGGGAGAACCATCGTTCATTCTCGGTAACCCATTGGCGTATGAACTTTGCGAAGGAATTCACGTCTTCGTTCAGACCAAAATAGTCTTTTTCTTTTCCTTCGCCGATGACTCTGCTATAACCGGTACCAACGGGGTCAATGAATACCAAATCGGTAAGGTCTAGAAGGCCATGGGGGTTATCGATTAAATTGTAGGGTGCCGCGCCATCATCTTTCTTGGCATCGGAATCTACCTTGATAATCTTTGGCCCGAAAAAACCCATATGCAACCACATTGAGGCCGAGCCCGGCCCGCCATTGAAAACAAAGGTAACCGGCCTTTTGGTTTTGTCGGTTATGGAGTTTGCCAGATAGGCCACCGACCAGAATGAAGCTACAGAATCACCTTCTTTATTGGTCAAATAGGTTTCTTTGGCAACAGCGGAATATTTAATGATCTTATCTCCAAAAACACCCTGGTGCTCTGTTACGAATGATTTCGGTTTGGGTATCGGTTTGGTTACGGCTTTATTTGGTTCAGTTTGGGCGGAAATGGAAAGACCGGCGAACCATAGTAGGATCAAAATTATTTTATTCATGTGCATAGTGGTTTAATCGGTTTTATATTTTTTTCATAATCTCCCTTAATTTCCGCTCATAGGCTAGCGCATAGTGCAGCATACCTAAATCGGTCGGATGGGTGCCATCGACAAAGGCATCGTTGGAGAGGTCCAACTCTTTTTTAGAAAGCATATGCACGTTTCGCCTTGTTGTTTTTAGGTCAGCATAGACTTCTATCATCCAATTATTCAATGTCTCGTAGACCGCTTTTCTTGAACCATCGACCAGGCCATCTGAATAGCCGGCATGCTGTACAAGTAGAATAGGGGAGCGTGGGTGTTTGTCTTGAATTGATTCAACGCTCTCACGAATTCTTTTTTTGACTTCTTCTTCGGTATGGGTTGTGTTGGGAGATAAGTTGGGAAGGCAATCCAACACGAACACGGATCCGCTTATTTCATTGATAAGATCGATGACCTCAGGTTCTAACCGACCGTTACCGGAAAAGCCAAGATTTATTACAGGCAGGTCTAATTTTCGCGCTAAAATGTTCGTCCAGGCCATTCCAGGCCTTGATGCACAAGCACCTTGCGCAATCGAGGTACCATACACAACTATAGGGTTTTCAACTCGAACTGGAAGTAGTTTAAAAGAGGAGCCCTTCTTTGCGCCTATCCTCACGTTTTTGATATTATTGTATAGTGGAAACAACAAGTGCAGTTCATGTTCACCCTTGGCCAATCCGTTCATAGAAAAAACGTAGCTGATGGTATCACTGAACTGAAATTTCCCTCGCAACCAAAGCCAATCCATATCGCCTTTTACATACAGATCCAACCCACTCGCTCCGGTAGCGGGCATATGGCGCATATCCAGATTACCATCTACCTGATATTCTACAATGAGGGAATCTGAATCTGTTGTGAACCGCATGCCTAAACCTGCTGAATTTCTTGAAAGAGACCAAACCGCATCGCGAACCGTTTTTTCGGCCTTGTCGGGCAAACGATTGAACCCAATATTTTTCCAACCTTGCCCTTCAAATTGGGTGTTATCCGAAGGAACTTCATGCCAGTCGAAATTACTGCGATTTTGTCCGGAAAGTAGGAAGGCGAAGAGGAAAGAGATGGCCAACAAGATCGATGTTAGAGGTATTTTTAAGGGCTTCATACTATTGTCGATTGCTTTTGGATTTTTATTCCTGCGCTAGCATTTTTATTATACTTTTCCGCGAACCTCTCGCTCTCCTGTGTGGTCAATACCTTGCGATCGTTCTAGGTCGATCATGGCCTTGGGCCTGAAATTGGCTATAAAGGCCCGTCGGTTTTCTGGGGTTGAATTTCCGCGACTATAATGCAACGTACCCCCGTGATGAAAAACACAGGAACCCGGCCGCAGTTCGATACAAACTGAATTTTCTTCGTTACCATGGCATTGTAGCGCACCCTTATTGCCCG
The DNA here is from genome assembly GCA_050330515.1 of Flavobacteriaceae bacterium. Taxonomy (GTDB): domain Bacteria; phylum Bacteroidota; class Bacteroidia; order Flavobacteriales; family Flavobacteriaceae; genus Maribacter_C. Next base: position 32,571 of record JBHJNU010000057.1, on the reverse strand, counting down.
TTTGAAAATGTGGCAAGAGCGCCGAAAGGTGTGATTTCGGCGTGTACCACATACAACCGTTCTCTTTAAATGCAGGGTCAATAGCGACCCAGCAGCTAGCTGCTCTTTTGTCGGGCATGTTGATCCAATAAGCGGCATCTTGATGCCAAGGAGTAGGGGTGTCGGTAAAGGGCGCTTTGTTGATAAGCATATCAAAGTCGAGTTCGATATCATCGCCCATTAATGCTTTCGCGATCTGAAGAGACCTTTGGTGAAACGGCTTCTGCAAAAGCTCAGGAACCAGTTTGCTAGGCACCATGATCTGGGTAATTTTCTCAATTGAACCATCGTTTCCAGATAAGTCAGAACGGTATTTTGAGGCGTTGATCGAATTGTCTAAAAAAGAATTGTAAAGGGTACTATAATACTCAATTTCGGCCTCCTCCAGGAGGTTTTCCAATACCAAAAAACCTTGTTCCCTAAAAAAAATGTATTGTTCTTTTGAAATCATTTTGCGGCAATGTTAAATTTTAGTTTCAAGATATGGATAAATGTGAATATACGTAGCTGATAAAATAAATATAAATTTTAGATAATTTCAGCTATATTTAGGTACTAATCAAACCAAACCAGCGATGTCTCAATTTGCCGAAAACGTATCCAAACGCCTCTTTTCCCTCGATGTCTTTAGAGGTTTAACCATGTTTTTATTGATTGCCGAGGCCGCAGGGTTTCATCACAGTTTTGTGGCGCTTACCGAGGGGTCTGCCTTTCACGGGCTTGCGCTTCAGTTAGAACACCATCCTTGGAATGGTCTGCGGTTTTGGGACCTAATTCAACCCTTCTTTATGTTCATAGTCGGCGTCGCCATGCCGTTTTCTTTGAGAAGGCGTTTAGACAAAGGAGATACGGCCAATGTGACCAAGCATATTTTGCGGCGCTGTTTTCTATTGTTCTGTTTCGGTGTTCTATTGCATTGTGTTTACAGTCATGCCTTGGTGTGGGAGCTATGGAATGTTCTGGTACAACTAGCTTTTACAATTAGTATCGCTTATGCCATTATGAATTTGCCGAACAAGGTACAAATAGGCATTTCTGTTGGGCTGTTAGTGTTGACCGAAATTTTGTACCGCCTCTATAACCCATCAGCCCCTTATGCGCAGGGTCACGAAAGTTTCGGTTCTTTTGTTGATATGATGGTCATGGGGCAGGTCAATGATGGATATTGGGTTTTTGTGAATTTTATCCCCACTGCGGCACATACCATTTGGGGCGTAGTTTGTGGTAAAGTATTGCTTTCACAACTTCCGTCGAAAGAGAAATTGAAATCATTTGTCATTTGGGGGGCTGTTATCTTGATTCTTGGGTTCGCTTTAGATATTCTGAACGTTACCCCTATAATAAAACGTATCGCTACCAGCTCGTTTACATTGGCTTCGGGCGGCTTTGCTATTTTAACCCTTTCCCTGTTTTATTGGGCAATCGATGTTAAGAACAACCATAAGAAATGGCTCAAGGTTTTCGCCGTTGTTGGTACCAATTCTATTTTTATCTATCTTTTTTCGGAAACCGTTGGAGTACAATGGTTTCGAGATTTCGGTATGATTTGGACCGAGGGTATTTTGGGGCCATTGAACCTATCTGAGCATCTTATCGCGGTGTTGAACTCACTCTTAGTCTTATTTATGTTTTGGTACATCACTTATTTTTTAGATAAGCATAAGGTTTATTTTAAAGTATAAGAAACCAACTAGGTGGTCGGTGAGCTTGCCGAAGAATACAACGCAACACTTAAAACCTAAGATATTCAGCAGATAAACATCGCTGAACACCATTATTTTCTTAGCTTCATCGACGAAATGGAGCGCAGCAGACCAACGAGTTTGTTTTGTCCTAGACAATTAGAACAATATAAAACCCAAAAATACGCCGATGACCCCAAGTTTTTTTAAGGTAGAATCTAGAATTGTGGCCCTTATGCTGGTTTGTATTTGCTTTTACAGTAGGAGTAGGGCGCAAGATTCGGATGGTTGGGAAGAACTTTTCAACGGTACCGATTTAACGGGATGGACAGCAAAAATCCATCGATATGAGGTGGGAGATAATTATGGTGACACCTTTCGGGTAGAAGATGGTATAATTAAGGTACGTTATGACCATTATGAAGGGGATTACAACGACCGTTTTGGTCATTTATATTATGACACTCCCTATTCGTATTTCCATTTATCGATGGAGTATCGTTTTGTTGGCGATGTACACCCTGGGGCACCCGTGTTTGTTGAAAAGAACAGTGGTGTTATGTTCCATTCACAAGACCCTAAAACGATGCCCAAAGGACAGAATTGGCCCATCTCTGTTGAAATGCAGTTTTTGGCCGGAATCAAGGAAGGAGAGGACCGCCCTACAGGCAATATGTGTTCTCCGGGTACTGAGGTCGTTTATGAAGGAAAAATAGATTCTCGGCACTGCATCAATTCTAGCTCAAAAACCTTTTATGGGGATCAATGGGTAACAGCAGAGTTAATTGTTTTGGGAGATGCACTGGTAACCCACATAATCAATGGATCGGTAGTACTTCAATACACCCTACCCCAAGTTGGTGGTGGGGTCGTGGAAGGTTTTCACCCTGACCAAAAAATAGACGGCCGGCTCTTGACCGAAGGCTTCATTGCACTACAGAGCGAGGGCCAGCCTATAGATTTCAGAAATATTAAGATTAAGAACCTTAGTGGATGTTTGGATCCCAAGGCAAAGAATTACAAGGACTACTTTGTAAAATCGGATGGCAATTCTTGTGTTTATGAGTAGAAATTTGAGCGATAGGAACGGGCCAAATTTAAGGAGGTGAGCGCTTTTTAAAGCAAGTCTTCGGGATATTTTCCCCCTACCGTCCAGCCACCATCTACAGGTATGGTCTGACCATTGATATGTTTTGCATCATCTGAAAGTAGAAAAAGACATGTTCTCGCAATATCTTCCGGAGTACCCACCCGATTATTCGGGTTTAATCTTCCCCAAATACCAGCATAATCGGGTTGTTCTTCCTTAGTTCGTTCGGTCAGGGTCGCGCCCGGCGCAACGGCATTCACGGTAATATTGTGCTTTCCTAAAACGTAGGCCAGGTTTTTCGCCATCATTCGAAGGCCGGCTTTCGTCATTCCGTAGGCTGTCAGGTTTTCATAAGCTTGAATACCTACCTGTGATGACATTAAGACCATGCCGCCCCCTTCACCTTGAGAAATCATTTCTTTTGCGGCGCGTTGCGCCAAGAAAAAGGCTCCTTGAAGATTCAACTGCATGACTTTTTGAAAGGATTCGGGAGTAAACTCAAGAAATTTACCGAACAGGGTTATGCCCGCGTTGGGCACTATAAAGTGTATTTTCCCGAAATGTTCCAAAGCAAAATCGACCATTTCATTGATTCGGGTAATTTCAGCGGCATCACCGGCAAAAGCAAGACAACTACCCGGATATTTTGCGTTCAATCTTGCGGTGGCGGCATCCACTTTTACCTTGTTGAGGTCGTTTACCACCACATTTGCACCCGATACGGCGAGGTTTTCCGCAATGGCGAAACCGATACCCTCTCCGGCACCTGTTATAATGGCTACTTTGCCTTTAATTCCTGAGTATGGCATCAATGGTCTTTAAAATAATCTATCGAGACACCCTTTACTTGAGGGTGATATTGAAATAGGCCGCCGCTCAAGGGGAATTCTGCTAATTGTTCCTCTGTCATACCACTTCTGGCCGTGGTAATATACAAGGTATTTAAATGTTCTCCGCCAAAGCAGCAAGAGGTTACCTGTGGGGCCGAAATGCTTATTTCCTCTAGAATTTCCCCATTATTCGGATTCCAGCGTCTTACACAACCGCCTCCCCAATGGGCGATCCAAAGCATATCTTCGCCATCGATACACATTCCATCAGGTGTTCCGTTGGACTCTGGAATTTTAAAGGCACATTTTCTATTGGAAATGGAACCATTCACCCTGTCGAAGTCAAAAACAAGCACTTCAAAGGTAGGGCTATCGATATAGTAGAATTTCCTTTGGTCAGAGGCCCATGCCATTCCATTGGAAATGGTCGTTTCGCTGATTTCTATAGTCGACTTAAAATCATGGGTTACGCAATAGAGATTCCCGCTTTTGGCAACAAACTCTTTGTGCATGCTACCGATCCAAAAGTTGCCGTTAGGATCTACTTTACCATCATTATAGCGCATTCTTGGTTCACCATTCTCCAATACCGGGTGCCGGGTCAGCGTATCTTTTTCGAAATCGTAGGTTGCCAATCCCGATTCAAGGGCGAGTAGCATTTTTCCGGATTCGGTAGGCACTGCGGCTCCTAGCATTTCCCCAAAACACCATTCTTTATTTTCACCGTTCATTGTATTATGGCAGTGCAATTTACCATTTTCAATATCGACCCAATACAGCAGTTGTTTTTTAAAATCCCAAACCGGGCCTTCTCCCAGAATCGCCTTGGCATCAAATAATAGGGTCGCTTGAAATGAATTAATCGTTGGCATCATTACAGTAAACGTGGCTCTAAAATAATAATTTTTGAATGTGTATTTGAACTTCACCAACTAAAGTCGTTCGTAAAGTTTAATTCAGTATTTCTTTATACTTCGAAGAATTTCCCAACAACTCTGTTGCCGCTAATATGGCCTCATCATGTTTTAGGTAATAGGTATATAATCCCTCGCGGTAGAAATACCGCTTTACGATCTCATCTTCAAGCTTGTTCTGAATTTCTCGCTGATGTGTTCCTAACGCGGTAACTTTACTTTTTTCGATATCTAGAAGAAGGTTTTTAAAGTCATTTTCAAGCGTATTGTTCAAAATAACCTCTTCTTTATCGGTCATCGCTTCTTTGATCACTTTCTCGGTCTTTGTCTCGAATGAAAAACCGCTTTTGGAAACAAAGGTCTTGAAGTTCTGATAATCGGCATCTGAGAACTTGAAATTGTTCACGTCGTTCAGCTGGTTTTTGTAGTAGTAATCGGTAGCAAAGTCGAAGATAATATGGTTGTTCAGTAGTGCCGTGGTTAGCGAATTTGCCTTAACGGTTTCCACTTCGATATCCGGTAGAACGCCACCACCATCTTGTACGGGTCGGCCGTTACGGGTCTTGAATTCATTGAAAGTTGTGTTTTTTACCGCTTTGTTGTTTTCGTCACGATTCCAATAATCCAAAGATTGAATACATCTTCCTGAAGGGGTGAAATAACGTGAAATGGTTACTTTCAGCTGTGTTCCATAAGTCAGTTTCATGGGCCGCTGCACCAATCCTTTACCGAAACTTCGTGCACCCATGACCACTGCCCTATCAAGATCCTGTAAACTGCCCGAAACGATTTCGCTCGCAGATGCACTGCTTCCATTCACCAAAACAACCAAGGGTATTTCAGTATCTTCGGCTTTGTTCTTCGTTCTGTATTCTTGATTGAATTTTTTCACCTTTGATTTTGTGGTTACAATGAGTTCGTCCTTATCCACGAAAAGATTCGTCACGTTAATGGCCTCTGAAAGAAGTCCGCCCGGATTTCCACGTAGGTCCAGAATTATCCTTTCGGCGCCTTTTCCCTTTAAATCAATAAGTGCAGCCTTGGTTTCACTGGAAGCTTTTTCGTTGAACTTGGACAGTACAATGTAACCAGTTTTCTCATCGACCATATTGTAAAAGGGCACGGCATCTACCTCTACTGCGCTGCGTGTAATGCTTGTTGTTTTGGTTTCGCCCTGCCTTTTGTAGGTAACGGCTACCGAAGTATTTGTCGCCCCTTTCAAAAGCTCACTTGCATTATCATCGAAATCGGAAATTTTGATTGTGCCTATTTGAATGATTTCATCGCCTGCTTTAAGGCCCGCTTTATCGGCAGGGTAGTCTTTGTAAGGCTCTATAATGACCAATTTGTCTTGATAGGACCGTACCGTGGCCCCAATACCCGAATATTCGCCGGCGTTGTTGATACGGTATTCCTCTACATCTTGTTCGTTCATGAATTTCGTGTACGGGTCAAGGTCATCGAGCATATTTTTAATGGCGGTGTCCATCAGTTCTGCGGGGTTGGTCTCATCTACATAGTTCATGTTCAGCTCTTTGAAGAGTGTAGTGAATATTTCGATCTGTTTCGCGATTTCGAAGAAATCACTTTTCATGAAACCACCTGCAACCAGCAGAATGGAAATTGTACATAAGGGGATCAGGATTTTCTTTTTCAACATTGTTTTCATCTACTTGAATTTTATATCGCTTTTAACCGCAAACTTCATTTAGAAGCGTTGTCTTTGAAAGGGTATTTTCGAATTATTTCGGTTTGGGCTATCAATGGGAACAGCAAAGGTTTTGTTTGAACAGCGCCTCAACGTGCTTTGTTGAAGCGAGAACTAACAAAGTTTACTGTTTCCCTTCCTCTTTCTCTAGAAACTTAGCCAAGACCAAGGCCATATTTTTGGCTATGGTAGCACCTTTCGGAACCTCTTTCCCAAGATATAAAAACAGGAACGCAAAATTACCCTTTGTATTGTTAAAAATGAGGGGTTTGTTCAATCGGTACGCTTCACGTAGCAAACGCTTGATACGGTTGCGTTTTACGGCACTTTTAAAGTTCTTTTTGGGTACGGTAACGCCAGCCTGTACGGGCACTTCGGTTAGGGCGGTCTTTAGGTAAATCAGCTTAATAGGAAAACTTGAAACATTCTTTCCTTCAACGAAAAGTTGATCGATCAACTTTTTGCTCTTTAGCTTTTCTTTTCTAGGTAAAGAGAATGTTGAGGCCATATCCAACAAAGTAGTTAAGAACGAAGCCCGTATGAGGACCAACGCTCGCTAATCTTTTAAAGGCTCTACCATTTCTGGCTGCCATGTATTATTCGCCGTGTTTACATCTGCCATAAGTTGTGATGGGTCGATCTGAATGCCCAAGATACTATCAAGAGGCCGGTCTATAGTAAGGGTGTAGGCCGGGTTCGCCCAGGGCCAATCTTCCAAAACCGTTCTTTTTATCTGTGGATAGGGATTTTCTTTTTCGCCCCGCATCATACGTAAAGGGGCGTAAAATGTTTCCTGACTACCATCTTTATAAACAACAAGAATATCTAAAGGCATGGGCATCAAACCAATACGCTCTAAACTAATGGCTGTTTTGTCGCCAGCTGCGGCAACTTGCTTGATGCCATAGTCTATGGTATTGGTGGTCTGGGTCCAATCCATTAGGTACCAATCCAACTCCATGCCCGATATCTTTTCCGCTGTTCTTTTGATGTCATTGGGCACCGGATGTGTGAACTTGAAATCTTCGTAATATTTTTTAATGGTTTCCATCAATTTCTCTTGCCCGATGATGTAGCCTAACTGAGAAAGGAAAATAGAACCTTTTACATAGGCCGCTATACTGTAGGGCATGTTGGAGTCGTATCGATCGGAGTGCGTGGTCTGAGGCTGTTCTTTGCCTGTAGAAACCAGATAGTTATAGTTCTTGTACGAACGCTCGAACGGATTTTCCTTCTTATTAATGGCAAGTTCATTTGAGCAGAGTGTTGAAATAAAGGAGGTAAAACCTTCGTCCATCCATGAATGTTTGGCCTCGTTCGTTGCCAATACATGCTGAAACCAAGAATGGGCAAGTTCATGAATAACAGTGCCCTTAATATCGGCATAATCTTCACCACCCGTAATCAAGGTTCCCATGGCGTATTCCATACCACCATCACCACCCTGAATTACCGAGTATTGTTTGTAGGGGTACTGCCCAATATTGGCATTGAAGAAAGCCATGGCTTGAGCGGTTAGTGGCTGTACTTTTTGCCAGTTCTCAATAACCTTTTTATCGTTTTTATAGAAGAAATGGAGCATTGTGCCATTTTCCGCGGCCAGTGTATCATGAATATATTCAGGGTCGGCGGCCCACATAAAGTCGTGAACCATGGGTGCCTTAAAATGCCAAGTCAGCGTTTTTCCTTTTGGCTGCTTTACCTTAGTGCCCGCTGTTTCATAACCATGACCAATTTCTTCCGGATTTTGGAGATAGCCGGTTCCACCGATAATGTAATCTTTATCAATGGTCAATTTTACATCAAAATTGCCCCACACACCATGAAATTCGCGTGCGATATAAGGATCGGCATGCCATCCTTCAAAGTCATATTCGGCCAATTTGGGGTACCATTGGCTCATGGACAATGCTACACCATCTGCATTGTTCCTTCCAGAGCGACGAATCTGAACGGGTACCTGACCTTTGAATTCCATTTCAAATGTGGTCTGTCCCCCCGAAGGAATTGGTTTGGCAAGGTCAACCACCAATACCGTACCCTCTTCATTGAACTTTACGGGTATTCCATCTTGACTTAAAGAAATTGCATGCAAGTAGCCGATCTCACTTTCTGTAAGTGCTGCAATACGGCTTTTTTTGTCTTGGGTAACCATTCGGTCATCAGGGTCCGCTATATTTTGCAGGCGCATATCCATGTCACTACCAGGTTGAAAGGCGTTGAAATAAAGATGGTAGTAAACCTTTTGTAGCTGGTCGGGCGAATTATTCGTATACACTAATTTTTGGGTACCCGTATATTGAAAATTTTCAACGTTCATATCGACATCCATAAAATAGTCGACATGCTGTTGCCAATATGATGTGTTCTGAGCAGCCCCAACAGTGGAGATACATACAACTAGGAGTGTTAGTCTTTTAACAAGATTCTGCATGCTTTATTAAAGTTTTATTTTACCTGCCGATACGCTTTCAGCCATGATTAGCGCATTGTAGGCATTCGCGATTTTACCAGAAGTAGAAATTTCATCCAAAGTTGCCGTTTTGCCAGCCTCACCGCCCAAAACGGTTTTTGCCTTAATAGGAAGGCCCGATTGCAAAATAATCTTCTTCACCTCTGAAGCGGTCAATTTTGGATATTGTGACCTCAACAAAGCGGCCAGACCAGCAACGGCAGGCGCGGCCATAGAGGTTCCCGGGGAGTACTCGTAGGTATTGTTCGGATAGGTTGAATAAATATCGGTTCCCGGAGCGAATATGTCTACATTAATTTTGCCGTAATTTGAATAGGTTGCTAAAAGGCTTGATCCGTATTTAGGATTCAGAGCCCCAACAGTAATCACATTATCAGCTATTTCAGGGCCGTTGTTCACCTGGTCGTTCGGAAAGTTTTGGTTCGCCAGATCATCAAGGTCTTCTGAATCGTTGCCCGCTGCATGCACGAAGAGCACATCTTTTGATGCCGCGTATTTTATGGCCTCATACACCCATTCGGCATTAGGTGAAAATCCTTTTCCAAAGCTGCCATTGATAATCAGGGCGCCGTTATCCACAGCATAGCGGATGCCCAAAGCTACGTCCTTATCATATTCGTCTCCATTGGGTACGGCCCGAATGCTCATGATCTGTACATTATTGGCTACACCATTCGCGCCCTTGCCATTATTGCGTTCAGCGGCGATAATACCAGCGACATGGGTGCCATGACTTTCATCTTTAGATCTGCTTTGAGGATTGCCATCGCCATAGTTGGTATCGTTGATGTCATAAGGGTCATCGCCGACTACTTTTCTTCCATCGAAGTCTACGTTGTAGTTGTAATTGGCTTGGTCAGAAAAATATTTGATCCCGTCACCCAATTCTTCGATAACCTCTGGAATACTATCCTTAAAGGTATACATCTGCATCAAAACGCCCACGTGTTGTTGCATGGTCGCATCGGATGATTTGATTGCTGCGACGTCCTTTTTAGTATAGGAAGCCTTGCCCAATTCCTTTTTTACCGCGGCATCGGCGTTTTTTACCGCCTCTAGGATCTGCTCGTATTGTTGTTTGTTCTGTACGGCCTTGGGATATTCGGCATCGATCTTGGCCTTGGCTTTTGCCTGCATTGCGGCATCACCTAATTTCAGGCGTACTATTCTAGCAGCTTCCAGTTGTTCGTTATAGGACTCCCCTAGAAAATTCCAGCCATGGATGTCATCTACATAGCCATTGTTATCATTGTCTTTTCCGTCTCCCGGTCTTTCGCCTTTATTTGTCCATAGAACGCCATCAAGGTCTTCGTGTTTTAAGTCTATTCCCGAGTCAAGTACCGCAACGATAACGGTTTTACCTTTTTTGGTTCCAATAATTTCTTTATAGGCCTTATCGACGCTCATACCCGGTATGGTATCTGACACGAGATCCAAGTGCCCCCAATTTTTCTTCTCCGCCTCTGTGAGGTCTGCAATTTTAAGGGGAGTGGTATCAATATTCTCGATTGGGGTAGAGATCAAGGTGGTTGCCCCACAGCCCAACAAAAGAACGGAAAGTGATACACCGAAAACAAATCTGGAAAATGAATATCTCATAGCATACAAATTAACGCCCGGAACCCTTGTTATGAGAGAGTCTTGTTTGGGCATGGTTTAATTTTTAAAGTTAACTCCGTTATATTTGGCCCGAAAGGTTTCGATACAGCCCCTGTCTGCCATGGTAACATAACATGTTTTTCCGTCGGCACCACCAAAAGTGATGTTCGATGGTTTTTTACCCTTGAGTACTATTTCGCTGAGTTTTTTCCCATCGGGAGATAACACAATGACAGTTCCTTTGTCATAACGGGTAATATAGAGGTTTCCCTTTTCGTCACAGCGCATACCATCCATTCCGAAGTCGTCAAAAGTAATGAATTCTGTTTTCTGGGCCAGTGTGCCATCGGGCAAAATCGCGAATCGCCAAACTTTGCGCTGAACCGACTCGTTCACATAAAGGTATTTTCCGTCCGGACTCGCCTCAATACCGTTTGTGGTGCCCATATTGTCTTCTAAAAGGATGATTTCTTGTGATGCGTTTACCATCCAGACCCTACCAGTAGCTTTTGCCCAATTCGGGTCACTCAAATAAATGGTGCCGTTCGGGGAAATGGTCAGGTCGTTAGGTTGGCTCATATTAGAATTATGCGCAAAAACCAAAACCTCCTTGCTTCCTTTTTTAACCTGCAGCACGTTATGGCCCGTATAGTCGGCGATGTACATGTGCCCCTCTTTATCAAAACGTATGCCGTTACCGATACTCTTTTCTGGAAGTTCTACGAACACCTTGGCATTTCCATTTTTATCGACAATACCGATATCGCCCTTGCGTTTCAAGCTTACGGCGTATAGGTTCCCCTCCATATCTACCGCAGGGCCTTCGACACCATCCGTAAAGGTATTTTCGGCCGTAAAATCGCTACTGGTCAATTGTTGCGCCCCACATGCTTGCAGTAAAACGCACAATAATCCAACAAGTAGTAAGGAGAATTTAACCGAAGACCTCATCAAAGCTAAAAATTTCGTTAAGGCGCACGCCTTTTTCAGTAGGCTGCAAGGTACAAATTTCATTGTGGGCATCGTGCTGGAAAAACAATAAATAGTCATTTTCGACCGCCTTGCCAACAAATAACTCTTTTTCGTTCAAGGTCAGTAAGGGTCTTGTGTCGTACCCCATTATATAAGGCACGGGAATGTGCCCTACCGTTGGGATCAAATCGGCCATGAACACCAATGTTTTACCTTGATATTCAATATGTGGAAGCATCATTTTTTCTGTATGCCCATCGACAAAAAGAATACCGAAACCCAGTTCTGTAGGCGTAGTAAAGTTAGCTTCTCGGGCGGTTATTTTAGCGTTCGGGGCAAACCCTCCCTGGTTTACGAACTTTAATTGCCCACTCTCTTGCATGGGCAACAAATTTTCTTTCAAAAAAGATGCCTTTTCGCGGCCATTGGGTTGTGTGGCCCAGCGCCAATGGTCTTCATTGGTCCAATATGTTGCATTTTTGAATGCGGGTTCATAGCCTGTTCGCTCGCTGTTCCATTGTACGCTGCCACCACAATGGTCGAAATGTAAGTGGGTCATGAAAACATCGGTGATATCATCTCGGTGAAAGCCATAGGTTGCCAATGATCTATCAATGGTAAAATCGCCCCAACGGTAATAATGCCCGAAGAATTTATCAGACTGTTTATTTCCCATACCGGTATCGATCAATGTCAATCGATTTCCATCTTCGATCAGTAGGCAACGTGCGGCGATATCGATCATGTTGTTGGCATCGGCAGGGTTGGTCTTTTGCCAAATGGATTTCGGTACCACACCGAACATCGCACCGCCGTCTAACTTGAAGTTACCGGTTTGTATTGGGTATAAATTCATTAAAAGGATAAAATTCATGAAATGTACTAAATACGAGACTTTGTACAAATGGTTTTAAGATATTATTCTAATAGATTGAAAACTTAGCTCAAAAGCAATAGCCTTCAACCGGGTTTAGGCGATCGTTAATTTTAACCTAGTAATCAAGGGCAAATACGTTTGTGTATCGGGGCGAAACAATATGCGTATCTTAGCGAACACCAATTTTGAAAAATGATTTTATTAAATGCAATTCAACTTCCTTTAGAAGAACCGGTATTGAAATTTTTGATCATTCTTGCGATAATCTTGCTTATACCGATTTTGTCAGATAAAGTAAAGATGCCGCATCTATTGGGAATGATCATTGCCGGGGTCATTATAGGCCCAAATGGGTTGAACCTGTTGGCGAGGGACAGCAGTATTATTTTATCAGGCACAGCCGGGCTACTTTATATCATGTTTCTTGCAGGACTTGAAATAGACATGAACGATTTTAAAGCTAACGCCAGTAAGAGCACCTTGTTAGGGTTGATCGGGTTTATAGTTCCAATGGGAGCTGGAATATTGGTGGGGGTTTACTTATTGCATTTTTCAATGATTACATCGGTTTTATTGGCAAGCATGTTCGCTTCGCACACCTTGATCACTTATCCTATAGTAAGTAAATTGGGCATAGCCAAAAACCTCGCCGTAAACATATCCGTCGGCAGCACCCTTATTACCAACGTACTTTCGCTATTGGTTTTGGCGGTAGTTGTGGGGATGACCTCCGGTGAGATTGACAGTAATTTTTGGATTGTACTTTCACTTTCTTTTATCGCCTTTACTTTGGTCATAACCTATGTGTTTCCGATTATCGCCCGTTGGTTTTTTAAACGCTACAAAGACAATGTTTCGCAATATATATTTGTATTGGTAATGGTTTTTTTGGGAGCAGTGCTTAGCCAACTTGCTGGTATTGAGGCAATTATTGGCGCTTTTATGGCGGGCTTGGCTTTAAATCGCCTTATTCCCGTTACCTCTCCATTAATGAACCGAATTGATTTTGTAGGGAACGCGATATTTATCCCTTTCTTTTTGATAGGCGTAGGTATGCTTATTGATTACAAGGCGTTCAGCAGTTTTGAAACCATTAAAGTAGCTATATTAATGTCGGTCGTGGCCAGTTTGGCCAAATTTATCGCAGCGTGGATAACCCAGAAAAGCTATAATTTCAACGGCGATGAACGTTTGTTGATATTCGGGCTTACCAATGCACAGGCGGCCGCCACCCTAGCTGCCGTTTTGGTTGGATATAATATTATTTTGGGACAATCTGCGAACGGAGAGCCGATTCGATTATTGAATGAAAGTATATTGAACGGAACCGTCATTATGATTCTGGTAACTTGTACCGTTGCTTCTTTTGCCACCCAAAAGAGTGCGAATAGAATTGCGCTTAAAGAGCAAACTAATGGGGATACCGCTGCAACTACCGAAAAAATACTTATTCCCCTTAGTAATCCTGACACCATTGAAGAACTTGTTCAACTAAGTATTTTAATTAAATCGAAACATAACCGTACCGGTCTTCAGGCATTGAACATTATCAGGAACGACAACATTCATTTGGATGCGGAAAAAAAGGCAAGGAAATTACTTGAAAGAGCTAAGATCATTGCCGCGGCCGTAGATATTGAGATGAAGACCACCCTGCGATACGATTTAAATTTAGTTCATGGTTTGACCAACGTTATCATGGAGGAGAACAGCACCGATTTGGTATTGGGACTTCACTTAAAAGGAGGAGATTCTGATTCGTTTTTAGGTGATTTGACCAGGGGCATTCTTGAAAAGACTAATATTACCACGTTCATTTATAACCCACAACAACCCATAGCTACCATTAAACGCCATGTGGTCTTGATTCCTGAAAGGGCCGAATATGAAAGTGGTTTTTCATTTTGGTTGGCCAAAATTTGGAACGTTGCAATGAATACGGGGGCCAAGCTTGTGCTTTACGCGAGCAAGCAAACCATGGAACTTATCAAGGCAATTCACGCCAAACACCCAATTGATTTGGAATACCATGTTTTTAACAATTGGGACAATCTTCCCCATTTGTTAAAAGAGGTTGGCCCTGATGATAACCTTGTAATTGTTCTGAGCAGACAGAATTTATTGTCTTACAAAGAACGTATGGCAGAAGTGCCGAATTACATCAACAAACATTATAAAGGGCGTAATTTTTTGTTGGTATACCCGTCTCAATCACAATTCATGACCAATGGAAAAGTAGACTTAGCGAATCCGTCTTTATTAGAAGCAATAGAAAATATTGATGTTATTGGCAAAACGGTTGCAGGCATATTCCGAAAAGACAAATAGCGATTTTTCGTTAATCGTTCAACTTCAAAACCGCCATAAAGGCCTCTTGGGGCACTTCAACATTGCCAACTTGGCGCATTCTCTTCTTGCCTTTTTTCTGCTTTTCTAGCAACTTCCGCTTTCGAGAAATATCGCCACCATAACATTTTGCGGTAACGTCTTTACGCAAGGCCTTCGTGGTTTCCCTCGAAATAATCTTGGCACCGATAGCAGCCTGAATCGGAATATCGAACTGTTGTCTGGGGATGAGTTCTTTCAATTTTTCACACATTCTTTTTCCGATATTGACTGCATTATCAGCATGGATCAAAGCAGAAAGCGCGTCTACGGGCTGGGCATTCAATAGAATATCTACTCGCACCAATTTGGACACCCTCATACCTATCGGCGAATAATCGAAAGAGGCATAACCTTTAGAAACGGTTTTCAACCGATCGTAAAAATCAAACACGATCTCTGCCAAGGGCATATCAAAAGAAAGCTCAACACGGTCGGTTGTCAGGTAGGTCTGGTTGGTAATGATACCCCGCTTATCAATACAGAGCGACATGATATTACCCACAAAATCTGACTTGGTAATGATGGTAGCTTTGATATAGGGCTCTTCTACGCGATCTATGGTGGACGGATCCGGTAGATCGGTAGGGTTGTTCACGATCAACGCAGTATCTGGATTTTTACGGGTAAACGCGTGGTAGCTAACGTTGGGCACCGTAGTTATGACCGTCATGTCAAATTCGCGCTCCAAGCGTTCTTGAATGATTTCCATATGCAACATGCCCAAGAAACCACAGCGAAAACCGAAACCTAGGGCCGCGCTACTTTCAGGGGTGAATACCAAAGAGGCGTCATTAAGTTGAAGTTTTTCCATGGAAGAGCGCAGTTCTTCGAACTCCTCGGTATCAACAGGATAAATTCCGGCAAATACCATAGGTTTTACGTCTTCGAACCCTTCTATGGCATTTTTGGTCGGGTTGGCCGAGTCGGTAATCGTGTCGCCTACCTTTACCTCACGAGCATCCTTAATGCCCGTTATCAGATAGCCAACATCACCGGCCTTAACACTTTGTCTCGGGAATTGTGCTAGTTTCAACGTACCCACCTCGTCAGCGAAGTAACTTTTATCGGTAGCGACGAACTTTATCTTTTGCCCCTTTTTTATTTCGCCGTTGATGACCCTAAAATAGGTCTCAACACCACGAAAAGGGTTGTAGACCGAGTCAAAGACCAAGGCCTGGAGGGGTTCGTCAACATTTCCTTTTGGTGGTGGAATTCGTGCTATGATGGCGGCCAAGATAGCTTCAATCCCAAGGCCGGTTTTGGCGCTGGCGGGTATCACATCCTCTGCCTTACAACCTAAGAGGTCAACAATGTCGTCGGTGACTTCTTCTGGGCTTGCGCTTGGCAGGTCAACTTTGTTCAGTACAGGAATGATTTCCAAGTCGTTCTCTAGGGCTAGGTACAGATTTGAAATGGTCTGTGCCTGGATGCTTTGCGCAGCGTCAACTACCAAAAGGGCCCCTTCGCAGGCCGCAATAGAACGAGAAACCTCGTAGGAGAAATCTACGTGACCAGGCGTGTCAATCAAGTTAAGAATGTATTCTTGACCTTGATAGGTATATTCCATTTGAATAGCATGGCTCTTAATGGTTATACCACGTTCCCGTTCCAGGTCCATACTGTCTAGCAGCTGTTCTTTCTTCTCCCTTTCCGTCACAGAACCGGTAAAGTCTAAAAGCCTATCGGCCAAGGTGCTTTTGCCATGGTCGATATGGGCGATAATACAGAAATTTCGGATGTGCTTCATAAATTCTATTTGGTAATACCCTGCTTTGGGAATCCGTTTTGCGAAATGATACAAAGTTCCTTCTTGAACGACCCTAACTTTTGACAAAGGCCGTGTTTACAATCGATAATTTCTTAAAACGGTCATGCGTTCAGCGATGCAAAGATAGGGCAAAATATGAACGCAAAGAGTACCTGTTTGATACGATAAATCAGGCAGCTGATTTTTTTCGACTTATTCGATAAACTGCACAAAATACGTAAGATAATACCGTATTAAAATGTATGTTTGTAGCTAGCGCCATATTGTTGCATGAATCATATTCTTATTTTTTTGGTTGTATCTGTTTTTACATCGATGACCTATGCCCAAGAATATCGAATTACCGGTAGGGTCGAGAACACAAAAAACGAACCTATTGTCTTTGCTAATGTGCTGTTGATGAGTTCTAAAGACAGCAAGACGTTGCAAGGAACCTCATCAGATGAGAACGGTGTGTTCGTTTTTGAGCAAGTGGAGGCGGGTGACTATCTATTGAAGGCAAGTTTTGTCGGGAATGTTTCCGAGCCCTTAGCAATAACCGTGGTATCTGACGCAGGCATAGGTGCATTGATAATAGACGAGACCGGCCTAAGTTTGGAAGAGGTGGTGGTAACTTACCAAAAACCCAGATTAGAGCGAAAGGTAGATCGGTTGGTATTCAATGTTGCGAATACGGCACTTTCCGATGGCACTATTTGGGAGCTGCTGAAACACACGCCAAGTGTTAGTGATATTCAGGGCATATTGACCGTTAAAGGCAGCGCCAATATTACCGTAATGATCAATGGCCGTAAAGTAAACTTACCACAGGCGGATATATTCAACTTGCTCTCAGGAGCTTCTGCAAGCACCGTTGAGTCTATTGAAGTGATTACCAATCCGCCTTCGAAATATAGTGCAGAGGGGGGTACTATCATTGATATTAAAATGAGCAAGAATTTGGTTTCGGGCTATAATGGAGCACTATTTAATCGGTTTCGGCAGGGTGTTTTTGCGAAAAATACCTTAGGCGCCGATCAATCCTTTAAGGGAAAGAAAATAGGTTTCACATTGAATTACAGTTTTAGTAAAGATAAAGACCTCATTCGTTACACAGATAGAACCAACTTCTCGGAAAATGGTAACGTAACATCCGTTTGGGAGGCGGGCAGAGACAACGTAATAAAAAGAAACCGACATAACGTCAGCGCTTTTTTTGATTATTCGATCAATGACCGAAATACACTTTATATGTCAAGCGTAAATACCATAAACCCTAGGGTAAATGACATATTCTATTCTTCCACATTGATCCGAGATGTAGGGGGTGATTTGCTTTCAAGTTTCAACACCATCAATGTCTCTGACCAAGTTCAGTTAAATACCTCTTATGATATAGACTGGGTTCATAAATTTAAAAATGCGGGTGCTGAATTAGGGGTAGGCGGCCACTATACCTACTACGATTCAGATATTGCCCAAGATATTCAAACCGATTTCTTGGCTGTCGACGGAAGTCAAACAGGTGAAAATGATTTTACTACCCTTTCAACACAAGGCATTAACCTTTACAGTCTTCAAGCCGATTACTCAATTCCTCTTCAAACATCCTTAAGAATAGAGGCCGGGTTACGATACGCTGGTATAGCTTCGAAAAACACTATTTCGCAAGAAGGGTTTGATCGAAATCAACCGGGAATAGATCCAACGGAAGCGGGTATATTTCAGTATGACGAAGATATTTATGCCGCCTATGCCAGTTTTGATAGCAAGTGGCGTAAATGGAATCTGAAATCTGGCGTCAGGTTGGAATATACTGAAAGCATAGGCAGATTAGATACGAGCACAATGCCGAAAGAGGTGTCTTATCTTGAACTGTTCCCGACCCTGTCACTAAAATATGCCCAAAGTGACAAGAACGATTTTGGTCTGCAGTATTCGCGAAGAATAGAGCGCCCGAGGTATAACGACATTAATCCGTTCCAATATTTTAGGGGTAATAATACTGTGGTAGAGGGTAATCCAAACTTATTGCCTACCATAGTCACTAACGTAACTGTTGGCTATACCTATGATAATTCGTATACCTTGGAGTTCATCTATTTCAATATGGAAAACAAATATAACCAGCAGGTTTTTCAAGACAATGAATCGAACTTATTGCGATTTATCAGCCAAAACCTGGCCAGTAACTATAGCTACGGTTTTGATTTTACGTTCGACAAAGAGCTTGCCCCATTTTGGCACAGTCGCGTAATACTTGCCTACTATCACAAAAAGGAGACCTTCAATGATTTGGGTTCTGATCAATTGGTTGAGGCCCAAATTGAAAGTTGGTTCGGGCGAACCAAGCAGAGTTTTACACTTTTCAGTGATAAAAGCTTATTTCTTGATATAGATTTTATGTTCAGGTCACCTACTAGAAATGGTAATTCTAGAAGAGATGGCTATAACAATTTCGGAATCTTACTTCGGAAGACAATTTGGAAAAATAGGGGATCTATCTCGGCCGGGGTGGCCGATATTTTCAACCAAGGCAATTTCATGGATTCCCGTGATTTTTTAGACCAAAGCAATTCTACATCGACGCGACTTGAAAACCGCATATTTAGCCTCGCGTTAAGATACAAATTTGGTAATGAAGGTATAAAAAACAAGAACAAGCAGAAGGCCGTGGAAGAACTCAATAGGATATAAAAAGGAAATAGGTGGGCGTTTTAAAACTATGCCATTAGGCCGCCACAAATACCCAGTCCAACGATTAGATAAACCCCTGCTAGAATATAGAATACTTTAGCCGCTTTCTTGTTCGACCTGCGAAGTAGGAGACCAATAACCAGTAGAACCAATGCCGGCCCGACCATAATTAACACAAGAAGTGCCACCAGACCGTCTAGGTTGCCAACTTCAAGAGGTAAAACTGTTTTCATAGTACTTCGTTTTGTAATTCTTTCAATCGAACCAGTTTGTCATCGCGATAAAATAGGTTCATCGTCTCGAAAGGGATAATCTTATAGTCTTTATTAACAATGTGCACACAAGATTTTTTAATGGCCCTTACATCGAAGTTATGGGCATCAATAAACTGCATGATAATAATTCGAAAAAGATTGTCATACCCCAATTCAGGAGCATCGATTTCGGGCAGGCAACACATAATCGATTTCAAATTTTCCGACGCCTTTTCCACCGAGTTACCGGTGCTGAACAATTCGATCATTTTACCATGCAAATGCTCGTCTTGTTCGTAGATTATGGTATTCTTACCTTCGTTGAGCAAATCATCGGGATTGATGTATCGCGTTAACGGACTAACCTCATTACCTAGTTTCAAGGCATAGGCCATGACCAGGGCATCAGGGTTACAGGGTACGGGAATCAGGTCGTCAGGTTCGAAAATAGGCGATTGCTCCAGTATTTTCCTGCGTACTTCGGTGAGTGTGATCCTGTTTTCATCGAGCTCAAAATGCTCTAGGCGACCAGCGATTTGTGTGGGTTGAAAAGTAACACCGCGCACGCATTTTTGCTTTAGGGCAAAATCGATGGTCTGCCCTATTTCATGGTCGTTCAAGCCTTTTTGAAGCGTGACCACCAGGGTTGTGGAAAGATTCAGCTTGTTGAGGTTTTCCAATGCCTTTAAGCGGGTATCGGCCAGATCGGCCCCACGAAGGGTTTGCAATACCCGGTTATCCAAAGAATCGAACTGTAGGTATATTTCGAAATCAGGCGCATACGCTGCGAGCTTTTTGGCGAAATCAAAATCCTTTGCTATTTTGATACCATTGGTGTTGACCATTAAATGCCGAATAGGTAATGATTTCGCATAATCTAGAATCTCGAAAAATTGCGGATGTACGGTAGGCTCACCGCCACTGATCTGAACAACATCGGGCTCAACTTCGTTTTTAACGATGACATCGAGCATTTTTTTGATTTCCTCCAAGGTGCGGTGTCTTCCATAACTTGGTGATGACGAGGCGTAACAGGTCGGGCAGGTAAGGTTGCAACGATCGGTTACCTCGATAACGGTAAGGCATGAATGCTGCTCGTGGTCTGGGCAGAGCCCGCAGTCATAAGGGCATCCGTAGTGTGTTTTGGTGTTGAAGGTCTTAGGGTATTCCGAGGCTTTATTATAGTTGCGAATATTCTTGTAATACGCGATATCATCGGCTATCAGAACTTTTGACCGACCATGTTCTTTGCAATTTTTAAGCATATACACCTTATCTTCTTGAAAAACGATCTTGGCATCTACCCGCCTCAGACATTCAGGGCAAAGGCTCAAGGTGAAATCATAATAGGTGTAATTTTTTTCGGGCATATATGAATCCTTTGCGAACGGTATCAAGGTAGTATACGATACAAATTAAGCATAAATATTGTATGCTGCTCAAACCGAAAACCAGAAATGTATTCGGTTTTAAAAATTCTAAGAAGAAGCGAAACGAAAAATAGGATAGCATAAAAATTTTGAAATAGCTACCACTTTCCAGGGGAGGAGGTTTTTCTTGAGCCTGTTTTATGACCAAGAACAAGAGCAAAAGAAAAACGATCTCATATAAGGCTATCGGGTGTCTCAGTAGACCATCACCCAAATCCATTGCTAGAAACGAGTTGGTTTGAATGCCATAGGTAAATTCATTAATACCAGCTAGAAAACATCCGACCCGACCAATGATGATCCCAACAATTATCGGAAGGGAGAACAGATCACCTGATGATTGTTTCTCCCCAATTATTTTTTTGGCAAGCTCGACACCCAACAGGCCTCCGAACAATCCACCCATAATGGTTTTGTTGTTCAAAAGGGCCAACCATCCTTGGGCGTAATGCACAAATGGATTTTCTAAAAAAGCTACCAATCTTGAAAAGAAAAGGGCCCCAAAAATTGCCCCGATAATGATCGAAAGTCGGTTATCGGAGGAAATCGCATCAACACTGTTTTTCCTTAAGAATACATAATACCTGAAGGCAATGAAAAATGCCAAATACTCGAACACAAGGTGCATATTCAGGGTATAACCGAATAGTTTGGGCTCGAAGGGTATTGAAAATAGTACGGTCATGCTATCGCCCTTACTGGCCGGGGTCGGCGGCCTCTTCTTGCCATTCTGCAATGAACAAATTGGTATCGCGGGTGCCACCATTGTTACGGTTACTTGAGAAGGCCAAATACTTACCGTCATTCGAAAATACAGGAAAGGCATCAAAGGTTTCCCCGTGGGTAACCCGTTCTAAGTTCTTACCGTCGATATCAATAAAATAGAGATTGAACGGAAAACCTTTTTCGGCCTCAAAATTACTTGAGAACAAAATCTTTTTCCCAGAGGGGTGAAAGAACGGACTCCAGTTGGCATTCCCCAAAAAGGTCAATTGTTTGAGGTCGGACCCATCGGCATTACAGATAAAAAGTTCCATTTCAGTAGGTTCAACCAGACCCTCGGATAACAGGTCTTTGTATTTTTTAATGGCTTCGGGCGTTTTGGGCCGTGATGCCCTAAAAATGAGTTTACTGCCATCGGGCGAAAAAAATGCACCGCCGTCATACCCTAGTTCGTTGGTAATCTGTTTCACATCTGACCCATCTAAATTCATGGTGTAGAGCTCTAGATCGCCGCTTCTCGTTGATGTAAAAACTATTTTGTCACCTTTTGGCGAAACGGTCGCCTCGGCGTCGTAGCCGGGTAAATCGGTGAGTTGGGCGGTTATGTTTCCTTCCATATCCGACACGAAAATATCGAACGAATCGTACACCGGCCATACATAGTTTCCGTTTTTTCGCAAGGGCACCTCAGGGCATTCTTTGCCTGCCAAATGGGTAGAGCCGTACACAAAGTGTTTGTTGTCAGGCAAGAAGTAGGCGCAGGTGGTTCTGCCCATACCTGTACTGACCATAGGGGGCATTCTATCTTTGAAGCTTTCCTCGATGTTCATTAGAAACATTTGGTCACAGTTCATGCCCCAAGCTTGGTTGTTCGATTGAAATATAATTTGT
Source organism: Flavobacteriaceae bacterium (assembly GCA_050330515.1). Taxonomy (GTDB): domain Bacteria; phylum Bacteroidota; class Bacteroidia; order Flavobacteriales; family Flavobacteriaceae; genus Maribacter_C. Next base: position 10,257 of record JBHJNU010000057.1, on the reverse strand, counting down.
TTGTCGTCCCAGCTCCAGTAGGCTTCCGCATTATCACCTCCAAAGGTGATCTGACGGATCGACTTAAAATATTTTTCCTCTGGATAGATAAGCGTATCCTTTCCGGCCATCAAAGAAGTTTTTTGCCCAACTTCTATCGGGGCTTCTTTTCTAGCTTCATTTTTACAACCAATAAAGGGTAATAGCGCGAGTAGAAACACCAAGTTTCTCATAGTATGCTTAATTTTACATGAAATTCATTCAAACAAAAGTGATGAAAAAGATTGTATTCGTCTTGTTTTTAGTGATGATTTTGTGCTGTAAAACTGAAAAGCCAGAACCGATTTCCCTAGAGGAGGATATCGCCTTTTTGGCCAGCGACAGTTTACAGGGCCGAGAAACGGGCACAGTCTATGAACTTATCGCGGCGACCTATTTGCAAAAACGTATGGAGGCAATCGGTCTGCGGCCCAAAGGCAATTCGGCAAGCTATTTTCAGACCTTTACCTTCAAACCTAAGAACGATCCTCATGCCGAAGTGCAGTTTATTACAGGTGATAGTACCATTACAGGCACCAACGTTATTGGTTATATCGATAACAACGCTAAAAAAACGGTAGTCATCGGCGCACATTACGACCATTTGGGCATGGGTGGGGAAGGTTCTTTATACCGTGACGGAGAGGCCATACATAACGGGGCCGACGATAATGCGAGTGGCGTAGGGGTAATGTTGCAATTGGCGCAACGTTTAAAAGATTCGGTTACAGGCAGTAATTATCTCTTTATGGCTTTTTCTGGGGAAGAAATGGGACTTTTAGGTTCTAACTACTTCACTAAAAACCCAACTATCGACTTGGCTAACGTCAATTATATGCTAAATATGGATATGGTAGGGAGATTGCGCGAAGATAGAACACTATCCATTAGCGGAACGGGCACCGCTGCTATCTGGCCACAAGTTTTGAATTCAACAAAAAACACCTTCAAATTGGTTTTGCAAGAATCGGGTGTTGGACCATCGGACCACACCTCTTTTTATTTACAAGACATTCCTGTACTGCACTTTTTTACAGGGCAACATGAAGACTACCATAAACCGTCGGACGACCCGCAAAAATTGAACTATGAAGGTATGAAGCTAATTGGCGACTACATTTTCGAAATCATTAAAGAACTCGATGGCGACCCTAAATTGGGTTTCAAAAAGACAAAGAACGAAAGTGAGGAAGTACCCCGGTTCAAGGTTGCCCTAGGCGTGGTACCCGATTATCTTTTCGACGGCAAGGGAATGCGTATCGATGGGGTGAGCGAAGATAAGCCGGCCCAAAAAGCAGGGTTGTTAAAAGGAGATATCGTAGTGCAATTAGGCGACAGTACAGTAGTCGATATGATGAGCTATATGAAGGCACTATCTGTTTTTGAGGAAGGCAATACCGCAAAGGTCATTGTCGATAGGGCCGGTGAGAAATTAGAGGTTACCATCACGTTCTAAGGTATTGACGATTTTTTCCTTAAATTTGCCATCCTAAAAATAAAGATTGCTTTGCCTAAAATAGGAGAAATACAATTACCCGATTTTCCGTTGCTTCTGGCACCGATGGAAGATGTGAGCGATCCACCCTTCCGTGCCCTTTGCAAAGAGCAGGGTGCCGATGTGGTTTTTACCGAGTTCATTTCTTCGGAAGGTTTAATTCGTGATGCCGCCAAAAGTATCATGAAGTTGGACATCTATGAAAAAGAGCGCCCGGTAGGAATACAGATTTTCGGAGCCAATTTAGATTCGATGTTGCAATCTGTTGAGATTGTGGAGAAATCCAATCCAGATATCATCGACATTAACTTTGGATGCCCTGTAAAGAAAGTAGTTAGCAAGGGCGCAGGAGCAGGTATTTTAAAAGATATAGACCTGATGGTTTCCTTAACGGAAGCCATGGTCAAGCATACCAAACTTCCCATAACGGTAAAAACACGTTTGGGATGGGACGAGGATAGTATCAGGATCGTTGAAGTGGCGGAGCGCTTGCAAGATGTAGGTTGCAAGGCGATATCTATTCACGGCCGCACCCGGGCTCAGATGTACAAGGGCAATGCTGACTGGGCGCCTATTGCCGAGGTCAAGAACAACCAACGCATGCACATTCCAGTTTTTGGTAATGGTGATGTCGATACCCCAGAGGCGGCAATGAAAATGCGCGATGAATTTGGGTTAGATGGCGCCATGATCGGCCGGGCCAGTATTGGTTATCCTTGGTTTTTTAAAGAGGTCAAACATTATTTTCGAACAGGCATGCATTTAGCGCCGCCAACCATGATCGAACGGGTCGATGCCGCACGGCGTCATTTACAAATGGCCATAGCCTGGAAAGGCGAACTACTGGGAGTTGTTGAAACCAGAAGGCACTATACCAATTACTTTAAAGGAATACCAAATTTTAAGGAATATAGAATGAAAATGGTGACCTATGATGCTTCGGCAGATGTTTTCGAAACGTTTGAAGAGGTATTGGAGAAGTTCGGAGATTATGAATTTGCCCTCTAAAGCGTAACCAATTTCTCATTGACTCTATTACTTGCAATTTTCGATGCGATAACACCTAATACCGAAATAGTGAGTAGAACCAATACCACATTTTGTAATTGAAATTCTACTGGATAATTGATCAAACCGATTTTCACCCATCCGAATGCGAGCTGGGTTCCAATTAAAAGTGAACCTATAAGTACACCTATAACCCCTCCTACGGTGGTCACCAATATACCTTGCACAAAATAGATACGGCGAAGTTCTTTAATTGTTGCGCCTAAACTAAAAAGGGTCTTGGAGTTTTGTTGTTTATCCAATATCATCATGATGATCGCACCTACAACATTGAATAAAGCGATGATCAGCACTAAGGTAAAAATCAGGTAGGCGGCAACATTTTCGGTATTCAACATGCGGTAAAGATTGCTGTTCAACTGTTGCCTGTTTTTGATCACTACACCATCGCCCAGAACGTTCTTTATCGCTTCTCGCACTTCAGCTTCTTCATTATCGGAACGTAATTTGAAATTAACTCCTGAAACCGTTAGGCTATCTTTTTCCAATAGCGCTTGTGCAAGGGCCAAATCGATGAAAATGTATTTACTGTCCAGTGTTTCCTCTACAGCGTACACACCACTGATGACCAGGGGCAGTACGTTGTACAATTCTTTTGAAGATTGTTGCGATAAGGAGCCTTTACCAGGTTTTAACGCCAATATTTTTAACGGACTTAAGGAATAGTTAACGGTTAGGCCCAAAGTTCGTGCGATACCTTCGCCGGCGACCCCTTGTTTTGCATCTAAAAGCCAATCTCCCCAATACACAACGCTATCAATACCAGTGGTCGTGGTATAATTTTCATCGACCCCTTTGATCAAGGCGATATCCATCTTTTTTTCATAGGAGAGTACCACTTTCTCTTCAATTTCCTTTGAATAAGAGGCCAGACCGGGTATTTTTTTAAATTGCCGTTCTTTCTCGGTAGACATTGAAAAGGTCTTACCAAGAACAGGAATAGCTTTTAGGTCTGGATCGAAATCATCGGTGAGTGATAGGCTGAAACTGCGCAAACCTGCGAAGCCCGAAAGTACAATGAACAGTGCGGCCGACCCGATTACAATGACCAAAAAAGTAATGAAATTTATGATATTCACAGCGTTCTGGCTGCTTTTCGAACGTACATACCGCTTGGCTATGTATAAGGGAAAATTCAAGCTACGACTTTTTTCTTTTATCCAATAGTCCAGGATTTTTAACAGGGTTCGCTTCCCCTTTGAGCGATTTCTCGATGTTCTCGATATACTCTAAAGAATCATCGATGAAGAATAGAAGCTCAGGAACACGGCGTAACTGGTTTCTCGTACGCTGCGAAAGTTCGTGCTTGATTAAAGGCTGATTCGATTTAATACCCTCAAGCAGTTCTTGGGCACCTTTAACAGGAAATATGCTGAGATATACCTTTGCGATAGAAAGGTCTGTGGTGACCGCTACTTTAGAAACTGAAATAAGTGTGCCCGTTAACCCGCCATCGATCGCTGCCCGTTGTAAAATATCAACGATGTCTTTTTGAATGACACCCGCGATCTTCTTCTGTCGTTGTGATTCCATAGGGCAAAAATACGCACATTATTGTGTATTTTAGTGCTTTAAACCCATATAGTGGAGAAAATAGAACATATCGGAATTGCCGTTAAAGATCTGGACGCCTCTAATTTGTTATTCGAAAAATTATTGGGAGTGCCGCATTATAAAATGGAAGACGTGCTTTCTGAAGGGGTTCGCACTTCGTTTTTTAAGGTGGGCCCGAACAAGATTGAGCTATTAGCGGCATTGAACGACGAAAGCGAGATCATGAAGTTCTTAGAGAAAAAAGGGGAAGGCATACATCATATCGCTTTTGCCGTTGATGATATTATGGCAGAGATGAAACGGCTGAGCGCTGCAGGTTTTACCCTCTTGAACGAAACGCCAAAAAAAGGGGCCGACAACAAATGGATAGCCTTTGTACATCCTAAGAGTGCAGGTGGAGTGCTGATCGAACTCTGCCAGGAAATGGATTGAAGGCCATACATTGCTTATAATACTGTAAGCCACTGAAATGTTTAAGCATCGTAACTCCTATTTGCTTACATTAGAACATTAAATTAAAAAGATGAAAAGAACCCTAGCAGCTGCCCGTCTAGGCAGCACGTTACTGGCCTTCATTGCATTCGAAACCATTTTGGGCCAAGACAAAGCTACCCTTTTGCCTCTTCAGACTTCAATAGTAATCGATACCTCGGGAGCCCAGCAATTCTGGGGCGCTTTGAAGGCACATTGCGGGAAAGCCTTTGAAGGAGAAATAGTCAGCGGTCCCGCCGGAGATGATTTTAATGATAAACGCCTGGTGATGTATGTACTTTCATGTAGTGATGATGAAATATTTATTCCCTTTAATGTAGGCGATAACCGGAGCAGAACCTGGGTTTTAAAATACAAAGACGGCCGCATAGAGCTAAAACACGACCACAGGCATGAAGATGGCACCTCGGACAAAGTAACTATGTATGGAGGTACAACCAGCAATGGGGGGCTTCCTGGTATTGCCGTTTTTCCGGCAGATGAAGAAACCACAACGATTATTCCGGCTGCGGCCACCAATGTGTGGTGGATAACCGTGGATGACGCCAAATATACCTACAATCTTAGGCGAATAGGATCGGAAAGGTTTTTTTCGGTCTCTTTTGACCTGACCAAGGAAATAGAAAAGCCAGAGCCATCATGGGGATGGGAAGCCTATGGAGAGAAAGAGTGAAAAACCATAGCGTTATATCGAGCTGGAAACAAACGATTTTAACATAAAGCAGCCTGACCTGGAGATATTCCCATGAAATTTATGTTGCCGCCTTATATGTTTGCAGCAGCAAAAAATAAGTAGTAATATTGCAGTCCGATTTTTGATCATGTGATTATCGTGTCGGAACGGTCCTATAGCTCAGTTGGTTAGAGCACCTGACTCATAATCAGGTGGTCCCTGGTTCGAGCCCAGGTGGGACCACTAGTAAAATCAAGCAGTTACAGTAAAATGTAGCTGCTTTTTTCTTTATACAGCGTGCTTTCAGCGTGCTTTTTTAAAATCAATTGTCTGTGATTTCTTTTAATAATTTATTTCTTGTAGTCAAGAGGTGGTCGGTTTGATTCTGTTATTTTTTGCTAAGTATGGCTGGACCTCAAAGAAATTGGAAACTTTTTATATATCCTTGCTTTTCGAAATTATACAAGCTCATCCGCCGTAAAAAGCACATCTTCTTCTACAAGTTGGTTTACATTGATTGTAGGCAAAATGTATTTGTTATATTTGGTTCCCTCTGTTTTGCTGTGAAGAATACCCCGGGTGGTACCAACGGTAAGAACAGTTAAATGGGATAAGAGGGTTTTAGGCAGAAGAACATCACCATTTTCATTGATAAGTTGTTTCCATCCCTTTTTATCGATTTCAAAATAACAGGCTACTACTATGGAAATAAAGGGAGGTTCCATTTTATAGAAGCGAAAATGCAATTTTACTACGATTTGCCTTTTTTCACTGCTGACACCATATTGATTATCCACTTGAATGGAAAGTTCGCCGGTTTTGCGGTAGGCTTCTTCAATAACCGCAAACTGACTGGTCATGATATTTACAAATGCAAATCCTAAGTCGTTGAAAGAAGTCATATTATGATCCCGTAGGTCTTAAGTTATTGTCGGCAATGGATAAACTATTGAATTGGTTGAATTCAAAAGTACTTCTGTAATGAAAATTATCCTTCACGGTAATATGATCTGCGACCCTTTGTTTCGTGGTTTTGACCTGAATGGTTCTTTCGGTCATATCTTTCATTACGAATTCGGCTTTTCGGGATTCTCTTTCAAAATCAATGATATTTACGGAAACCAAGGTATAGCCCAATGCTTTTTCCAACTTGTCGATGGTCTCAAAAGTGAAGTTGCTTTGTCCTTTCAAAATCTTACTTACTTGCTGCGGTGTAACACACATTTTTTTTGCAAGTGTGGCTTGAGATATTTTTTTGAAATCGAGAATTGCAAGAACACTTAATGCCAACGTTGCACTGCGCATTTTGCTTTTTCGGTCTTTTCGAGTCGTCTCCTGCCGTTTCATAAAACCCGAAGGGGTTTTGGAAACCAATTTTTGAAATTCTTTCTTGTTGTAATTGGGTCTGCTCATATTTGATTAAGGTCTTCTGGAAACAGTACTTGGTTTTTTTCTAGATAACGTTGTGTTTGCGCTAAATATTCTAGTTGTTCAGCGAGATATGGAACGTCTTGCATGGCATTTACCAATTTAATGCCACCACCGGTGATGATATAACAGTTAACATCCAATCGAATGGCATACAGCCTTAGCCAACTGTTTTTGATCTGAACTCCATAGGCTTTGGAGGCTTGGTACGGGGGAAGATTTGTTTCATTCTTGTGTAGTGGGGCGAAGAAATCGGATAAGTTTTGTTCATTGCTTTCAAATCCTGAGTGCGAGTAAGTCTCTAACTGGTCAAAAAGTATCACAGCATCTTCCAACGTTTTTATTGCGGCTTCTTGAACTGTGTAATCACGATAACGTGCCTGGTCTAGCAACTGGCGGTTTGCCTTAAAAAATTCATACACATATTCTGGATTACACCAACAATCTTGTAAAATTTCTAACGCATCCAACGATTCACCGTCTCGGCGAATGGCATATATGCCGTTACTTTGCTCTACAAAAATAGGTAAAATTTCCAAATTATCAACCTGTAGGTTTATATTAATGCAAAATTAACATTATAATTGAATGAAAAGTTCCTTTTATATTCGGACTTATCAACACTGCGATTAAGTACTTTTTAAATAACTAATGTTTAGTACTGTAGGGATGTCTCTTCGCATACCTCTCAAACCCGACCTGCCAAAAATACATATCTACCAATTTCATTAGCGGATATAGGGGATACTTCTTTTGAATCATCCCTAAATTGTCTTTATTCTTATCCGAAAAATCAAAAAGGCTAATTAAACTTTTCTCGTTTAATGATTTGAAATCATAGCCGTGTTCTTTTACGCCGTCAAGAAAAAAACGGTCAAAGGCGGGAAGGCATCCCAAGGTGCCTAAAATTATTTTACTGATGAGCGTATCGGTAGGGGTTACACTGTGTATATTCTTATAATAAGCAGAAAGCTCCTTTATTAGTCTTCTTATGGTATCGACATCTCTTAAGCTAACTTCATGTTTTGAATTGCAACGTAAGTCTTTATGATTTTTAATGATTTCAACCGCATCCAAGTGCACCAAAAAATCTCGCTCTAATAGTTTGCTAGAACCTCTGTACATTCCCCAACTAGCCAAATAGAATCCTAAATGCAGACTTAGTAGCTTCTCGTCTTTTAATGTGCCGAAGGCTTCAAAGCAGTGGTTCCAAGAATTATAGCGTTGGAATTCTCTATTATTATTTGAGATATATTCGGCGATTACTGGTTCCATAAGTCTTTAATCCAATCCAATTAGGACATGGTTTTTGTGCTGCATTCTTATTTTTCAATTATTGATTGCATTCAATCCTCCCGAAACAAACTCATGAATTTCCTTTATTACGGTGTGAGTGCTTTTTGAATCTGTTTTGTCTACCATTAGACTATTATATTGCTGTTCAACATTGCTAGCAAACCAAAAACTTTCTTGTTTAATTAAATGAATTTGTTTTCTTATATCTGAAGCCACTTGGGCAATGGGTTCTAGTCTTCTGTCGAATGTGGAAGGTTCCTCCCTTTGCTCAAGAAAATCTTCAATGAATGGTTTTAACATGTCATTACTGAATTCATCGAAATCGGTTTCACTCTTGAAATTGCCGTTCTCATCGTAATTTTTTGCAATAATTTCGTAGTAAACACTAATTGCTTTATTGACACCGTTACTAGCTGGAAAACTCAAGTAGTCATTTTCATTATGTTCAGTTTTATAGTCTGTAAGCAATTGAGAACCCATATTATTAAAATCTACAAGTGAATTAGTAACTGAAGTTTTTTTCTCCAGTTTAACCCTAGAGTGATTGTCATATATTTTGTAAACCTCGTCAAAGAACATGGGTAAATAATCCAATGTATTGTATAGATTATTAAATGCCTTAATCCATTTTTCATCATCGCTCAAGAATAGTTTAAAACCCTTGTATATTGAAAGTCTATCTAAATCCAAAATTCTGGTGTACTTTTTAGAAGGTGTTCGAAATAAAAGATTGGCATCAAATGGCTTCGACCTTTCACTTTCAAAATAAGTTTTGATTTTTTCGGCTTTGGCACCAATGTCTGTAAGTATTATTTCCAAATCCGAGGTCAGGAGGGTTAATTTGTATAGAGTGTCTTTTTTCTCTAATTCAGCTTCTTTTTCCTTTTCTGCGTGAAGCCCATCCAAAAACAATTGTTTTTGAATTTGATTTGCCTTAATCTGCATGTAAAATGCCAAAAATGTGAGAAGAATTCCTACTAGAGCAATAAAGGGATTCATGATTCCTCCGATAGTATCGCCGATAGGACCCGTTTGCGAGAAGTCTAAAATTGGAGAAACTGCTTTTGAAACAAATATTGCAGGAGCAAAAAAAGAAAATATTATCAATGCCACAGCAAAAATTAAAATAGATATTGTAATTATATCCCAATTTTTAATATCTACTTCCTTGCCTCTAATCTTTCTATTTGATTTTTTTTTAGCCATAAACAACCATTTCTTTTCGGGCTATAATCAATTCCATTTTTAATAATCGGGACATCGTTCTAAATTGTTTTAGTTATTCATAGTTTCATTCTTCACAAACTGAATCATAAGCAAAGTCTCATTCTCCGAAAACTCTTCAGCTTTGGTTGTTATGTTCGTACATACGCCATTCTGCATTTTTGCCCTGATAGCTTTTAGATTATCTGTCCTCAAAACCTTCATACATTCCAGAACCGTATTTAACAATTCAATGCGGTTCATATCTCTATTAATGATTGGCTTTTCATAGAGATCCAACATCTAGTGTACTTGAGCAACAAAATCTTTATTTTCATCTTTTGACAACCAGTCCAAAACTTCCTTTACACAGTTACTCTTGGCTTTGATAACTTGTGTGCCATTATCTAATGGGCTTAAATGAACAAATCGTTGTGTATCAATAGTCGAATGGAAGGTATTTTTACCCTAGAGTCTTCGTTAAAAATCATTAATGGTCGGTAGCGTGGTTTAGTGTTCTAAAATAGGGCATTTTTTCTGATTGCAAGAAAAATCCAACAGGAAATCGTTGGTTACAATTCCTGTGTTTTTAACAAGGTTGAGACCTTGCGAATATAGGCACAACAATAAATTATGCCTAGTTTTGTGACGCAACATAACTTCATTACAAAGTGTTTAAAGAAAGGGTACAGCATATTATCGCACAAGGCGAAGGCGTTAGAATCGAATTCAAGGAATCGCGGTCAAAGCTGCCCAGCAATCTATTCGAGACCATTTGTGCCATGCTCAATAGAGACGGCGGGGATATTGTTCTCGGTGTAGATGATAAGGGCGTTGTTACCGGGGTGGATAAAAAGAAGGTTGACGAAATCATAAGTAATTTGGTTACTCTCTCCAATAATCACAATAAGTTAGATCCTCCATTTATTCTTTTCCCACAGGTATATGAGATGGGAGATGAGACGGTAATTCATATCCAAGTGCCATCAAGTTCCCAAATGCACAAAAGTGCGGGTCATATTTATGATAG
>JBHJNU010000056.1:0-34780 GCA_050330515.1 Flavobacteriaceae bacterium | reverse complement strand
TTGTGTTATTTTTATGTTGTTGATTTTTAGGAGTTTCTAGGGTGAAACGATTACTTCTTTCGACCGCCTATTACCCATCCAATTTTACCAACTCCCGCTATTCCGAATGCTGTATTATCAACATTTATAGTGCTCGACGGAAACCTAAATTCCTCTCTTGTAAATACAACCCCCGGACCAAAAGATAGATTCCAATAAAATCCCTTTTTATAGGTGCGTTGCAAGCCATATACCGCACCTAGATGAATTGAGGTGTCATAGACTAAATTATACGTGCCAATTATAGGTCGACCGATTAGTACACCAGAATTGAGCGCCCAATAATTTCCACTATTTCCAGCGATATTTTTTCCCTTTGATAGGCGTCTATTGAAGTTGTTGAAATATCGAAACTCGGCATCAAAACCAGGAAATAAACCGATATTAAAATCCTTTGGGCCTCTGCTACCGCCACCTAGAACTAAAAGAGCATCAAGGTTGATGGTCATATCTTTACCGATACCGACTTCGTAGGTTACTCCCGGAGTGAAAGCATTGATTTTGAACAGCCCCTTTTCAACATTCTTATTACCTTGGGCACTAGCACAAAAAAAAGTACCTACAAAAAGTGCTGTCAATAAAAGTTTTTTCATATAATATAAGTGGATTAAATTTTCAAAACCCTTATCAAATATTAGGCCAAAGTATAAAGAAATATCCTGTTAATTCTGCCATTCGATTTCTTTGCTCTTTTGTTTGGTCGCCACCCATCCAAAGGTAAAATTGAACAACGGGCCGTATCCGTCAGGTACACCATCTCCCTTTACAAAAACCTCCACCCAACTCAACATTGAAATTAAATCCGTTCTTGTACGTGCGCTGCACGCCATAGGCCAAACCGTAAAAACCTAAGTTAAAATCTTTGGGCCCTTCGATGTTCGTTGCCAATCGCAATGGGGAGAAAAATATGCTCCTGGCCGCCGCAATATAATTGCCAGAATTGCCCGAAACGTTCTTGTTATTAGTGATCCTTCTATTTAAATTATGATAAAACCGGATGCGGGTATGCAGTGTGAGACCAATGGCATAGCCTTCTTCATAGGTCGCATAACCAAGGCCAAGCCCGCCGGAAGCGCTCACGTTTTTGAAAATTCCCAACTCGTAACTAAAACCGGGACTAAAGAGATCGAACCTGAGTTGGTGCCTTTCGAGGTGGGCCAAATCGAACGGCCGTGCTTTTTCATTGATCTGTGCCTTGGCGCCAATGGCGAAAAAAACAATGAACAATATGGTTAAAATAGCCGTTGATCTTTTCATACGGTTAGTTTTGAATTTAATAAATCTAAAAAGGAAACCGCCGTTAAGTACTATCTTTGGGTAAAATTTAAGACATGGATCTTTCACTTATTCCCAAACTGAACTATGTAGATGGCAACAACTTCTTTCTACTCTCAGGCCCTTGCGCTATTGAAGGTGAAGAAATGGCACTAAGAATAGCCGAAAAAATAGTTTCTGTCACCGACAAGCTCCAAATTCCCTACATCTTCAAAGGAAGTTTTAAAAAAGCCAACCGAAGCCGGGTAGACTCGTTTAGTGGAATCGGTGATGAAAAAGCCTTGAAAATATTAAGAAAAGTATCGGAAACCTTTGCGATACCTACAGTAACCGATATACACCAAGAATCAGATGCCGAAATGGCGGCGGCCTATGTAGACGTGCTTCAGATTCCAGCTTTTTTAGTGCGGCAAACCGATTTGGTCGTCGCCGCCGCAAAAACGGGAAAAGTGGTCAACCTGAAGAAAGGGCAATTTATGAGTCCCGAGAGCATGAAGCACGCCGTCGCCAAAGTGACCGACTCAGGCAACACCCAGGTTTGTATTACCGATAGAGGCACCCTATTCGGCTATCAGGATTTGATCGTTGATTTTAGGGGAATACCAACAATGAAGGCTTATGCACCTGTGGTTTTAGATGTTACCCACTCCCTTCAACAACCCAACCAGGCATCTGGAGTTACAGGTGGCCGGCCTGACATGATCGAGACCATTGCACGGGCGGGCATCGCCACCGGGGCCGATGGCATTTTCTTGGAAACACATTTCGATCCGTCGATCGCCAAAAGCGATGGGGCGAACATGTTGCATTTGGATCATTTGGAAAAGTTGCTGGCCAATTTGGTCGCGCTTCGCCAAACGGTGAATTCGTTACAAGGCTAAACGATTTAAACCCGCCCTTTTACTTACCTTGGTGTAATTAGAAACCCATTGTATAATGAAGCGTTACATGCCATTGCTCTTAATTGCGGCCAGTATCATCGCCTCCTGCGATAAACCCATTGCGGGGGAGGTCACGCAAAAGCGCCCCAACATCGTTTTTATCATGTCAGATGACCACGCGTACCAAGCCATCAGTGCGTACGATAATAGATTAATACATACACCTCATATTGATCGGATCGCCAATGAAGGAATGCTGTTCGCCAATGCAAGTGTTACCAACTCGATTTGTGCACCCTCTAGAGCCGTAATTCTTACAGGTAAACATTCACACCTCAACGGTAAGATCGATAATCGCTCGCCTTTTGATACCACCAATGTCACGTTTCCACAACTGCTTCAAAAAGCGGGCTACCAAACCGCGATGTTCGGAAAATTACATTTTGGCAACAACCCCAAGGGTTTCGATGAATTCAAGATACTACCCGGTCAGGGCGATTACTATAATCCCGTTTTCAATACACAGCATGGTGACACCACCATAACGGGCTACGTGACCGATATCATTACCGATTTGACCCTTGACTGGTTCGAAAAACGAAGGGACACCGCAAAACCCTTTCTATTAATGTACCTTCACAAGGCGCCTCATCGTGCTTGGCTTCCGGCAGAACGGCATTATCGAACATTTACCAAAAATACCTATCCAACACCCGAAACACTTTTCGATGATTACCATACCAGGGGAACCGCCGCTAAAACGGCGGAAATGAACATCTTGCAACATATGATCTTAAATTATGACAACAAAGTGTATCCTGAAGATATCGCCGCCCTGAACATCGATGACAGAAAATTACCCAGCCCCCTAGAGCGCATGACCTTGGAGCAACGTGCATCGTGGGATTCGGTGTATAAACCCATAAGCACAGATTTCAAAAACCAATTTTCTACCATGAACGATTCCACCCTCATGATATGGAAATACCAACGCTACCTTCAAGACTATTTGGCAACCATTGCGGCGGTCGATGAAAACGTAGGAAGGTTACTTGATTACCTTGATGCCAAAAAGCTGAGCGAGAACACCATTGTCGTCTATACCTCAGATCAAGGTTTCTATCTTGGCGAGCATGGATGGTTCGACAAGCGTTTTATGTACAACGAATCTTTTAAGACCCCGCTATTGATTAAATGGCCCAATATCATCAGTGCGGGAACCACCGAAGAAGAAATGGTGCAGAACCTAGATTTTGCGCAGACATTTTTAGAAATCGCGGGCGTCATGCCACCTACCGATATGCAAGGAGAAAGTCTGCTGCCTTTATTAAAGGGCGAGCGGGAAAAATGGACACGTGATGCCGTGTACTACCATTATTACGAATACCCGGCGGAACATGCGGTAAAAAGGCACTACGGTATCGCCACCAAAGAATTTAAACTCATACACTTTTATCACGATGTAGATGAATGGGAATTGTACGATCGCAGAAAAGACCCGCAGGAAACCAATAATGTCTACGACAATAACGAATATGCGGAGATTACGAAGGAATTAAAATCTAAACTCGAAAGCCTTCGGTCAAATTATAAGGACTCAGATACGCTAAGCAACCGGTACATTCAGATATATAAGGATAATGGGTGGAATGAATAGAGCATAATGGCTGCCACTAGAAAAGAGCAAACAACATTTTTTAGGGAAATCAACACCCTTCACATGCTATCACCCCTTTTGTAAAAACCTTTATTTTTTACAGAATAAGCATCTTGCAACACCGCGATAAGAACATCGGTATCAATTTCCTCAGGTGTTTTGTACCGCAATGATTTTACGACCTTTCTTTTTTCCGTCACCATTTTATCCAAATGCTTGGTCAGGTGGGCCGAATTCCAGAAACCGACATCTACATACTGTTTCTTCAGGGAAACGTTCAAATAACAAAGGGGCGATTTACCATGATAGAAACAGGGAATACCCCATTTATATCTTAGATCCACATCCTTTAAAGTGTGTTCAATAACCATTTGCAGATGCAGCAAAATGCTTCTAAACGGTTCTGGTTGATTTACTATGTAGGCTTCCGCGGGATTCATTTCTACTTTAAATTTACCATTTCTTTACGAAAATCAAATTTGTATTTTGTACTTTAAATGGATAATACGATTATTTTTGAATAAACCTTCCAAAAATGAAAAGCATAACCATCGCCCTTATTGGCCTTTTGGGTATTACAGCTGTAAAAGCCCAGCACACGCACACCAGTGATCACGCAATTACCTACCCCAATATCGATGGCTATATTACCCTAAAGGCCGACCTGCACATGCATTCTGTATTTTCAGATGGTAACGTGTGGCCGACAATTCGTGTTCAAGAAGCACTTCGCGATAACCTGGACGCGATTTCATTGACCGAACATCTTGAATATCAGCCGCATAAAGACGATATTCCCCATCCTGACCGAAACCGTTCGTATAAACTGGCCATGGACGAGGCCAAGGAGCACGATCTCTTGATCGTTCATGGTTCTGAAATCACCCGTAACGCACCTATAGGCCATAACAATGCCATTTTCATTTCAGATGCCAATAAACTGCTCAATGACAAGGCCGAAACCGCTTTCACGGAAGCTAAAAAACAAAACGCGTTCGTATTCTGGAACCACCCGGCTTGGTACGCACAAAATCCAATGGGTAATCCGATCCTTAGTGATTTTCAAAGAGAACGTATCAAAAAAGGAGAACTGCACGGTATCGAGGTCATCAATGCTTTTGACTATGCAGAGGAGTCCCTAGCCTTGGCATTGGAACAAAACCTGACCATTATGGGCACCAGTGATATTCACGGGCTCATCGATTGGGACTATACCGAAAAAGGCCATGATAGGCCCTTGACATTGGTGTTCGCCAAAGAAAAAAGTTTGGCCAGTTTACAAGAAGCATTGTTCGCCGGCAGAACGGTAGCTGTGTACAACGACCTTTTGGTGGGGCGTGAAACTTACCTGGTACCCTTGATCAAGAATAGCATTGCCGTACGTTCTGTGGCCTATATCGCCAAGACCCAGGTTCTTGAAGTGGTACTAGAGAACCTCAGCAGCAGTGACCTTATCTTTGAAAATGCCATGGTATACTCCTTTTACAGCAAACCGACCGTTTTTACCGTCAAGGCCGGTACATCGGAAACGTTGCAGATCAAAACGCTTGATACATTGGGAAATATAACCCTAAAACTCAATGCCCTTGGCGCCTATACTGCCCCGAGGCAGCACCCCACCATTTCGTGGGACCTAGTAGTGAACCAATGATTGCTTTTCGTTCTTTTTAGTGCCGAAGTTACTGATAACATCTTCTTTATGAAGGGTAAAGAAGAAGGTAGTGCCTTCGCCCTCCTTGCTTTCCAACCAAATTTCGCCACCGTTTTTGCCTACGATCTTTTTCACCACTGCGAGTCCGATACCGCTAGAATCTTGTCGGGTATTCGCATCCAACTTTTGAAAGAGCTTAAAGATACGCTCATAATGGTCGGCAGCGATGCCCATGCCATTGTCTTGTACATAAAACTTAAAGCGGTCAACCTCATCCACCACACCGATATTGATATAGACCAAGGGCTTGTCATTGTACTTGATGGCATTCTGAACTAAGTTTTGAAAGACCTGTAACATTTGTGTTCGATCTACCAGCACCCTAGGGAGCGAACTATCTTTATCAATAATAACCGTATCTGAACTATTTGCGCGGATCAAACCATCTACCACATGGTTAAGATCCAGTAGCTCAGTAACCGTCTTTTTCTCAATACCCAAAGAATATTTTAGGATGCCGTCAACAAGGAGGTCCATTTGCGCTACTTGGTCCATTAAAAGCTGCAGGTGACTCTTCCCCTGCTCTGCCCTTCCATCATTCATATCCTCCAATATCCAGGCCCCTAAAGAATGTATGTTGCGCAATGGACTCTTGATATCATGCGAGACCACATAGGCAAACTCCTCTAATTCACGGTTCTTAATGGAAAGCTCCCTGGCCCGCTTTTCCAAGTCTTTGGTGCGCAGTTTAATCTTGGCCTCCAAATCGGAATTCTGCTTCCGCAATTTAAACTTATAACGTATAAAGTCATTTTGGATAAAAAAGGAAAAAAGGAAAATGGTCGCCAATGACAATAATATGGATCCGATATCCTCAGATGGCAAGTTAGAAGACCGCACTTGAAAAAACAGGTGAATGAAAGAAGAACAGGTGTATAACAGTATGAACGTTCTATGTGCCAACAAAAGAATGCCGCCAAAAAGCACTATGTACGCCCCCAACAGATAGTTCAAATGAAACGCGTTGAGCGCGGTGGTATAGATAAGATAATGGGCGAACAGGATCATGGACACGAAAACCACATAACCAAAATAACGCTTACTCCAAAGCTTAAAAAAACTGGGAATAACGGCCACTACCACAAAATATAGGCTGAACACTTCACGCATCCATGGTATTTCCAATCTCTCAGGACTCAGATACCCGATAACCAAACTGTAAACATAAAGGCCCGGCGCCAAAAGGAGAAAGATTGGTTTAGAACTTTTCAGTTCAACATCATCCATTTTCCCAATTGATTCGAGCATAGTTCTTCAGATTAACACGGTGAAATTACATGCAGGTAATCAAGGCGGCAACCAAACTTTTTCGAATTACTTGCAGGGTACGGTAAATGGCAGGTAAGTGTAGATGAATGGTAGCCCGAGTGGGATGTAAAAAGGGAAACCATTTGTCAATGGTCTGGTTTTGCTTACCCTTTGACCGAATACCAGAACAGAAGCGAAAAATTCTCTGTTCTATTTTTGGCAAACTGAGAAATTGTATTAACTTTGTTTTTCAAAGTACTTTTATATGGACGCAAACAAGTATCTAGACGATATTACCGAAATTAAGAACATCATGAACCGTTCGTCACGGTTTATCTCATTAAGCGGTCTATCTGGTGTCATGGCAGGGGTATATTCGTTGATCGGGGCGGGTTTGGCCTACGTGAGACTCAAGGCAATTTCAGGCAGCAGTTATGAAGGCCTATCAGGCAGAACGGATACCTTGTGGGAAACAAAGATCATTACCGACCTTACTTTGATCGCCTTGGGTGTGGTTGTCGCCGCCGCGGTAACGGGCTTTATTCTTACCTTAAAAAAATCTAAAAAAAGCGGTGAGAGATTGTGGGATGTTTCCAGTAGGCGGCTCGTTGCGAATTTTCTGATTCCCTTGGTTGCCGGGGGCCTCTTCTGCCTGGTCTTGATACAATATAACGTTGCTGGTCTTGTGGCTCCCACTACCTTGATCTTTTACGGGCTTGCCTGTGTGAACGCGAGCAAGTATACCATGGGCGATGTTCGCTATATGGGACTGGCCTTTATCACTTTAGGAACGCTCAGTACCCAATTTATAGGTTACGGTTTATATTTTTGGGCTTTGGGCTTCGGGGTTTTCCATATTATTTATGGGGGAATGATGTATTTTAAATATGATAGAAATTAGCGATTAATCATGCAGTAATGTAGCTTCTGCCCTTGTTCAAGGGCTTACCAAAGCACTAAAAAAGGCGCGGCAATAGTATCACTGGCGATAATGTATACATTTCAAATAGATTTCTGGCTACACCAGAATGACAACTATGAGTATAATCAATAACATCAACAAGGCATTCGATCACCGCATCCGACTCGGCATTATGTCGGTACTGATGGTCAACGACTATGCCGATTTCAACATGTTAAAAGAACTCTTGGGCGCTACCGATGGTAATCTGGCCAGCCATACCAAAGCATTGGAGAAGGAAGAATACGTCAAAGTAGAAAAACAATTTATCGGTCGAAAGCCCAACACAAGATATTCGGCCACTAAGCTTGGAAAGCTTGAGTTTACCAAACACATCAGTGCCCTTGAAAAATTAATCGGAAAGTAGAACTATTTTTTTATCATTCAACTTTGTATTTCAAAGTACTTTAAATTTAAGTCATGAGAGCATTACTTCTAGAAACCCTTTACGAATGGAGCAAAAAGCCATATCAGCGCTTCATCAAAAAAAGCGAGCCCTGGCAGGTATCACTGGCCGAACTGATACAGTGCCACCCTACTAGTCTGGGGTTCCATCTGGCATGCTTTCTACTTAAACATGATTTCGAGATCCAACCCAAACTCGAAGATCATGATATTTTTCATGTATTGACCGGCACGGGCGTTTCTGTGCCAGAAGAGATCAGCATGCAGTACTATTTGTGGGGCAATGGTAAACGCAGCCTTTACCAATATACCGTAATTGCCATTGGCACGGTGCTGTATGCCGATTTCCTACCGCTTTTCATAAAGGCCTTCCGCCGGGGAAAAAATGCCCTAACCTTTCATCAACTCGATTTTTCAAAGTTGTTGGATCATCCTATAGAACGCATCAAAACAACATTTTTAATCCACTAAAATTCATTCTAATGAGAGCGAAATTCAAATACCTAATCAACTACTACGCTGTGGTGACCGCCATAGCCAGTTTTTCAGTAGGCACCCTAGTGCTGGTTCTATTCAAAAGCAGCGGAGATACGGGTCTTATTGCGATCGGTTATTTCTACACCTGGTTCGCCGCCTTGGTCAACACCTTGCTTTTGTTGCTTTTAATCATTCATACGGCGCTGCGCTTCAACGGGTACAAAGAGCATCTTATAGCGATTGGTTTGGTATTGCTGAACCTTCCGATTACTTTTTTATATATGCACATAGCACTCTAAAAACCCTTCCATGAATTTGCATGATCTAAAAAACAGCCAACGCTATCTCGATATCATACTACGCATCGGTTTTGTGCTTGTACTGGTATTGGTACGCATCAGATCTATTTTATCCATTTTTAAATACCCTCGACCATGAATGTCCATTTGAAATCCTTATTAGCCTCTTTTGCCTTTAGTTTTTTGCTATACAGCAAAAGCTTTGGCCTCAACGTTTTCTTAATTGCCATACTGGTTCTTGTGTTGGTAAGCACCGCAAAGAAGGACCAGGCTGTTTCATGGCGCTATGCCGCAACCTACCTTGCCACCGCTGCCTTCGTTTTTCTCAACCCTACCGGGTTCACTATTTTTGTGCATTTTATGGCGTTTATGGTTTTTATGGGAAAGTCAATTTCCCGAAAGAACGCTCTCTATATCGCTTGGCTCATCGGCGTGATCAATATGCTTATCGCTTCCCCGGCTTACTATACGGATCAAGATAGAGCCAACAAAGAGAAAAGGGGTATCTCACAAAAACTGCTCAATCGTATTAAAGGAGGTTTCGCGGCATCGCTACTACTTTTGATCTTCGGCTTGTTATATCGAGATGCAAACCCGGTTTTTAGTGGTCTTATGGAACAGATCGACCTGAGTTTTATAAGTGTGCCCTGGATGTTTTTTACGCTTTTGGGCTATGTCATCTTCTTGCATATACTACGTCCGTTCAATGCGGAAGAACTGGCCAATTTCGACCTTGAACAAGGCAACTACCTCGAAAAACCGACCGAGATCGAACTGATCGCCGCGAAGAAAAAGCTAGAAAGTGAGCATACGCTGGGCAGTATGGTCTTTATCGCCCTCAACCTGCTTTTACTGTTCTTTTTAAGTACCGATGTCGTTTACCTGTTGCAAGAAAACGAGATTACCAACGCCGGTTATTCAGCATCAGTGCACCAAGGGGTTTACGCACTGATGTTCTCGATCGTATGCGCCATTATACTTATTCTTTATTTCTTTAGGGGGAAACTCAACTTCTTCAACGGCAATAAACGCATCAAGATACTGACCTATATCTGGATCGCACTGAATGTGGCACTCGTAGCCCTTACCTGCTTTAAAAACCTTGCCTATGTTGAGGCTTTGGGCCTGACCTACAAACGCATCGGTGTATTCGTCTACCTACTGTTAACCCTGACCGGACTTGTTACCGCCTATATCAAAGTAGCCGGGCTGAAAAACTTCGTTTACCTGGTACGCGCCAATACCGCGACAATTTTCGCCTTCTTGGTCATCAGCGCCCTTATACCCTGGAACCAGGCCATTACCGGGTATAACCTAAAGCATATGGAGCATCCTGATCTAGATTACCTGATTGACCTGGATCATAACAATAGCGAACAACTGTACCATTTTGCGCAAGAAGAACCGCAAAAAGTGCCATGGAACGCCAAGCGATCCATACACGAAAAATATTCGATCTTCCGTGACACCCAGGCGGAAAAGACCTGGCAAGAATACAGCTTCTATAACCTGGTACAATCCACATCAAAATGATGCGATTCTTTAAAAACAGTGTAAACTATGTTTCGGTAAAAATAGCCTTGGTAAGTTTCATTATCGGACACCTATTTTTTCTATGCTACCTGTTCTTACCGGAGCATATCATCATTGCCTTTGGTTTGGCATTCATGATCCTCTTTTTGGGCAGTCATGCCACACTATTGCCGATTCTCTTTTTCAACCTTCTGGTAAACCTCAAAAACTACGAAGAACACATGGTCGCGCTTATTATGGTTTTTTTGAACATTCTGCTCGCGCTTTTTTATTTCAGTATACTTTAAACTCCTCCTTATATGAAACTACACGTATCAACAAACCATCAGCGCTATCTCTATTTGTTGCTGTCCATAAGTTTTGCACTGCTTTTGGTGTTATGGCGGATGAAGATAACCCACACGGGCCATTACCTATTTCTTGTTTGGAATCTCTTCTTGGCAGGCATTCCCTTTCTGATTACGAAGGCTTATGAATTAAGTCGCCATTGGCATAATTCTGCATTCATCAGGTTTTTAACTTTCCTAACCTGGCTTCTTTTCTTGCCCAATAGCCCTTATATTATCACTGACCTGGTTCATTTGCATAACAGGCATGAAGGGCTTATCTGGTTCGATCTGTTCTTGGTTTTCGTTTTCGCAATTAACGGATTGATTTTAGGCCTTCTTTCATTGCTTGACATGGCCGCTTTGATTACAGAACGCTATGGAAAATCGGCAGCGGCCTATTCCATTTTCAAAGTATGCATCCTTAGTGGCTTCGGTATCTATCTTGGTCGTTTCCTACGTTTTAATTCTTGGGATGTGGTAACCAAACCTAAAGTACTGCTTGTCGAAATTATGCAGAGCCTTCAAGAACCAAAGGTTTGGATGGTTACCCTTGCCTTTGGGGGATTTTTATGGATTCTGTTTTTATTGGGAAATTCAATAAAAGAGGTATTGGAAGTAAGACACTAGGGCTTGGCGTTCTTAACGCGAAATACGAAATCAGCGATTTGAAATCAGCAATATGAAATGTGTAACATCAAAGATAATCAGTGTCTTACACCTAATAGCGCAAAAATGAAAATTCAATTCAACCTCCACTATTTTATACCATCGGTCTTGCTCATTATTACCGAAATAGCTATCGCGATTTTCTTGAAGCATGGTTTCATCCGCTACACGGTGGGTGATTTTCTTGTGGTAATCTTGATGTACTGCCTCTTTCGAAGTTTCATTCAAACGAAACCGCTGTACATAGCCATTATGACCTTGTTGATCGCATGTACCGTGGAATTTTTACAGCTTGTAGATGTACTGGGTCACTTTGGCCTAAGGGGCAATAGATGGGTCGGTATTGTTATGGGAACACATTTTAGCATTGAAGACCTTATTGCCTATTCGCTCGGGGTGGCCGTTATCTTTTTCATAGATTTGTATCTATCACGACGCTGAGGAACCACTGTAATTGCCAACTGCCCATTGAAATCACTCCTTCCCATCTACATAGTCCTGCAAATAGGCGTAACGCTTGGTAAGTTTTCCGTTTTTGGTCATTAGTGCCCTTTCTAGCACCCCGTCTCGGTCATTGTTAAAGAAAGCGGGAATGACATTTTTTACAAAGGCCGCACCAAAGCCCACGCTCGAATCTCGGGGCAGCTCACAGGGCAGGTTATCAACGGCCATGACCGCAATGGCCGATTTGTTCCTATAATTGGTTTCCGTACCTGTTTTCGGGTCATAGCCATAAATGGGTGATGCAATGGTAGAAGAACGGATGGTGGTCGCCACCGGTCCACCGACATCACAACTGATGTCGGCAACAACGCTGATCTTAAAATCAGGGTGTTCGACATCGCTGCGCGTAAACAAATAGGGAGCCCCTTCACCGTAAAAGTGCCCCGCCATATAAAGGTCGGAAACCCTGGCAAAGCGAAAAAAGTTACTCTTATAAGCTTCTGGGTTGGCAAAAAAATCGGACTTACTGCCCCTGACCCCGTCCTTACGTTTATTGTATTCAGAGGCGTCGATCTGGCAATAGACCGGTTCGTTGAACTGTTTTTGAAGATAGTCTCTTACCGTAACTTTTTTCAGCCCCATACCTTGAAGCATTTCGTGGGCGCCACTGCCAACCCGTCCCCTACCGGTTAGAATGATCTTGATAATGGGCAGTTTCAGATTTTTCAATTCTGTAATGAGGGCCTGCTGGTCTTTGAGTGTTTCGGCTTTGGGCAATTTGTACAAACCGTGTTTTAAGCCGTAGGCACGAAAACCATTATAGGCGCCAACAATCCCCGCGTACCTGCCAAAGGCCACCAAACGTTGACCTTTTTCGTTGGTGATGACCTCATGGTCATAGAGCTCTATATGATTCTCTAAAATCGCCTTTAGCAATTTACGGTTGTAGGGCTGTTTTTTAATGGTATGTGAAAAGAAAAAGTATTTTTTATGGGGTATAAGGTCATCTATTGGTACTTCCTTTACCCCCAATAGCACGTCGCAGTCTAGCATACGGTCGGCCACTTC
This sequence comes from Flavobacteriaceae bacterium, assembly GCA_050330515.1. GTDB lineage: Bacteria > Bacteroidota > Bacteroidia > Flavobacteriales > Flavobacteriaceae > Maribacter_C. Next base: position 21,787 of record JBHJNU010000056.1, on the reverse strand, counting down.
AATACCCAGCCCGCTGTACTCCGCATCTTTGAAGGTCCGTATCGGAGAGGGCTCAACGACAATAGCTGCCTTCGCATTATTTTTCTGCACTTTCAAGCAGGCTTCTGGAGATAGGACCACACGACGATCTGGCGGATTTTTGCGTTCTCTGATGATTCCGAATTTCATTTTTTGGCTGTTCTTTGTGTGTTGGTTCTCGGCCGGTTGTTCATTTGGTGTTCCCCTTTGGATACCAACTACAAGCTAAAAACAAAGCGGAATATCCTATAAGAACGGCTAAAATCCGACTTTCTTAAACTCTTTGCTTTTATTTAAATTTAAGCACTTGTTTCTTTTCAAAAGTAACGGTTGATCGGCCTTTTGCAAAACATTTTTTACAAAATTCGTCACACCGCCTATTTATCCGTTCCTTCGAAAACCAATATCCATTCGTGGCCCTCTGCACTGTATAGTTCCTTTACCAGCCGAAAGTCGTTGCGTAGGTAAAAATCCTTTAGCTTTTCTTCTTCAATTGATAGCCAGAACTTCTTTTGGGGGTAGTGTCTTTTTAATTGCCGCAGCCATTTTGAACCAAGATCTTGGTTTCGGTACTCTTCCACCACCCACAGGTAGCCGATGTAATAATAACCCTTACTTGCCCAGAACATGGCCTCTTTCAAAAAGTGTTGCATATCTTCGGGTATGCCTTTGACCACGAGTCCACCGGCAATGATCTGGCCTTCCATTAAAAGCACGAAGAGTTCCGATTTTAAGGCATAGTCATCCCAAACCTCTAGTAGGCCTTCCGTCCAAGATGCTGGCAACAACTTGAAAAAATGCTGGGGATCACCATAATATTTTTGAAATACCGTTTCCATATTCCCGTCTAAAGCAGTCCCCAAGACCAAAGTTTATCAGAATCTTCGAACCAACGATCACCGATATCGGTGCGATAATAACAGTTATTGATGATCACCGTATTGATCCGGCTATACATGGCCCGTTGGGCATCGCGCATGGTAAGTCCGGTGCCGGTTACCAATACGGCAATACCTATGCTACCTGTGATCAACCACTCATCGTTCACCTTTTTAACGTGCATAGGGTGCACCCCTTCGGTCTTATCCTTTTTGAATACTACTACGGCATCTTTTGAGAACAGTTCAAAAGTTTTTCTATCATCAAAAGGAAAAGGCGGAACAACGATAAAGGCCCCCACTTGAAACCCCTTCTTCACCTGTATCTCTTTTTTAACTCCTGCGGCGACCCCATAGAGCACATCGCTGATCGGTTCGGTCATGCCATCGCGCTGTATGAAAATTTGGGGAAACCCGAACCGCGAGGTAAACTCCAAAGGGTAAACACCCATGCCGTTGACGATACAATTGATATCGATATGACCATAGAATTTATGTTTCGCCAAGGTGGCCTCGAACTTCTTCAGGGTCTTGTCAAATACCGGGGATTTTTTTGACCAGAACATACTACTGCCCATTTCGCCCGTAGAAACCCCAAGTTCTTTGGGAAACAGTTTCTTATGTTCGAAGGTAATATTCACCGGACTCAAAAAATGGGTGCCGTTAAAGAAGGCCGCAACCGAAATTTCAACCCCCTTCACCTTGCGTTGTAACTGAAAGGTACCAAAATCGTCACCCCAAGATTTTTCATAGGCCTTGAGAATTCTGACAACATCATTGCCCTCATCATCATTACCCACAAATAGCAACTGTTTTAATTCTTGGGTCTCGCCCGAAGGCTTGATCACGTAGGCGTTCGGGTTCTGTTCTACATAGGAAATGGCCTCTTTAAAGGTATGGAACTCTTTGTAGGGCAGGGTGTTGATCTTGTGCTTTTTTAGTTCATCTTGCCCGAAATTACGGTCTAACTCTAGGCGATCGGTATAGGCTGTGCCCCCAAAGACCAACTTGCCCTTTGCGCGAAGCTCCTCACATTCGGCGCTGTAGCCCGTGTAATCAAAAATAAGGATGTCTGCCCAATCAATGTGCTTGCGCCAGTCTTTTACTTTTTTTATGAAACCATTGCCGATTTCACGCGATTCTCGGTCTTCTGTGAACATTTTAACAATGTGGCCCTCGGTTTGGGTGGCCAAGGCGATGTCTAGCGATTCGCCCCAACGTGAGATGAAAAGGAATTTTTTTGAGGTAGAATCAGATTTGCCCAAAAGAACGGTGTTTAAAGGTCATATTTATTTTTTTTGGATTAGAACCACGTTAATCGCCTTTCGATAAGGCGTAAAAAATGGAGTGTAATAAAGTTTTTGTCATTAACAACAAAACGGGGGTATTCGAAAATGAACTGTTGCTTTTCGAATAAAGGAATTACGAACGGAATCTAGTGCGGTCTCAATGCAGTAACAATAGTAGAATTCGATGACAAATGACGTGAATAAAACGATCGCTTGTATTCATGTTAACAGAAATTTTCAACAGCTACCGTTGCCCTTGTAAGCCCGACAAAAATACGACGATGACATGGTAAGTTAGACTGAACGGCCCTTTTGACAGGTATCGTTAAAAAGGCATAGGGCGGTATGACAAATGGCGGGCGTGGTGAGTTTTGGTATGCTTTTTGAACTTCTTTGAACCTAAGCAAAGGGTTTAGCTAATCTTTTTCTTCCTTTGATAGATAAATGTTAGCTTTGCACTCCTAAATTTAGGGTATTGTTCTTTGATAATGAACTAGCAGAGAAAATAGTCTTGAATCGATTTCAAGACCATTGGATCAGTACACTTAAGGTGTCTTGTTCACTGGGGCCGACTGGTTTTGACAGCGAGACCAATGGCAATGTAAGCATGTCGAGCGCTGGGGTACAGCTCGTAAATATCATACTTCGCACTTTTAATTGGCGAAAATAATTACGCTCTTGCCGCTTAATCTGAATTACAGTAGGATTTAGCCTCGTCGCTACCAGGTAGCGAAGCGAGATGTTCCTGAATAGCCCCTGTCGACGGCGATTCAATCAGGAGCACCATAAATGTCGATATAAGGGTAGTATTCGCTTTGGTAGTACCACCAAAACCTTAAGAAGCTAAGTTTGTGTTAGGCGGTTTCCGGTCAGGCACTTATCGAAAACCAATCGGAAACTACACATGTAGAAAGCATTGTAATTGCTTGTTTGGACGAGGGTTCGAATCCCTCCGGCTCCACTAGAATGGCATCATTCTAAACCAAAAACCCTGTAATCATATGATTATCAGGGTTTTTGGTTTTTTATGATGTCAAAAGAATCTATTTGAAACCATTCTAAATGTCACCAAATCGACACCACTTTTAAATTTTTAAAATAGGTGTCTATTTCCTTGTAATACATTAATTTATAGATATTTATGAAATTATATAATTTCTTTTTTATACCTTTATTTGGTATAAATCGACACCTAAAATTCGATAAATTCTTTTTCAACCCTTTTCTACTTGAAGGATGAGCGCCGCGACAAGAACGAAAAAGCGGGTCTATACCTGTACGCATAAAAATTGAAACTATTTCAAGTAATTGAATATCAATATTTTATATACTAAGTTCGACTCCTCCGACACTGAAACACCATCAAAACAACACATTAAATCTGTAAATTACTGATTTACAGGTTTTTTTATTTTATTCGGTTTTATTTGACACACTTATATTTTTATACCCTTTAAGGTATAATTATTATAAAAAAACATGTTTTATACCCTAATAGGTATAATTTGAATTATTTTATCTACATTGCACCCGTTAAGGTATATCTATGGAAGATTGGAATAGAAATAATCCCATAGCTCAATTTATCAGGATACGACGTAAAGCTCTTAACTTGACCCAGGTTGAACTTTCAGATACCGCTGGAGTTGGGCTACGATTTGTACGTGAATTGGAGCAAGGAAAACCCAACTTGATGACGGATAAGATCAATCAGATACTTTTATTCTTTGGACATGAATTAACCCCTACACCTATAAGTGATGCGACAAGGAGAAATTTGGGTGAATACTAATTTGGCAGGAATCCTTTTGGAAGATGAGGAAGGGTATCACTTTACCTATTCCCATGAATATCTGAAATCAGAAAATCCCCTTGCTGTATCCCTGACATTACCCTTGCAAGAGAAACCTTTTCATTCCGATTTTTTATTTCCTTTTTTTGATGGATTGATTCCCGAAGGGTGGCTATTGAACATAGCACAAAAGAATTGGAAACTAAATCCACGGGACCGTATGGGGCTTTTATTGGCCACCTGTAAAGATTGTATCGGCAACATAAGTGTATTGGAAAAATGAGTAACTGTCTAGCCTGCCAAAAACAACTTTCCTCTGAAGAAGATCTTTATCACCCAGATTGCCTAAAGTTCTTTTGGCAAGAAGACACGCCCCAACTTGCATTGGATTATGAACTTTCACAAATTGAGGAACTGGCCAAAGAAAATGTGGCCCAGCGCGTCATTGTAACCGGGGTTCAACCCAAACTTTCATTGGGCTTTACCCAAGAAAACAATTCCAGGCTGACCATTGTCGGTGCTTTGAATGAAAGATTCATTTTAAAACCACCCTTTTCAGAATATCCTCAAATGCCTGAGACGGAAGCATTATCGATGTTGTTGGCACAGGCATGTGGCATTGACACGGTACCTTTTTTGTTGATTCCACTAAAAGATGGGCATTTGGCCTATCTGACCAGAAGAATAGATCGGGATGCAAAAGGTAACAAATTTGCCATGGAAGATGCATGCCAGTTAACAGAACGCCTCACTGAACATAAATACAGAGGTTCTTACGAACAGATTGCCAAAGCCATAATGACCTACTCGCAAAACCCATTATTCGATGTAGTCCGATTTTATGAACAGGTCATTGTATCATTCTTGATTGGAAATAATGACATGCATCTTAAAAACTTCTCTCTTATTGCAAAAAATGGAAAATCTTACTCCCTGGCTCCTGCTTATGATATGGTTTCAGCCCAATTATTGATACCTGATGATCCTGAGGAGTTGGCCTTGACCTTGAACGGTAAAAATAGAAAAATCGCAAAAGAAGATTTCGATATGGCAATGGCCAAAGCTCGCGTTCCTCAAAAGGCAATTGAAAACCTTTGGGTAAGAATGGTAGCGGGAGCAAAAAAATGGCCTTCCTTAATTGATGAAAGCTTTTTAAAGGAAGAACAAAAAAAGATATTCAATACTCTAATTGAAGAAAGGGTAAATCGAATCAAATAGGATTAGAATTAAGTACCGCTCTAAGTAAACAGCCCCTTCGTATATAAAAGTCACCTATTCGGTGAGCATAAATTTTAGACAGGCTGGAAAGCCTTTATTTATTGGGGTTTTGAGATATAGGTTCGAATCCCTCCGGCTCCACTTCACAAGCCATCCTTTGGGGTGGCTTTTTTGTGCTGCCTACGGCATTCGAAGGCCAGCGCGGCAAGCCCGCACCTGCGCTAAAAAGGTTCACCGGACCTTTTATTTACGCGCGGTCGTCTCCGGCTCCACGATTATGCACAACCGGTTTGTGTTTTAACGATAAAAAGTCTGCCTGCGCCAATTGGCCAGACTTTTTTGGTTTAAGGCAGCTTGCGCAGGGGTAGATCGGGTTTCATTACGGTTATCTGTAAAATACCGCGGGACTTTGGTTTATTTTTACCTGCGATTAGAATAGACGTGATGACCCGTAAAATACTGCTTTTCCTTTTCTATTTTCTACCTGTTACCGTTTTTGCACAAGTTGATGAAATTACCTTGGTCTCTTGGAACATTCAAGATTTTGGCCAAACCAAAAGCAACGATGAACTCGAAGAAATGGCCGAATTGCTGCGAGATGCCGATATTGTGGCCATACAAGAGGTCGTATCTGGCTTTGGCGGTGCCCAGGCCGTTGCCAAACTGGCCGACCTGTTGAACCGAAAGGGCGCCCAATGGGACTATGTGATCAGCGACCCCACAAATAGCCCTAAATATGTTACGGAACGCTATGCGGTGGTCTGGAAGACCAAACACATTAAAATCAAAAATAGGGGAAGCCTGATCAAGGCACTGGATGCCGCCATTGACCGGGAACCGTTTCTGCTGGACTTTTACATAGCGGATAAAAAATTGACCCTCATCAACTTTCACTCCAGGCCTTATGACAAGAACCCAGAGGCCGAAATTACCGCACTCACCCAATACATAAACAGCAATGTTAGCGGACCCGTCATCTTAGCGGGCGACTTTAATGTAGACGAGGCCGATCCGGTATTTGACAACTTTAAGAAAAACGGCTATTCCCCTGCCGTAAGCAACCAAAAAACAACCCTGAAAAGGGCCTGTGATGGGTTTGAGTACCGCAACCACGCCATTGACAATATTTTCTACTCGAACACCACAACTAAAACCAAAAGTGGTGTAATTGATTTTGTAAGGGCATGCGAAAACTTGGAAAAGGGCCGGAAACTATCGGATCATTTGCCGGTTTATTTGAGTATTGAGTTTAGATAAAAATTATGAGTCCCTAGATGCCTTTAACAGGTTTTGATAATATTTAAAAGCAATGGCAAAATCTTCGGAGAGGGTTTGATTTATCTTGTTTGCCCTAGTTATTTTATGATTTTTTTGAACTTTCCCATTTCCTCGACCCTATTTCCGCACTCTGCAATAATCTTAACTCCATGTACCAACAAAGCCCCATAAGGATAGTTCTCTACTGCGGCAGTTCTGGCAATTTGATATACCTTTTTGATGAAGTGCCGATCAGTTTCTGTCACAAGGGCATCATCTGCCGAAGGGTTTACTTTTATTTGTCCATGAACAATATAATGAGATGTACCCGTAATAAAAATAAATAGTAAAGTTGGAAGCAAATTAGAATTCATCTTAATGTTCGTTAAGCGTTACGTATTGATTTTATGTTTAATTTCCATTCTTGGCGAAACTTTTTCTTTAACGGTTATACACTAGTGCCGTAAAGGTTATATCGACGTTTCGATCCACTATACAGTTCATTTCCATAATACCTTCATTTTTTTTGATTTCGTACTACATCTTGGTTCTCGTGAGCCTCTTGTCTAATTACAAACATCCGAAAAATTAAATTGACCAAAACTGATGCTAGTGTTTATTAAGTAAGGTTAATTGAACTGCTTTCCCGATTTCTTTGACTTGTTCACTTTGATTTAACTATAATCGACAATTGTGAATTGATTTCAGATATACCCTTTGCTGCTTGAGATGTTACGTTGGTCTCAAAAAGGTAGACACGTCTTAATTTGGGCATTTGGCCCAGGCTGGGTAATACGCTATCGGTCACTTTTGATGCGTACAAGTTTAACACTTCCAAATGGTGCAGTCCTTTAATATAACCGATGCCCTCATCCGATATACTTGTCCTGTCCAACTCCAAACGCGTAAGGTTGGAAAAATCGGAAACTATTGATAACCATTCATTTTCCAAATTTGTCTCTGACAGTGAAAGCCAGGTGATATGCTTACTTGCGGGCTCTAGGAGTGCCATTTTTTCAGCGGACAGATTTGTGCCAGAATAACTTACATCCAATAATTGATTTTTGCCACCTAGCGTCTTTAACGTAAAGCCGTTTCTGCGCAAGTTTATTAAATGGGCACTGTCAAGTGCCGCAAGTTGTACCTTCTCATACCATGGACGTTTTTCAGTATTTAGGCCAAAGCGCCGTAATAACAAAGGTTTCATATTGTCCGGAACTTTTACATCACTTACTCTATCTTCAAAGGATGCCCCCTGTTCAATCCACCATTCTATAGTTTTGATTTCATCATACGTAAGCACGTTCGGCGTTGGGGGCATAAATTTGTTGTTTTTCTGCGGCAATGTAATTCTTCTGAACAATTCGCTTTGGGCCGCACTTCCCTTAACCAGAACAGCACCTCCATCTCCACCCAGTTGCATGGAATCGGGATGGCTCATATTCAGGGCACCCCTTTTGACTTCATTGCCATGACAGGATATACATTTCACTTCGAAAATAGGCGCTATCAATTGGTGATAAATGATTACTGAATCCGGCTCGACAAATGTTGAAACCAAAGTGGAGTCTTTAGCGCCTCCCAACAACTTGCGTATTGGTTCGGGTGCAAATTCCGTCAAATAGGTCTCTCCATGAGTGAGATTGCCTCCCTTATGCCCTTCTATTGAAAGTAAAACAATCAACAGAATGTTAAACCCATTTTGTACCTGTTTCGGATACTCGTTCGGTTTTCTTTTGATCCACCATCCAATAAACGAGATAGGTACGAGAAAAACACCCAACCAACGGTGTAGAAAAAGATTTTCCTCCTCATAAAGTCCAGTTTCCCCAAGATACCAGCCGCAAATTGCCGCTGCAAAGGCGCTTAGACCTCCAATGAACCAAGCTACTGGAATGAGCTGACTCGGATTTTGGGTTTTATTGAAACTTTCCCACCATTCTAGAAGAATGGCCAATAGGATAAACCCAATGGGAAGGTGAACGAACAAAGGATGAAAACGACCAAGAAAAGTTGTAAATTCCAATGCAACCATGCGGGATTAGTTTGTTTTTTAAGTTATGGATTTGATTCCTTTTGGTCTTATCAATCCTATCCAAATTGTACAAAGGGCATTTAGTTGTTTATCTCATTGAAAACAAAAACTTACCCGTGTGCAATTTCAAGTAGTGACAGATCAACCTGACACCTCTTTCTGACATTGAACTATCATACTAGTTTTAACGCCATTTTCTGTGCCGTCAGCGCTAGTTCAGTGGCAAGAAAACATTGACTTTGAGCCATGGCCGTTTCGGTGCGGTTAATGACATCACTTACCAGTTGTTCACCGTAGGGCATATGAACATTGCTACAATCAAAATACTTGGTTTCCTTTTTATTGACCAAAAATAAATGATTGCTCCCCTCCCGGCCGGCAATGTCAATGTACTTTCGCATTTCAATGTAGCCTTCGATCCCTAAAATAAAGGTTCTGCCATCTCCCCATGTACCAAGTCCATCTGGTGTGAACCAATCTATACGGATGTATCCGGTAGCGTGTTGGCTGCGTACGCTCATATCCCCAAAATCCTGATAATTTGGATATTCGGGAATATTAAAGTTGCCCGTTTGGGCAAAACTTACGTCCACCTCTTTTGAATTGGTATAAAAAAGGAACTGGTCACATTGATGAGAGCCTATATCGCACAGGATACCTCCTGCCTTTTCAGGAGAAAAGAACCAATCAGGGCGGCTTTCGGGTCGCATACGATGCAGGCCAAGACCAATGACCTGTACAACTTTGCCAATGGCACCTTCATGAACCAATTGTCCTGCAAATACAGAGGCAGGGTTGGCCAAACGCTCACTGTAGGTAATTGAATAAATTCGCTCTGTTTCCTTTTGTATTTTATTTACTTCTTCAAATTGATCAAAATTTACTATTCCGGGCTTATCGACCATATAGTCCTTGCCAGATTTCATTACGCGAATTCCAAGAGGCGCGCGCTCCACAGGAATGGATGCACTCGCCACCAACTTTATAGAAGAATCTTCAATAATTTCTTCTTCGCTTTTTGCAACCTTTACACTAGGATATCGCTTTGTGAAACTTTTTAACAAATCAGCTTCTTTGGCATAAACGGCCACTAGGGTTCCACCGCCTTTAAGCAGGGAATCTACCATGCCATATATATGGCCATGGTTGAGGCCCATGACCGAAAAGCGTATGGCTTCCTTGGTACTAGAACGCTTTTTGGGTCTAAGAATAATCTCTTCAGGTCTGGAAGCAGATCCCAAGTCATAACCCAATGCTCCGAAAGGTGCCAACGACGTGGCTGCCAACCCTGCAGCGAAAGGGAGACCTTTTATCAAAAAAATACGCCTATTAGATTTCATGGTCATTTCGTTATTCACTTTTTACAAAGCCCTATTTCGTTTTTGGTCATATTTTTGATAGCTGAGCACTACTTACCGGCATAAAATTTCAATTTACACCACATTAAACCCTATGAAGTTTATAGGGAGTAACTCCCCCAGCGTTCCATTGGCAGACATATAGATTTTTATCATTATCCACACAAATATCATGGCAATGTTTAAAAATGGGCCTTTCCTGCAAGATCAACTTGAGTCTTCCATTTTTATACCTTGGTTTCGTACCTCCCGGATTTGAAACCACCCTATTTTCCTTGTTTAAAATTGTCACAAATCCCTTGTTCTGCAATGGATTGTAATTGTCCTTTTCCATTCCGAAACATACCCCTGAATACAGATGGTCACCGTCTATAACCGGTCTACTTATGAAAGCGCCGGGTAGGTAAACACTCTCTACATATTCACCGTTCAACGTAAATCTTTTGAACGAGTTCTTTATTCTAGCCGAACAAAGCAAAGTGGGATTATTTGGATCACGGTTATCAATGGCTACGCCATGCACCTGTTTAAACTTATCTTCCTGAAGAAAACTGTCTCCCCCGAACTTTTTAATAAAATTTCCCTTTCTGTCATACTGCAAGATAAATTGCGAACCATATCCATCAGCAACATATATATCCCCATTCGGGGCAATGGCTGTTTCGGTAGGGCGATATGGCATGTTTTCATCGTATGTACCAACTTTGACCGGGTGTTCCAATTCCATAATTATACTACCATCCAAAGTGCTTTTGATCACTTTGCCCAAACTGGGGTCAGTGATATACAAAACCTCTTCACCACCCTCATCATGTATGGTTAACCCATGTCCTCCTGGTAAATTCAAGGTCCAATTTTGAAGCAATTTACCCGATGTGTCGTATATAAGTATATTGTTCTTCGGATGGTCGGTAAGCATTAAGAGCCTACCCCTACTATCCATGACCATTTCATGGCAATTCTTTACGGGATGTTTTTTAGGGTCAAGATTTCCCCAATTTTGCTCCACACGATATTTAAAATCACCATGCCCAATGATTTCATTTTCAAGTTGATATTGTGGAGAATTAATATAAAATGGAATGGAAGGCGCAACCAACAAAGCTCCGGACCCTATGGTTGTTTTTTTTACAAAATCTCTTCTTGAAGTCATATTCAACTTAAAATATCTTTAACTACATGACCGTGTACGTCGGTTAATCGGAACCTCCTACCCTGATACTTATGTGTTAGCCTTTCGTGATCAATACCCAATAAATGCATAAGGGTTGCTTGGAAATCATGAACATGAACACCGTTTCCGACAACGTTATAGCCAAAATCATCTGTCTCGCCATACACCATACCTGGCTTTACCCCGGCGCCGGCCATCCACATGGTAAAACAACCTGGGTGGTGATCCCTACCATAATTATCGGCTGTTAACCTACCTTGGGAAAAGCTGGTACGGCCAAATTCGCCTCCCCAAATAACAAGCGTGTCTTCCAGCAGTCCGCGTTGTTTCAGATCCGTAATCAACCCGGCCGTAGCCCGGTCCGTATCCCTAGATTGATTTAGAATACCACTGGGCAAATTGCCATGCTGATCCCATCCCATATGGTATAACTGAATGAATTTTACATCTTTTTCGGCCAACCTTCTAGCCTGAAGACAATTTGATGCATACGTGCCCGGGATCTTTGCATCTTCACCGTACAATTCATAAATATGGTCTGGTTCATTAGAAGTATCTACCGCATCGGGCACAGAGCTTTGCATTCTGTAGGCCATTTCATATTGATTTATTTTAGATTGAATTTCGGGGTCATGCCAAATATCATATTGCTGATTATTTAATTCAGCTATGTAATCCAATGCCCTCCTTCGGTCATGGTCGTGTACCCCATAGGGATTATTGAGATAAAGTACTGGGTCCTTTCCTGAGCGGAACTGTACCCCTTGATGGTGCGAAGGTAGAAACCCATTTGCCCATGCGGCCGAGCTTAAGGGTTGGGCGCCGCCGGCACTTCCCTTTGACAGCATGACCACAAAATTCGGTAAGTTTTCATTATCGCTGCCCAGGCCATAGCTCAACCAAGAGCCTATTGACGGCCTGCCGCTTAGCTGCGAACCTGTCTGCACGAACATCACTGCTGGTTCATGGTTTATTGCTTCCGTGTACATAGATTTAATAATACACAGATCATCTACTACTTTAGCGGTATGGGGAAAAAGTTCACTTACCCATGCCCCTGATTGCCCATACTGTTTAAAATCAAAAATGGATTTTACCAAAGGAAAGGTAGATTGATCGGAAACCATACCTGAATTACGCTGTGTTCCTCTTAAAGAATCTGGAATTTCCTGACCGTGCCATTTGGCCAAGGCAGGTTTATAGTCGAAGGTCTCCAACTGTGATGGCCCCCCACTTTGAAATAGGTAGATAACGCGCTTGGCCTTGGCCGGAAAATGAGTACCATTTAGTATACCTCCCATACCATTAGATAGTGACGCCTTCGGTAAAAGTTCATTGGCGAAAGAAGCCGTTGGGCCCATCATACTGGTCAGGGCAATAGAACCAAAGCCCAAGGATGCCTTTTTTAGAAACCCTCTTCGAGTGTCCTGAAACCTCTTTTGTTCAAATAAATCGTTCATAATATCACTTTATTATCTGATGGTATATCCTTCAGATGTATTCATAATTCCATTGATAACTGTTGCCAAAGCAGCAACCTGTACCGGGTCTGAACTGCTATTGACCTTAGTTTCTCCCATATCCAAATAAGCTATGGCATCATTCTTGTTCGCAGAAAAGCGTACGAGCTCATCGTCATGGAAATTTTCTAGTACCTTCAGCTCCGCTTCTAAGGGATATCTTCCAGTACAAAGTTGAAATGCCTGAATGAGGCACTTTTCAAGATTATCTCCTACTTCATGTAACAGTTTTTCCGCTACTATGTAGGATGCCTCAACAAACTGGGGGTCATTAAGAAGAACCAAGGCCTGAAGTGGTGTACTGGTCTGTCTCCTTTTGACGGTGCATACACTTCGATCGCCCACATCGAAAATCTGCATTGATGGCGGCCCTGAAGTTCTCTTCCATATCGTGTAAAGGCTTCTTCGATAAAGTCCTTCGCCAGGTTCTTGCTTATATTTATAGCGCCACCCTTTATCGCTAAGTTCGTCCCACAGACCTTCTGGCTGATATGGATAAGCACTTGGCCCACCTATCTTTTTAGACAACAAACCACTGATAGCAAGGGCATTATCACGTACCATCTCCGCCGTCATACGCGCACTTGGCCAGCGCGCCAATAGGTTGTTCTCGACATCGATTGCCAAAAGTTCGGGTCGTATTTCTGAACTTTGCTGATACGTAGCCGACATCACCATCAATTTATGCATATTTTTTATGTCCCAACCCGATTCTATAAATTGAACTGCTAGCCAATCTAACAATTCTGGGTGTGTGGGCAGACTACCCTGGTTACCAAAGTCGTCAGATGATGCTACCAGGCCTTTGCCAAAATGTTGTTGCCAAAGTCTATTTACATATACTCTTGCGGTCAAGGGATGATTTTTGTTGAACAACCATTTGGCCAATCCTAATCGATTTCTAGGCATATCTTCACCAAAAGGCATTATAGCCTGGGGCACGTCAGGTAATACCTGTTCCGTTGGGGCATCATAAGCACCCCTGTCAAGTATATAAGTAGGTCTAGGTTTGAGCATGTCTCCTAGAACCATTATTTCTTGAATAGGTTCTAGTTCATCTATTCGGTCTTTACGTAATTTTTGCAGTTCCTTTCTTTTCCTTTCAGTTTCTGGGTCTATACTTTTATGATAAAAATCCAGTACAAATTTTTCATTTCCGCCGGCCTTTGGGTCACTGCAAATCGCTAGCGCTTCCTGTTTGTTCCTATCGTAAAGCACCTCCAAGGCAGATAACTCACGATTGTAGATCTTAAGGTTGTCTATGCCTCCATTAATGAAAGTTTTCATTTTATCCCTTACCCCCATGGTAAAGCCCTTAAACCCATAGGTGTGTATATCAGGTATATACAAAATGGATTTGTATAAATTGTCTGCTTCTATTTCAACGGGAACCAGTTTTCCGTTTAAATAAATATGTACTCCTTTCGCTTTGCCAAGACCATCATACGAAACGGTTAAATTAGACCATTCTTTTTCCGCAATTGGATTTTTGGTTTTAACTTGAATTGCATTGTTAGGCCAAGAACGGGCTATAATAAATTTAGGGTGGTTATTCTCCAAATGTAATGAGTAGCCCTTCATACCCAATCTAATATCTTCACAATGCGTGAATAGGGCAGCCTCATCGTAATTCTTATCAGGAAATATGGAAAGTGAAATACTAAAAGGATCCGATTGATCAAACCAGCCCACTTTTTTAGGAAGTGTTATGGTAGTATAATCATTCAGAAAAACCCCTTTGCCGGTCTCACCCCGTTCAATTTTAGGTTCTTTAATAACAGCAGGATTGGCATTGGAGCCCAAATTGGCAATAGAAAAGGTTTTCTCACCATTTGGAACCATACGATCAAAACGATAGTCGGCTACCAATCCTTTTTTTAATGCTTTGTTGATGTCATCTTCAATTCTTCCTGTATTCGCTATCCAATCACGGCCATTTTTTATATCCAACTTTTGCGCCTCCCCCAATCTGTCTTCAGCTGTAAAGATTTTATTGTCTATATATTCCAGTAATTTGTCTTGTTCATTATTGGTTAATAACAAAGATGGTCCTGGTACTTGGCCTGGTCCATAAACTGCCGTGCCCAATTCATTGGTACTATTGAAAAAGGCAAACATTTCGTAATGGTCCCTTTGGCTTATAGGGTCATATTTATGATCATGACAACGGGCGCATTCCATGCTTACACCCAAAAATGCCCTTCCAACGGTCAATGTTCTGTCAGCAACGTATTCTACCCGATATTCCTCAAAAACGATACCCGCTTCAGAATTTTTCTTATGCAAGCGGTTAAAGGCGGTTGCCAATACACTTTCTTTGGTAGGATTTTGCAGAAGATCCCCCGCCAGTTGCCAAGTAACAAATTGATCATAAGGCATATTGTCGTTATAGGAGTTTATGACCCAGTCTCTATAAGCACTGAAATCTCGATGCTTATCATCTAAATAGCCATCGCTCTCGGCATAACTTGCGACATCCATCCAATCGCTTGCCATGCGTTCTCCATAGGCTGGTGAAGCCAACAAACCATCCACCAATTTTTCATAGGCTGTAGGGGTAGTATCATTAACAAAACCGTTTATCTCATTTAACGTAGGCGGAAGACCGGTTAAATCAAAACTTAATCTCCGTATCAGGTTCTCTTTGGATGCCCTGTCAGATGCAGTAAGCTTGTGCTCTTCTAATTTCGCGGCAACAAAAGCATCTATTTCGTTATTAGCCCAGTCTTTTGAACTAAACTGAGGTATATTTTCCTTTTTCGGTTTAATAAAGGACCAATGCGGTTTATATTCTGCGCCCTGCTCCACCCATTTGGTAAGAATGGCAATTTCATTTTTACTAAGTTCCACCTTAAATTCAGGAGGTGGCATTTTAATTTCCGGGTCATCGGAAAGGATTCGGTCAATAACTTCACTTTGTTCTGGCTTACCGGGAACTATAGGATGCTTTCCAGATGCCTTCAACACTTCATAGGCGTTTTCAGCGATATCCAACCGGAGCCCTGCCTTCTGGTTGGCCATATCAGGGCCATGACAGGCAAAACATTTATCCGATAGTATTGGTTTTACGTGATAATTAAAATCTATTGTTTCGGGCAGCTCGGCCATAAGAGATTGAATCTCTTGTGGCGCCTTCCAACGACAACTGCCAAGTATAAGAATGCCAAATAAAAAAAAAGTATAGCCTTTTGCTTTCATACTGCTGATATTTAAGGCAATATAAAAAGTATAATTAACAGTTAAAGCGTTAAAAAACTGTTTTGTTAACTGTTAATAATTTATTTAATTTTATCGTAATTATTTTTAACAGTTATGGACTACAAACAATATGATAATTATGTAAACAGAATAATCGCCAGCAAATCCTTTGGTAATTCTACAACATATGCCAATCTATTGAGATATTTGGTTCACTGTACTTTAGAAAACGATATTCCAAAAGAAACTACGATTGCAACGGATATCTTCGGTAAAAAGGAATTCGACCCCTCTCAAAGTACTCTAATTCGAGTATACATCTATAATCTCAGAAAGAAAATCAGAACGTATTACCTGAAAGAAGGTGCTGCCGAAAAAGTACTTATTAAGATTCCCAAAGGAAGTTATCAAGTTACATTTGAAGAAAAAAAGAAGTTAAAAAAATCCACTACCCCAATTTTGAATAGGAAGATCCTATGGGGCGCATCGTTGGTCATAGTTCTTTCTCTAATTGGAAATTTCGCCTTGTTTAAAAATTCCCTTTCAAAGAATCCGGTTGCCAATTCTCAACTTTGGACAGCTATATTACGTTCTGATAACCCTATAATGTTACTAATGGGCGATTTATTCTTGTACCAAGAAATCGACACGGTGGCACATACCAGAAAAATCATCCGAAATCCTCAAGTGAATTCAGAGAAGGAATTAGAGGTCTTGCGCAACAAAATCAAACCGTCTGGATTGCTTGTTGAAACCTTGTCTTATTCCCACTTGATCAGAAACAGTGCGGCATGGATAAAAGATTTGAGCTATATTTTAACCTCTAACAAAAAGAGTTTTACTATTGGTACCACATCACGCTTCAACTCAAAAGAGCTTCCCGACAATGATATTATGGTAATCGGTATGGTAAAAACATTGGGGATCTTCAAAGACTATATAAACAGATCAAGTGTTACGTACGATGAATCCTCAGACAGTTTTACCATCAAGAACGCCTTGAACAATTCGGTACAAAACATGAACCCTAGTGGAAATCCCGAAAGTTTTCATCAAGATTATGCGCTCATGTTAAAAGTGCCGGGGCCAAATAATAATACGATCTATGTGTTCACCGGTATCTGGGATACAGGTGCTTCCCAAAGCTTTAAAAACTTCAGCGACCCGGTATTGGTCCAAGAGCTGGAAAATCGGATGTTGGATGAATTTGGGCAAGTTCCCAACTATTTTGAAGTTTTCTTTGAGGTCAACGGGGTAGAACGTATGGAGCTTAGTTCAAAGATTTTGAGCATTAGCGAACTGATTTTATAAGAAGTTTGCGCTGGTATACGGAATGCAATGGCTTGGTGAAACGTCAACAACTAAACTTATTGGTTAGATACTTTTCTAATACAACTGACCTTGAAAAATACCGCAGCGGATAATCGGATCATAATTTGATCGCATGGCGCTGATTCATTATCTAACCGAACTTACTGATCAAAGCCTTTTGCGAACTTTTATGCCCAAATAATGTGGCTTGCCTTTTTAATGGATTAATTCTTTACCTTAAGGTAGTTGTACGTTCGCTTTACAGCCACTATCCAAAATCAAAATAATCCTTAGCATTATGATAGGAAACATTGGCAACTATTTTACCCAATAATTTTTCATCTTTGGGTAGTTCCCCATTTTGAACATCGTTGCCGATCAAATTACAGAGGATCCGTCTAAAATATTCATGTCGGGTAAAAGATAAAAAACTTCTTGAATCTGTTAGCATGCCCACAAAAGTACTGAGAACACCCATATTAGAAAGGCAATTCATTTGACGTTCCATACCATCTTTTTGGTCTAGATACCACCACCCGGAACCGAACTGCATTTTACCCTTTATGCTGCCATCATTAAAGTTCCCCATCATGGTAGCAAAAACTTCGTTTTCGGAAGGGTTAATATTGTAGACGATTGTCTTAGTAAGTTGATCTGTGGTGTCCAGTTCATTCAGAAATCCACTCAATGCCCTCGCTTGGGAGAAATCTCCAATGGAGTCGAACCCGGTATTAGGGCCCAAACTTGTTAAAAGTCTTCTATTATTATCCCTAAGCGCCCCTAGATGAAATTGTTGTACCCAGCCCCGTTTATGATAATTCTTACCTAGAAAGATCAAGAATCGCGCTTTAAAATAATGTATCTCATCTGTTGAAATGGCGCCTCCGTTTCTTACTTTGGTGAAAATTGATTCGCTATCATGAACCCCCTCTTTGTAGTGGTACATTTGCTCCAGACCATGATCCGAGATCTTACAGCCGTGTTCTTGAAAAAAGTCCATCCTGCGCTCCAAAACGTCTAGTAGGTCGGCATAGGTTTGGATGGTCCTATTTTCTGAATTACCTAAAAGTTCTAAATAGGAAATATAGGAAGCGTTCTCTTCAATAGCAAAAGCTTTGTCTGGGCGAAATGCTGGAAATACTTTTGGGAAAATACGCTGTTCGGCAATATTTTTATGGTGCACCAAAGTGTCATGGGGCTCATCGGTTGTGCAGAGCGATTCTACCTTTCGCTGCTGCAATAGCCCAACTGCGCTGTGGGTCGTTTCTTGTAATTGTTGCGATGTTTCAATATAGAATTCATTTGCATTTTCAGCACATAACAGGTCATGACTATTGAAGTAACGGAGTAACTCTAAATGAGTCCAATGATATAAGGGGTTTCTTATCGTAAAGGGCACTGCATCTGCCCATTTCCGAAACTTTTCAATATCCGAAGCGTTTCCTGTAATAAACTTTTCATCGATGCCCAAGGTACGCATTGCCCTCCACTTGTAATGATCACCTGCCAACCATGCTTGGCTTATGTTCTCAAAGTTGCGGTTTTCGGCTATCTCCTTTGGGGGCAAATGATTATGGTAATCAATAATAGGCAAGTCTTTTGCATAATCATGATACAGGAGCTTTGCAAATTCGCTTTGCAATAAAAAGTCGTCATCAATAAAAGAAGTGTTGTTTTTCATAGGATATGATTCTAAAATTGAGATTACAGGGAGGTCTTCCCTATCTTCTTTTCAGTAAATTCTTTTAATTCCTGCTCTGTGAACTCGTTCCCAGATTTCGAACTTACGTTTCTTAATCTTTTTATAGTTTCAGGTTCTAATGTGCCCGGGGTATCTGAGAACGCATTTGTTACATAGGCTATTACATCGGCAATATCTTGCTCGGTAAGGCTTTCATTGGCAATTAGTCCGGGCATCGCTTGGTTGAATTCGTATTTTTTTCCATTGACATGAACAGGTCCACTTAAACCGTGCAAAACAATTAGTCCAAGCCGTTCCAAGGGTCGTTTCATATATTGCGATTTTAATAATGGTGGTGCAAGGCCATCTGATCCTTTGCCATTTATACCATGGCAGGCCGCACAAATCTGACGGAAAATCTTGCCGCCTCGGGTCCTATCGTCTTCCGCCAAAATACGATTGGTATAAATGGGATTGGGATTATTCTCATTTTGCACCTTAATCGTATTTTTTAGAAGCGTAACCAAGGTGTCATTTTTGGTTTCCGAATCTTCTTCAAGTATGGCAACAGCGAAGGCCATGGTTGATGACATACCACTTACGAACGATTCCCTCATAAGTAGATCCCCGGGGTACCTTTTTGACAATATCACAACCAAGGGTAGAAACTTGCTTTCCGAAACCGTAGCCCATTCACCAAGCGTAGAGGCCAGGTAAAGATCAATCAATGGTTCGTTTTTAATAAGTAAGGTCTCAAATGTCTGCAATGCGGTACTTGCATTTTCTTTGGAAATAAAACCCTCCAACAATACCAATGCATGGGCTACTGCCTGCGAGTCGCTCTCTAAAGCAACCTTTATAAGATTATCAAAAGAACTCTTTCCCATACCCTCTAATGTGTATAAGGCATGTATTTGGGCAATAGGGTGCTCATCGTTCATGGCAATTTGTAGCAAACGGGGAACAATATCTTCCTTTCCTCGGTATATCAACAATTGCTGCGCACGATCTCGAAGCCATCCATTGTTATGGTATAGCAATTCGGCAAGCTCGGCGTTACTTAGCTTAGTTAAATTGTATGTTGAATCGGAGGCTCTTCCTTCGACACTAATCTTTAAAATTCGGCCCATATCAACAATCGTGTCCATTTGTCTTTCCTTGGCTATTTTTTTAAGATATGGACTCAAATAGGCATGATGCCCTAAAACCCCTAAGTGCATATCTACCACATACATGCCACCGTCTGGGCCGTTGTACAAATTCACAGGGCGAAATCCCTCATCAAATGATGCCAAAAATTCTTTTCCTTCCCAAGCTTGTTTTGCCGAGGTTAGATTACTTTGGAATGAAAGGATATTGCGTTTGATACTATTGGCCTCGGGTACACAAACAAATACATTTTCATCATAGTCTTCAGGAAAAATCCCACCCCTATAGACCAACGGACCGCATGAGGCGGTCACATGAAGTAACAGGCTGTCGGCATTGAGGATACCAGGTGCATACCCCCTATTTACCAATACCGGTTGTAGGGGATATACACGTTGGTCTTCTGTCAATAATTGGGCAACACCTTTTTCAGGCGTAAAATATTTGTTTCGTACCAACCGATTTGGCAGTACATGGTCGCCCAGTAATTGTCTTGAATTGTCATTAAAATACAACCTGCCAAAATTATCATGACTTATGCCCCACTGACCACGAAAGGTAGTGGGCTCTTTAAACCATTTGCCATTTTTCATACGATATCGATAGTTTGACTTTGCGTTATATATCCAATTATCAATATTCTTCAACAGCCCATTGGGTTGATGCTCTGGGTTGCCTTCAGCTGCATAAAGGGAATCTACCAATACCCGTTTACCCGGAGTATCGTTGTTTATCTCAACAAACCATAAATTTGGCGGTTCGGCATACAATAGACCCCCATATACCAAGGCAAGTGCCCTGGGCAATACAAGGCTGTCCAAGAAAATTTTAGCGTGGTCCATACGTCCGTCACCATCCTTGTCCTCCAATATTTTGATCGCCCCAGTTGGGTCGTTCTCACCTTGGCCTTGCATATTATGCATATAACCGGGCATCTCGGCTACCCAAATTCTATTCGAATTATCGAAATCAATCGCCAAAGGGGCTTTCAACAGCGGTTCGGATGCAATAACCTCTAGCGAAAAACCTTTTTCAATATGGTAGCCATCCAAAGAAACTTCGGTTTCCTCAAAAGATTCCCTACACGAAAAGAGCAAAAAAATTATCATCATACAGACTATGGATATTCTCATCATATTCAACTTATTAATCGATCAACCCTAAAGCATGGGGCAACCAAAGCGAAAGTTCGGGGAAATAGGTGATCGGGAAAAGATCGAAGGTCATAGCGCCCAACGGGGGCTGCAGCGGCTTTACTACCCCGGTGACGGTAACTTCGGCAACACCACTACCAACGAACAACAGGGTACCCATGGGTGGCGTACAGATGCCGATACAAAGGTTCAGCACAATGTTCATGAAGAACTGCGCCGGGTGCATGCCCAGGGCAGCGGCGACAGGTAAAAAAATAGGCGTGAAAATGTGTGCCGCGGGGGTCATGTCTATGAACGCGCCCGCAATTAAAAGAGCAATATTGCACCCCATTAAACTTTTACATAATCGGTGCCGTAGGGCCTGCGCTGCTCCCTTGTTAAGAGTGCATTGGCCTGATCATCGTTCACGAACATTTCGGTCTCATCGTTCCATTCCAGTTTTCGCGAGAACTGCATGGCAATATCACTGATCAGGCAGATAGCACACGCCTTGTGCCCCTTCTCAATAGGGGAAATGGGCTGTTGTCTGCTCTTGATACACTCCAGCCAGTTGCCATGCTGGTCTTCGATCTTTTCAAGATGGATCTCGTCCTCACCGATGACCGAGGTCAAAATGGCAGGGTCCGAGGCATTCAAGGCCCTACTGCTTTTTTCTTGGTCCACCGGGTCCGTAGCGGATGCCTGGTAGTCTCCCCGCGAAACGAAGATCCAACCATCGGTACCTTCGTAGCGGATTCCGTTGGTGTAGCCCCCAC
>JBHJNU010000055.1:0-21087 GCA_050330515.1 Flavobacteriaceae bacterium | reverse complement strand
CGCACCCTGAGCAAAACCGTCATCGCCCTGGGCTACCAAAAATTCTTTACCCCGAACGGCGATGGCATACATGAACATTGGAACGTCATCGGTGCTGAAAATTACCCCGGTTCACAGTTGTATATCTTTGACAAATACGGCAAACTGATCGCCCAAATTTCACCCACCGGCCCTGGTTGGGACGGTACGTATAATGGGATTCGGCTACCAGCATCCGACTATTGGTTTCGGTACGTTCATGGCGACGGCAAGGTCTTTTCGGGGCATTTTTCGCTAAAGCGTTGAAAAACATCGATTTTCTGCGGTTTTCATGAAATACCTCATCATGAATTTTGCAATTTTAGACCAAATTAATCGTCTCATGGGCACGGATTGCAAATCCGCGCTATGGGGTAGAACAGGTGAGGCAACGCAGAAACTTTTAACTGAGGATGATAAGAAAAAATAGCATTAAATCTACTTTTACTTATGAATTATTTATGGTTGATTATTGGTATTATTTGCTGTATAGTTGGAATAGTTATTCATCCTATGGCAAAAAAAAGGATACAAAATGATGAAGTCAACCATCTTACCTTAAAAGGGTATATTCTGTCTTTACTTTTGGTAATTATAGGTTTTTTACTGGTTGCAAGGGAACTTGCAAAAATTGTTTGATGTGCAGGAAAACGTAACATAATCATCGAAATTTACAATGTTTTGTGATAGTCCCGATTCCGAAGCTTCGGGACGGGACTGAATAGTGGCGTGCTGAGCAAGCCAAACCCAACAATGGCTAAACGCTTATTCGAAAACTACGGTACCAAAAAATTGGGGTGAATGAAAGTTGGGCCTTTCCGTTTTTACGGGGTTCCAACTTAAATAATGCTTTTGGGCGGCATCATCGGCACATTTATAAAAATTGGCGTTGGCCACCAGCCCTTTTAAATCAAGATCTTTTTGGTGTATAAATACTTCGGTTGAAATGGCCACGGTCATTTCCCAATCGTGTCCACCCAGTTTTTCATCAAATGGCTTATCCCCCAATGAAGAAATGGCCGTAACATGGCTTTTGATCAAATCAGGGGCAATAAAGGTGCGCTGACCAATGTTGGGGCCATAGGCCAAATGCGTCACCCCGATGCAATTGAACTCAAAATTATAGTAATTGCCATTTTGTTCGGGGTCAATAAAAAACTCCACACAACTATCGCGATGGGTGGCCGAATTGGTCTCGGTACGCAATGCGAGTACACTGGCCTCGGTGACATAGAACTTGATCCAAATTTGATCTTTGATATGCGCTATCCTAAAATTGACCTTGGGCCTGTAGGGAAAATCGGCCCAGTTCACCACATCAATAGCGTTCAAGGGGGCCTGTTTTTCAAGTAGTTCCGATATTTTGGCAATATCGGCCAGCCCATTAGTCTCAATTTCTTTAACGATCAATGTTTTCATACCGGAATCTGGGTCTTGGCCGAATATTTTACAAAAAGTGAACAAAAGCAATAGCAAAGAGTAACGCATCGATACACTGATTAAAACGTACCTCACTAAGATAGGCATTTTGAAATTCAAAATGCAAGGGTAAAAACGATCTTAAATGGTTCTATACCACATTTTTGTTGGATGACTTAGACATTTGACTACTAGAACTTATTTTGAAGTATCGAAGTCCCCTCCCCTAAATGCCCTCCCTGGAAAAGGGAGGGGACTTTGCCCCCACCATCTAAAGGGGTCGGGTGGGGACTTTGCCAGTTAAATAGTTGCAGCCTGTTCTATAATGAAGGCGTTGCGTTTAAGGAAAATCTGTGTAAATCAATTTTTGTTTATTCGTTACAAACTTTGCCGATCAATCCCCATATCCCTTTAAATTCGATAATTCAATAACCCGCCCTGTTTCGTAATAAGACCACTTACTACAATAAAATTAGATGAATGCCCAAAACAAATTCTTGCCCTGTGCTTAAAATAAGTGGGGAAGCCTTATATTTAAGATGCTAATTTCCAACTTCAAAATGAACTACAATGAAAAAATTCTGCCTAGCCTGTGACCTCAAGAACGATCCCGAACTAATCGCTGCTTACGAAGCCTATCACAACGATGTATGGCCTGAAGTACTCAGCAGTCTAGGCGATTCGGGTATCACCCATATGGATATTTACCGCATAGAAAACCGCTTGTTCATGGTCATTGAAGTAGAAGACGACTTCTCGTTTGAGAAAAAATCGAAAATGGACGCGAATAACGAAAAAGTACAGGCATGGGAATTGCTGATGTGGAACTACCAACAAGCCCTGCCTTGGGCCAAACCCGGCGAAAAATGGCTCCCAATGGAAAAGATCTTCGAGTTTAACAAACCGTGATGTTTCCCTTTTCATAAAAGGGAAGAACTAAACTCAAACGTGTAAACGTCATTCCATCGGATGTTCCTTTAACAATTCGTTGGGGGTGTAAAAACCTTCCTTGTTCTTGGTTGCTTCCCTAACCTGCTTGACCTTTTCAGGTGAAACCGCATTCGCCTTGTTGCCGAACGCATTTCTCACAAAGGTCAAGACCGAGGCGACCTCCTCATCGTTCAACATGCCGCCGTAGGGTGTCATTGGTACTTGCCCAGGGTAGGTTTTTCCCATTAATTCTAACGGCCCCATTAGTCCGTGAAGCGTTAATTTGATCAACCGTTCTTCGCTACCCGTTACCCAGGGAGAATTTGCCAACGGAGGAAATTGCGAGGCGCTCAAGCCCTTACCATCGGATTGGTGACAGGTAACACAAAAACCCTCTCGGTTATATATTTCCTCTCCTTTCTCAAATAATTTTCTGGCCAAGCCCTCTAAATCTGTCTTTGTACCTCCTTTAGGGTCTTGCCCTACATTCACGTTTTGAATATGTGCCAAGGCAGCCTCAAGTGGTTTTTCCATCCAATCATCCAATGGCATATCGGAAACTGCCTCCAAAATGGGAAATCCCTTGTCTTTTGACAACCATGATGCGGCTACCAAAGCCTCTAAACGTACTCTTGCATTTTCGTCACGGGCTGCGGTCATCAATAGTTCCGCTTGGTTTTTAATTTGATGCCCTGAATACCGCAATACTTTTACCGCCGCAGCCCTAGCCCTGAAGTCCTTGGCCGCTAACATTTGGTTCAATAAAGATGCATCTACCCTGTTCAACCCCCAACTTACCCATAGGGCCTCTAACACATGATGTTCGTAATTGGGATCATTCTTGTCCAAAGTGCCTACCCAATTCGTTAACCGGTCCAACACTTCTTCTGCATCTCTTGACCTCAGTTCCCTTTTTGTGCGGTACCTTGTTCTAAACTCCGGCAGCTTTAAATTATCCAATAGTTCATCGATCGAGGCATCCACAACTTTTGCCTGTTGCACCAAGGGCCTTGAAGGATACGTAATGCGGTAGATCCTGCCATGAACATGATCACGAAGTGGATCGCGAGCATTATGCTGCATATGACCTACCAAAACATTGTGCCAATCTATGAAATACAAAGACCCATCGGGTGCAAATTCCATATCAACAGGTCTAAAATTGGTATCTGTCGAGGTAACCAGATCTTGCCGGTGCTTGCTAAGATACCCTGAACTATTGGGGTCGTCTGCCATTGTATGTTGCTTGGTGCCTAAAAAGCCGATGGTATTGTGTAGTATCAAATCTCCTTGAACCTCATCGGGGAAATGCCTACTGGAAATAAATTCCAACCCCGAGGTCGGACGCACACGGTGTTCTTCCTGGATCAAATTCTTGGGCAGGGGATTCCCTTGGCCGTAGCGCGATTTTATGGTTCCCGGGGTCATCCAGGTCATATCTGGCCCGGAGGTATGCGCAAAGAAAGGCTGCCCCCAGTCGTCAAAGGCGATGCCCCATGGATTTGGAATGGGTAATTGCGCGGTTCGCTCTAAATGGTGCCGTTGCGGGCTATATCGATAAAAACCCCCGTTGGTGGCACGAACGGGACCGTATGCAGTCTCTATATTGGTATGAAGAAATACGCCTTCACCCATATATATCGCACCCGAAGGATCCGCGGCAAAAGCGCCGGCAGTGTGATGGGTATCATGGTCGTCAAAGCCACTTAAAATAATTTCCCTTTCATCTGCCTTATCATCGCCATCGGTATCTTTTAAGAGCACAAGATTCGTTCCTTGTGAAACGTAAACTCCTTCTGGGGCGAATTCAAAACCAATGGTCAGGTTCAAGTCGTCAACGAAGGTAGTCTGCTTGTCCGCCTTCCCGTCTTGATCGGTATCTTCCAAAATAATCAGTTTGTCCTGCGGTTTGTGATCCCCGGGTCTGTAATGCGGATAGGAAGGCATTACACCGACCCAAAGGCGACCTTTATTATCAAAGGACATTTGTACAGGATTGGCCAAATCTGGAAATTCCCTTTCCGATGCGAAGAGTTCAAGCTTATAACCCGGAGCGACCTTTATACGGTCTAAGGCATCTTGCCCATACTTATAGCCTTCCTCTACGTTGCCCATACCCGGGTCATAATTTGATTTTATGGGGGGTAGGGTCGTTGTCTTTGCATCTGCGGCCGCTAGGTCATAGGTCCTCCCTTTTGCCGCTTCCCAAATCGCCGTGTCGCGAATGGCGGTCATTTGATTTATTTTCTCTTTTTCAAAGGGATAATTATCGGGGCCGAACGGGTCATAACGTCGACCCCAGGCATGCACCCCGTTAGGAAGCTTTATCTCATTATGCCAAAACCAATTTTTTTCCATAACGGCACCATGTACCAGTTCTCGATTCGCGGCCTTTTTAGTTGCTTTCCCAAAAACTTCGTCGGCCAAGAGAACGGCCAATTTTTGATAGCCCAGGTCGTTGAGTTGAAAGCCATCGGCCGTGAGTTGCTCTGTGCCTTTATCGAACCACTCTTTAGTGGGTGTGAAAGCATCTACAAAAAGTACGCTATCCCTTGCGGCTACCTCACGCATCGCCTCAGCATAGAGTTGCAGGTTTTTGTTTTCTTCCGCGCCGTTAGGCAGGTCCATTGTGGCGGAAAGATCCTCAAACGCTATGGGAGAAATCAAGACCAGCCCTGGCGCAGTTTCACCGTTGTATTTTTGGTTCTTTGTATGCTGGATAAAAGCTTGCAGCTCATTTTTAAAATTAACCAAGCCCGCTTCACCTTGAAAAGACTCATTATATCCAAAGAAAGCAAGCACCACATCGGCTTTTAAATTCGTTAGCCATTCATCTTCCGAAGGAAAAAAACCAATGCTACCTGATTCATTCTCCATTTCGTTCTCATAAAATTTCTCGGCCCCCGGAAATGCCCATGGCTCTTTTCTTGATGAATGTGGGCGAAAACCCGGTGTATTTCCGGGATCGGCCATGTTGCGGATGAACAATGAACTATCTGGATATCGCAGGTGCATCTCCGTCTCAAAATGCCCGAAATTGATCATTCGCGATGCCAGGTTATTACCGATAAGTACAATGTGCTGGTTATTCTTGACCGGTATACCTGTTTCTTTCTTCGTAATACAACCAATTAAACAGAGCGCCGTAAGGAGCAATACTGCAATTTTTCCGGTTAATTTCTTTACACTTCTTTCCATAACATCGTTTTCTATTAGTTGTTGAGCCTTACATGTATTCCCTTTTCTACGGATAACTCGCAAGCCTCGATAATTCTTTGACAGGTAATGGCGTCTTCAAGACTAGAGAGGGGATCGGCGCCCTCTCGCAGCACGTGGTTTATAAAATGTGTCGCCGTATTTTTTATCGATTCAGGATAGCACTGATAGGTTTGTGAATGTGCCCCATTTCTATCATTGATGACAAAATCGCGGTAGCTATACCGGGTACTTCCTTTTGTTCCGATTACCTTGATGATACAAGTCCATGGGTCTCCGGCGTGGTCATCGTTGGCGAAACTGGCACATAGGTGGCTCAGTGTTCCATTCTGCATTTGTATGTTCGCCATGGCAACGTTCTCTTGTTGGGCAAGGCTGGCATCTACCGTGTGCATCAGGCAAGATATGGTTTTGGGCTGCCCTGCCAAATACAACATGGTATAACTATGGTGGGTCAAAATCTGACGGATGACACCCGGGTATCGTGCCCGGATCTCGTCGGCATGATGAATATTGTACATCATATAAAACTGCACGATATCGCCTAGCTTACCACTTTCGATCATTGATTTGGCCCGCTTGATGCCCGCTTCATAGATATAATTATGAACTGGCATACATTTGACCCCTGCCTTGGAAACAGCTTGTTGCATTCGTTCCAATTCAGCAATGTTCGTAGCCGCGGGTTTCTCTACCAGAATATGTTTTCCTGCCGCTGCGGCCTTAAGGGTATACTCGCAATGGGTTTCCATATTGGTGAGAATGAATACGGCATCGATCTTAGGGTCGGCCAATAGATCGGCTAGGGTATGAAATGCCTTGCACCCGAACTGTGCGGCCTTTTTAACAGCTGTTTCGTGCGTTCGGTTCCAAATTCCCACTAACTCGGCACCTTGCAGATCGTTAATCGCCTCTGCATGCAGATTGGCGATATCGCCGGCACCGATAAACCCGATTCCAATTGTATTCATGAGGCTGGTTTTGAATATTCTAGTGTTCCCTTTTTGGCCATGGTTATAAATTCAACAAGTGATTTTCGAACACCTTCCCCTATCGGCGTCAAATGCAGCCCCTTAATGGCGGCATGAATCTTTTCATGGTTCAGGTCACAAATAAAAAGGTTTGGCGGGGCGCCATCCTTGATCGCTAATTTGGCAAAGGAACCGATGCCCAGTTCAGCCGATTGATCTCGAATAATGTCTAAAAAGGTTTCTATGCCGATCGTCTCGCCTTTGATGTTGAAGGCTGCAAAACCTTCGAAAGGTTGCAAAATACATTGGGCGAAGTGGTTGCCCACATCTTCTACAAAATGATAGTTCTCACGCCCTTGATAGGGCATTTCAAAAGGAATTACCGTTCCGGAAACAGCGCCCATCGCAACGGCCTTTATGGCGTTGGTAGGTGCCGAGGTCATTCCCTTTTCGCGTCCTTTACCATAGGTAGTGTTCAGTCTTAAGCAAATTGTGGGTACCTGGGTCTTATCATGAAATAGTCTTGCCAAATGCTCTCCCGCCAATTTCCAGATTCCATAATGGTTCGGTGGCGCCAAGGGCACATTCTCACTTATACTATCTTGCGGGTACATGGCCCTTTTGCCGTAAACCGCCGCTGAACTGGCGAAAACAAAACGTTTCAGGTTCGGGAGTTTCTCGGCCGCATCGAACAAGGCCATGGTGCCCCCTGTATTGATCTGCATTCCCCCGATGTGGTCGTTCGAACAATCGGGACTCTGATAGGCCCCTAAGTGAATAATGTGCGTTGGGTTTATGGCTTGAAGTGCCTCTGTGATTGCCTTATAATCGGAAACATCCAATGTTATAAACTCGAGGCGCTCATCTAAATGATCCCCTAACCATAATTTTAAAGGATCTGTATTGTTCGAGCGGGTTGCGATCACAATTTTAGCAACGGCATCCGATTCAAGAAGTTTTGCGATGGTAACCGAACCGATACAGCCCGTACCGCCGGTGATAAAAATTTTGTTCATGTTTATGTAGCCGCTAATTATAGGTATTTGGACCCTAGATCCCTTAGTTCATTTTTACGACAGCCTTCACATTATTCGCCCCGATAGAATCTTCAAAAGCTTTCATAATATCGTCGAAAGTATAGGGATCGATATATGCCTTGGATGGAAAAACCCCGGTTGCCATCAACTTTTGGGCGACCATATAATCTGCCCTGCAGGATCCCATTGAACCTCTCATATTCAAGGAAGTTCTTGTCAAATGGGTCGCATTGATCTGCACCTCTTGGCCATAGGTAGCAATAACACAGATGTCGCCTTCTGGTCGCACTACGGCAATGGCCTCGGACAATACTTGGGGCACGCCAGAGCATTCGATCAATAGGTCTACCTTACCGTTTGCCCCGAAAGGAATGCCATTGGCGTCGGTTACGCCCTTTTGCAGCTGCGCTGAGAGCGAGTTTTCCGGTGATACCTCCAAGGTAATGAAACCTTGCTCTTTTGCTTTTTTCAGGCGAATATCGCGGTCATGTACGATGCCTGTTATGGCGACCCTGGCCCCTGCCGCCTTGGCCAATTCTGCAGACATCAACCCGATAATACCGCAGCCGGTTACAACAACATCGTCACCAGGTTTAATAGTGCATTTATTGTAGAGCGCGTTGACAACCACCGATAAGGGTTCGATCAGGGCGCCCTCCTCAGGGGTCAAGCCCTCCATCAAAACCACCACCCGATCAGACTCTAAAACCACTTGTTGGCCGAAACCCCCGTTTCTATGGAAACCTATGATTTCTTTAGAAGGGCAGAGGTTCCATTTAGAGACACTACATTGTGCACAGTCTTCATCTCTACAGCCCAACATGGCTAAAGGTATGAAAACATCACCGACCTTTAGATCCCCGTGATTTCCCGGACCAAGTGCCAAAATCTGCGCACTGAACTCGTGCCCAATAATTCTTGGTCGCTCCACCCAATCGAAGTTCGCCTTTCCCAGGGTCGCACTGTTATCAGAGCCACAAATACCTGTAAAGAGGGTTTTAGCCAAGATTTCGCCTTCCTTTAGTTGGGGCATTTCCATCGTTACTATGGAGGTGTTACTGGTTACCGACACCCCAGTACTTGGGTAGATTTTTTCTCGCCCATGGAGGCAAAAGCCCTTTGGTTGCTCGTTCATTTAATTTGATATTGGTTATTTGTTATGTCTTGTATTCTTCTGGCCTGGTTCAATCGGTAAAAAATTTTGTCCTGGCCGTTGGTATCGGTTTCTGTTGAACATTACTTCTGTACCTGCTCTTGGCATCTGCTTCTCTCTCCTTAGGTATCGATAAATGCGTAGCAATTAATTTCCGCACAGCGCACTTATACCGCAAGCTGTTCACTACATACCTTATACTAACCTAGCCATTCTACCCCAGTGTCTTTCCAGGTCTTACTTCGTGCCGATTCCAGCACTGCCTCACAGACCTTTTGGGTTTCTTGCGCTTCTTTAAAGGTTGGTGAGCAGGGAGTTCCGTCTTCCAGGCTTTTTAGAAAATCGGCTACTTGGTGCACAAAACTATGCTCATAGCCTATTGATAACCCGGGTACCCACCATTTGTCCATATAGGGATGATCGCCGTCGGTAACATGTATGGAGCGCCACCCGCGCACAAGGGAATCATCGCGGTGGTCAAAATATTCCAACCGAGTCAGATCATGCAGGTCCCATTTAATGGAGGCGTGTTCCCCGTTGATCTCAAAAGTATACAAAGCTTTGTGCCCGCGGGCATATCTGGTAGATTCGAACAAGCCTAACGAACCATTATCAAAATGGCAGTGGAAAATGCACGCGTCATCGATACCCACTTTCTGTTTTTCCCCCGTACCGGTATGAACCCTTTCTTTGATGAAGGTTTCGGTCATGGCCGATACATCTTTGATACCCCCGTTGAGCCACATGGCCGTATCGATACAATGGGCCAAAAGATCACCGGTCACGCCAGATCCCGCGGCATCGTTATCAAGCCGCCATAGCCCTTCGCCCCCTTGCGGCAGTTCAGGGCTAATGGTCCAATCTTGCAAGAAGTTGGCCCTGTAGTGGAAAATTCTTCCCAGTTTACCCGAATCAATAAGTTGTTTCGCCAAGGTTACCGCAGGGATCCTTCTATAGTTGTAATACACCGTGTTGACTACCTTGGCTTTTTCGATGGCGTCGACCATAGGTTGTGCTTCTTCCACCGTTCGCGCCAAGGGTTTCTCGCAAAGTACCATCTTACCCGCTTCAGCGGCGGCTATGGCAATTTCGGCATGCATATTGTTCGGCGTACAAATATCTATGGCGTCGATATCATCACGGGCAATTAATTTTTTCCAATCGGTTTCAACGGATTCATATCCCCATTGCTCGGCAAAGGCCCTTACCCGTTCTTCGTTTCTAGCGCATACCGCCTTCAGAACAGGACGGTATTCTAGTTCTGGAAAGAAATCACCTACCCGCTTAAAAGCGTTGGAATGGGTTCTACCCATAAAACCATAGCCTACAAGACCAATTCTTAGTTCTTTTTTATTACTCATTTCTGTTACAGATTTTTACCTTGAAAGGTTTTCGTTTAATTTACCGATACATCGTTCTTTGGCCCGTTCTACGTGAACGAGCTTTATTCCGCTTCATACCATCCGTGCAGTTCGCGAACCTTTATCATTGCGCCAAGTACGTCGTTCCATGTCTGTTGCTTCATCATCACCTGGTTGGGAAACATGCAACCATCCCAACAAATGTGTTTGAACTTTTTGGTCAAAATTCCGTTTTCATCACGAAGCCAATGCCCCGCATCGACCGCAATATCCAATTTACCGTTGGGATCTGTAGCTTGGCAATGCCTGCCGGTCTTGTCATGTGACCCTGCTCCGAAGACCGTGCCATCATTTTGGGCGACATGAAAATCAATCGTCCAGGGTCGAAGAGCGGCCGTTAGGGTCTTCAGACCCTCTGTTAGGGTTGCCCTATCATTCCAATCAAAATCTTTTGGCAGAATGCGTTCATCTTCTTTATTATATCCCAACAGATACAACAAGGTGTGCGCCATGTCGGCCTGAAAACCAATATTGGGCCTACCGACCGCTTCAAGGGTATTCAACATGGTCTTCCACCCATGCATACCGCCCCAGCAGATCTCACCCTCGGCCGCAAGTGATTCACCGTAATCGGCAGCCACATCGCAGGCCTCACGAAAGGTCTGTGCGATTAATTTGGTGTTTCCTGCTTCGTCTTTTGCCCAGCTTTCCGGATTCACTGAAGAGTCGATCCTCACAACACCGTTAGGTCGAACACCAAGATCGCGCAACTTCTTCCCGATTTCGCAGGCTTTACGAACCTGGGTAACGAACTGTTTCCGCTCATCGGCACTGCCCATGGCCGAGCCACCGCCGGTACCCGCCCAAATAGGGGCCACTAGACTTCCTATTTCAAGATTTTTTGCCCTTGCCTTATCGGCCATTATCTTTATACCATCATCTGACGAATCAATAGCTAGATGTGGATCGGCAACGAAAAGGTCAAATCCGTCGAACTTGACCCCGTTCACCTCGGCGTTCGCGGTAAGTTCGATCATGGTATCGATGTCAATTGGGGGTTCAGAATCGGGGCCTTTGCCCACCACTCCCGGCCAAGAGGCGTTATGCAGTTTAGGATAGTTGTTCTGTTGCATGGTAACTTTCGCTTTAAAGATTTATGATAAAAATGTGTACGTACACAAGACTACTAATTTAAATAAAAAACCCTAAAACAAAAGGCTTTAAATTATAGGTTTTATAAAACAGAACATTTTTTTGTGACAAACTAATAAGAGTTGCGTAAAATAATTATGATAATAGCAAAAAAGTAAGTAAACTTATAGGCTGAAATTACACTAGACCAAAAAATAATAAAATACAACCTAACATTTTAAATTATGGAAACAAACACCTCTATTGCAGCTTCCAATGCCAATAGGCTATTTTATGGAAGCTGTTTTGCCTTGATTACAACCGCTTTTTCTTTTAGTATAAGGGCGGGTATTTTACCTCAATTGGGAGAAGAATTAAGCTTGAGCGCCGAACAGTTAGGATTCATTAACTCGATGTGGTTTTTAGGCTTTCCCATTTCCATGGTCATTGGAGGCTTGATCTATCACAAGGTGGGTGGAAAGGCCATTATGCAATTTGCCTTTTTCGCACATGCCATTGGCATTATAATGACCATCTATTCAGGAAGCTATGTAGGCCTGCTGATATCTACGCTCCTCATCGGACTTGGAAA
Organism: Flavobacteriaceae bacterium; assembly: GCA_050330515.1. Classification (GTDB taxonomy): domain Bacteria; phylum Bacteroidota; class Bacteroidia; order Flavobacteriales; family Flavobacteriaceae; genus Maribacter_C. The sequence continues at coordinate 9,259 of JBHJNU010000055.1, read as the reverse complement.
TGGGTGTACGGAGGCTGCATGTAACCCAATGATCGCCGATGCCTACGAAGGTACACGAATGAGCAAAATGATGAATCGCTTTCACATGTGGTTCCCTGGAGGTATCGTTATCGGTAGTCTTGTGTCAAAATTCATGACAGATGCTGGCCTAAGTTGGGAATCCCAGATTTGGATTATCATGATCCCTACGTTGATCTATGCATATCTATACTTCGGACAAGCTTGGCCAAAGGCGAAGGTTCAAGAAGGTGCCACACTTAGTGGCAATTTGAAGGCAATGGCTTCTCCATTGTTTCTCTTTATGGTCGTATGTATGGCCCTTACCGCTGCAACTGAATTCATTCCGCAGCAATGGACAAGTGTAATCTTGGCAAAAAGTGGTGCACAACCTATGTTAATCTTGGCATTGGTTACAGGCATTATGGCGGTTGCAAGATATTTTGGGGGTGAGATGGTTCATAAATTCGATCAAACGGGTGTACTACTTGGATCTGCCGTGTTAGCGGCCGTCGGAATTTACTTGTTCAGTACACAGACCGGGGCAATGGCCTATGTTGCTGCCATTTTCTTTGCCCTAGGGGTGGCCTATTTTTGGCCGAACATGATCGGTTTTATTGCCGATAAAATCCCGAAAAGTGGTGCCTTGGGCATGTCAATCCTAGGTGCCGTAGGTATGTTTTCGCAAACCATTTTTCAACCGATAACCGGCCGTTGGATCGATAACGATTTAGCCGCGGCGGCCGAAAAAGGATTGACCGGCGATGAATTGCAATTGGTCGCCGGACAAGATACCATGAGCACCATTACCATTTTTCCCATTATTCTAATAGTACTGTTCGCAGTGCTTTATTTCTGGATGAAGAACAAAAAACCTGAGGGCGCTGCAGTTAGCGCGGGTCATTAAATTAACAATCACACTTCATACAAACCCCCTGCCTGTATCGGGAGGGGGTTATTAATTCGATAAGAGCAAGACATGAAAATAGGAATGAACATGCTCCTCTGGACCAATCATGTGACCGAGGAACACTTTCAAATTGTCGATGACCTTAAAGAGGTAGGCTACGACGGTATTGAGCTTTATATGGGTAACGGTGATGTAGCACATTACACGAAATTAGGCAAGCATTTTGCACATCTCGACCTTGGTGTGACAACGGTTACAGGTCTTTCCCCAGACGAAAATATTTCAAGTGCTGATGCCAACATAAGACAGGTAGGTCTTGACCGACTTAAATGGGCCATAGACAACGCGCATGCGTTACAAGCGGAAAATATCTGCGGCCCTATACATTCGAGCTTCGCCTATTTTACCCGTCAACCACCAACTGCCGATGAAAGGAAGCGAAGTGCAGAAATGCTGCGCAAAGCGGCGGAATATGCGGCAGAGGCAAATATTATGCTTTGCCCCGAGGCGTTGAACCGATTCGAGTGCTACCTGTACAATACCATGGCCGACCTGAAAACCTTGGTCGAAGCAGTAGACCATCCTAATTTAGGTGCGATGTACGATACACACCACAGTAATATCGAGGAGAAAAGTCAAGCGGAAGCCCTTAGAACAATTGCCCCGGTATTGAAACATATCCATATCAGCGAGAACGACCGCGGTACCCCGGGTAGCGGACAGGTACAATGGGAAGATGTATTTCCAACCATAAAGGAAATCGGGTATGACGGCTGGTTGACCATTGAGGCCTTCAGCACCATTATTCCCGAATTTGCCAATGCCATAAATGTGTGGAGGGACTATTCCCCTTCAAAAGAAATCTATACCAAAGGGTTAGAATTCATAAAGAATGGTATTCGCTGAACCGTATTTAAAACAAAAGCAGAACTAATATCCTCGAAAATGAAAAATCTTATCTACCTGGTTTTATGCCTTGCCCTTTTTTCTTGTAAAGAACAAAAAAAAGAGGTGGTAGCCGAAACCCCTCAAGTTGAAACACCAAAGCAATGGTTGATTTTTGAAGGCAAAGATGATAATGCAAAACATATCGTTCTGGTTTCGGGTGATGAGGAATACCGTTCGGAAGAGGCCTTGCCGCAGTTGGCCAAAATACTTTCAACGCATCATAGGTTCAAATGCACGGTTTTATTCGCCCAAAACCCTGAAAAACCCGGGATCATCGATGCAAACTTTGTTAACAACATACCCGGACTGGAAAATTTGGAAACAGCAGATATGATGGTGATCTTTACCCGTTTTCGCGCCCTACCAGATGAACAAATGAAACATATTGACGATTACCTGATGCGTGGCAAGCCGGTTATGGGCATCCGTACGGCTACACATGCCTTTATGTTCAAAGAAGATTCAAACTCAAGCTACAAGCATTACGGCAATTATTACGCGGGTGATAAAACAGAATGGACCGATGGTTTCGGCCGTTTGGTTTTGGGTGAAAATTGGGTCTCACACCACGGGCATCACAAACACCAAAGCCAAAAGGGCATGATTTTCGAAGTGGCGAAAGAACACCCGATTACCAATGGAATCGAAGATGGGGATGTTTGGGGCGCTTCCGATGTTTACGAAGTTCGTTTACCATTGACCGGCGATACGCAGCCGATCATTTACGGCCTTGTCATGAACCGACAGGGCGATTACAACGAAGAAGATATTTTCTTCGGAATGAAACCTACAGATGGCGAAATAGCGAAAGTTAACGACCAAGGGAAAGTGGTAAATGATATCGACATGCCTATTGCATGGACAAGGAGCTACCAGCTTCCCGGAGGAAAAAAAGGCAAAGCTTTTACAACCACCGTGGGTGCCGCCAGCGACATGCTCATCGAGGGCACTCGAAGGCTGCTGGTCAACGGTGTTTTCTGGGGTTTGGATATACCCGTACCCCCAAAAGCTGATGTTAGCATTGTTGCCCCGTACGACCCTACGCGGTTCGAGTTTAGAAAAGACGACTACTGGGCAGACCAAAAATTGAAGGTAGAACACTTTCAATAATTGCCGCTAACCTATTTTCAATGAAACCCATGGCTTCTAAATTTCCAGAAAAATTGTTCGCATGCTGGCATCCGGTAGGGTACAGCAAGGAAATAAAAGCCGACGAACCCTTTGGCACCATACTACTTGGCGAAGCCATAGTCATTTGGCGAACTTCCGATGGAGGCATACACGCCATGCGAGATCTTTGCATTCATAGAGGTACGGCATTATCCTTAGGGTGGATAAAGAACGATTGTCTCGTTTGCCCTTACCATGCCTGGGAATATAACAAAAAAGGTGCCTGTGTAAAGATTCCACAAGCCCCCAACACCGCAATTCCCGCGAAAGCGAAAACGCCCACCTATCATTGCCAAGAGAAATTCGGTTTGGTTTGGGTTGCCATAAAAGAACCTGTTTACAGCTTACCAGAAATACCCGAATATGAAAATGGAGACTGGAAATTGGTCAATACCGGTCCGTTCGACTGGGATAGCGACAGTTCGCGACAGGTAGAGAATTTTACCGATTTCGGTCATTTTCCGTGGGTGCATCCAGGACTATTGGGGGATCCTGAAAGGCCAGAAGTACCTGAATGCCATGTGATGGTCGACAACGCCGTTTTACACTATTCCGTAACCCGGCCAGAAGCACCCAACAGTGAAGACTTCCCCATTTTCGCCAATGATGATGTTGTCAAGCCGGAAAGACGAAGTGTTTATGAACTACATCTGCCGTATACCATTGTGCTCAGACTTGGCTGGGGCGGTAAAAAAGGCATGGTGTATTTCTTTACCTCACAACCTATTTCACATAACAAATGCCGCGGATTCTGTATTATTGGCCGCAACTATGACCATGACGAACCTGAGACGATGCTACAAGAATTCGAACAGGTTATTTTTGATCAAGACAAGCGCATTGTAGAGTCGCAGCGACCGCACCAAGTCCCCTTTGACTTTACCGAAGAATTACATTTGAAATTCGATGTCGTAGCAATGAACTATCGTCGGGCAATGAAAAAGCAGCAGCTTGATTATTGAAAAAAGTGATCTATACGTTCCATCATTCGGGTTGAACCGAATTGTTTAATATACTTTACCTCTGAAAGCGCGACGAACAAGGCGAACCTTATTGCCGTTGTGGACCTTAGGGACGCCGATCAGTTAAGCACCAAAGTTCGGTGGTAGAGGTACGATTTAAAAAAATGGCAGGTTTCCTAAAGACGACTAATTATGAAAAACACGCTAAAGCAAATCATTGAAAATCACAAAGCCGAAGAAAAGGCCTATACCATTTCTAGGCAACAAGAAATCGAAAGTCCGAAAACGGGCGATGACCGTAGGAACTTTTTGAAAAAGACCGCTCTTGGGGGTATCGGCTTGAGCAGTTTCATGGGCTACGCTTTCGAAGATACGATGGCCGAAACCACCGCAAAAGTAAACCGTTTTTCAGCGCCATCTGAATTGAAGATAACCGATATGCGCTATACTTTGGTAAAGGTCATGGGCGGTACCGCTATAATTCGGATCGACACCAACCAGGGCATCTATGGCCTTGGTGAAGTTCGTGATGCCGCCGATGTGCGGTATGCATTAATGCTGAAAAGCCGCATTCTTGGTAGAAATCCGTGCAACGTTGAAAAGATATTCAAGATCATCAAGCAGTTCGGTGGACCGTCGCGTCAAGCAGGTGGTGTATGCGCTGTAGAAATGGCGCTTTGGGACCTCTGTGGAAAAGCATACAACGTGCCGGCCTGGCAATTGCTGGGCGGACGATATCGTGATAGTATCAGGCTTTATGCCGACACTCCGGAAGCATCCTCCCCCGAGGAGCAAAAACGCCTGATCGATTTTCGGATAAATGACCAAGGATATACCTGGCTTAAAATGGATGTATCCATTGGCGAGCTAAAGGGCAAGAAAGACACCGTGGTGAACGGTAAGTTCTGGGAGGATGCAAAAGGCAATCTTGCCCAATGGGGCGATCAACGCAATTACATGTCCTACGGCAATACCATGCATCCCTTCACCCAGATTCAGATTACCGAAAAAGGCTTAGAGGCGCTTCAGCAAGTTGTTGCCGATGTTCGTGAGATGGTCGGCTATGAAATTCCCATTTCCACCGACCATTACGGCCATTTTGACCTGAACAATAACATTCGCTTGGCAAGGGCCTTGGAGCAATATCGTTTGGCCTGGTTCGAAGATATGGTGCCATGGCAGTACACCGAACAATGGAAGACGATTACCAATGCCATAGAGACCCCCACGACCACAGGCGAGGATATTTATCTGTTGAAAGACTTTAAACCCCTTATCGAGCAGCGGGCGGTCGATATCATACACCCGGACCTCGCCTCATCGGGCGGACTATTGGAGACCAAGCGCATTGGCGATTACGCCGAAGAGTTCGGTATTGCAATGGCCATGCACCAGGCCGGTACGCCGGTATCGTTCATGGCCAATGTACATTGTGCGGCGGCCACCCAGAATTTTTTAGCCCTGGAGCATCACTCCGTGGATATCCCCTGGTGGGAAAACCTGGTCAAGACCGTTGGTGGTTTCAAAATGATCGACAAGGGCTTTGCAACCGTACCGCTCACGGCCCCCGGATTAGGCATAGAGCTCAATGAGGACGTCTTGAAACAACATATCGACCCCAGGGACAAGAGCTATTTTGCCCCGACCAAAGAATGGGATGAACTAAGATCACATGACAGAACCTATAGCTAAATGGCCAAAACACTAAAATTCGACAGGCATAATTCTATTTGCGCCAAAAATTTACATCGGGTGTACCGCTATCAGATGCAGTTAGTTCAGGTTTAGTAGGCAACCAAGCCAACCACATCTGAATGCTCGATACCACGCTTTTATAGTGGTTCGGTTTCTAATAAAATGCTTAAATTTAGTATACTTAAGTGATTTAAACTTTTTTCATTTGCTAAAAAATTGCCCTTTTTCGTCCACTTTTTGCCTTTTTTTAATTCCGTAGCGCTGCTATGCAACACAAAAAAGTCTTCAATTGAACAAAAAATGGCTAATTTTCGCTTAAACGCAAAAAGTTTAAACCACTTCTACTCCAAAAGGGGGTACTTGAACAAAAATGAAAGAAAATGAATAAAAGATCAATATTACTATATGCCTGTGTACTTGCCTTCATCCAGATGCAATCACAAGGCGTCGCCGCCTCACCAGGCTATATCAAAGAACTAACCCCTAGTTGGAAAGGGGAACGTTTCGTTGACGGAAGGCCCAAAGTTTCCGATGCGCTCTTAAAAAGGATGAAGAAAATACAAATAGAGGAAGCTTGGGGTTTTTTAAGAAGCCGAGGATACCATAATCAATTTGAAGGACAGTGGGAGATCATACATCGTGATAGCGCCATGACCGGTCGTGTGGTTACCGCCCAATATATGCCTTTACGGCCCGACTATAAAGAGGTTGTTAAGATCAAAGGAGCCAAGGAAAATCGTGATACCATAGGAGGTAGCAACTCGTGGCCGATAGAAATTTTGGTGCCAGGAGACGTATATGTCGCAGATGGCTATGGCAGGATCATAGACGGTACACTTATTGGATCCAATCTGGGCAATGCCATCTATACCAATTCTAAAAATGGGGTAATTTTTGACGGGGGCGTTCGCGATGTTGCCGGCTTACTGCAAATTAAAGGCTTCAACGGATGGTACAGGGGCGAAGATCCATCATACCTTCAAGAAGAAATGTTGACCAACATCAATACACCGGTACGTATCGGAAGGGTCACCGTACTACCTGGTGATGTTGTTCTTGCGAATAGACATGGTACTATTTTCATACCGGCACATCTCGCTTCGGAATTAGTGCTTTCGGCCGAAGTAGTTGGCCTTCGCGATGTTTTCGGATTTCAAAGACTTCGCGAAAAGAAGTACACTCCCGGCCAGATAGATACGAAATGGACCGATGAGATCAACGCTGACTTTAGGAAATGGATAAAGGCCTATCCAGATTCTAAATTGCCAATGGAGCGAAAAGAACTGGAAGCCTACCTCGATTCTGAAAAAGAATAACAAGTATCTAGCTATAGCCCATTTATCCAACACTAAATAACCAAAATACAAACCATGAAATACTTAGCCAGTTTGCTGTTGTTAGTAGTTGTTTTATGTCCATCTTCGTCATGTACCCAAAATTTAGGTTCAGACCAGAAGCAATTGGAATCCATGGTCGTAGATCTGTACCGGGCCATGGTAGCCAAAGATAGAAACACCCTTGAAAAGCTCACGGCGGAAACCTTGTCTTACGGGCATTCCAGTGGCACATTGGAGAACAAGGCGGCATATATAGAGGCCATTTTAAACGGGCCGTTCGAATTTCTATCCATCGATCCCGTAGATCAAACCATATCGGTTTCTGGAGATACGGCCATCGTAAGGCATATTTTTGATGCCAAGGGGAAGAACAATGGTGAAAACGTTGATGTTCACATTGGTGTGATCATGGTTTTTCAAAAACATACCCGTGTTTGGAAACTCATTGCCCGGCAGGCCTATAAATTATAAGGCATCATTACATGAAAAAACTCAACGTTTATTCCTTTTCCCTAGGTATCGCGGCGCTCCTATTGATCATTATTATCGCTATGGTAGCGGTAGGGCGAATTGCGGAATCAGGCCTTTTATTTCTGGGTTTTTTTGCCGCATTGGCCTTGGGTTTTCATGGTTACAACTCCTTAAAAGGTCTTGTATTTACCACAATGATTTTTGCCGGTGTATCGTTAGCCCTTTATTATCCACAGTTGTTCACCGAGCTCGTCGGATTCAAATTGACCATACTTATAATTCCCCTGATACAGATTATCATGTTCGGCATGGGTACCACCATGAGCCTGAAAGATTTCGCGGCGGTTTTCAAGACCCCGAAAGGGGTGCTCATCGGTGTCTCCGCACAGTTGTTGATTATGCCCATAGTGGGTTTTGCTCTGGCGAAAATGAGCAGCTTTCCTCCAGAGATTGCAGCTGGTATTGTGCTTGTTGGCTGTTCGCCTAGTGGAGTGGCCTCAAATGTAATGGCCTATTTGGCCAATGCCAATGTAGCCCTTTCCATAACCATTACCTCCATTTCAACATTGCTGGCGCCCTTTCTCACCCCCGTTTTGATGAAGGTTTTGGCTGGGGAATTTATTGAAATCGATATCCTGGCCATGATGTGGACCATTGTTAAAATGATCATTATTCCCATTGGGGCGGGTCTCCTGTTCAATAAATTGGCCGGAGAAGGAGCCAAATGGCTTCATAGGGCAATGCCCGTTACTTCCATGTTGGCCATAGGCCTGATCATCACCATCATTACCGCCGCTGGAAGGGATAGTCTATTAGAGATCGGCGGCATCTTAATGTTACTTGTACTGATCCACAATGTGTTCGGATATACGCTTGGATATTGGTATGCTCGATTGTTGAAATTGTCGGAACAAGATTCGCGCACCATTGCTATCGAAGTAGGTATGCAGAACGGTGGACTCGCATCGGGCATTGCAAATTCTTTGGGTAAAATTGCCACCATGGGCCTAGCGCCCGCCGTATTCGGGCCCCTGATGAACATTACGGGATCCGTTCTCGCATCGTATTGGCAGGGCAAACCGACCTTCGAGAACCATCTTGAAAAAACAAATTAAAGCAGAGCAGATCCTAAAAAATATCCCTTCGGAAAAGCTGAAAAACTTGATAAGTACCTTGTAAACCGTCAAAAAATAGTACCCCTACCGTATCCTTGAGAATATAATGGCGGATACCACAAGTTACCAACCTCGCTTACATGTTCGAACTAATTTTAATCCAACACATCCATTTAAATTCTCTTAGACTTCCCTAACCCCTCACGCTTAGCTAAATGGCCTGTTTTTCGTAGGAAATCTTGAAGATAGTGCCCCCTAAATCGTCGCTTACATAGAGCTCTCCATTTGGCCCTTGCGCCAAACCGCAGGGCCTATGCTGTACGGGGCCCGTTGGGTTCGCCAAATCGATTCCAGCGAAATTGTCGGCAAAAATCTCCCAATCGCCTGAAGGATTGCCGTTTTCAAAGGGAACAAAAGCCACAAAAAAACCTTTTTTAAGCTCGGGAGATTGATTGTGAAAGGCTATAAATGCCCCGTTCCTATACTTTGGCGGAAACATTTCGCCGGTATAGAAAAGTAGGTCATTTGGGCCCAAATGGGCAGGAAATGCCATTATAGGATCCAGGGCATCTTCGCCACCCGATTGCTCGCCGTCACCACCATACTCGGGAGCAATAATCTTCTTTTTCTTAAACTGGTCGTAATAAACATAGG
>JBHJNU010000054.1:0-24869 GCA_050330515.1 Flavobacteriaceae bacterium | reverse complement strand
GCAGCGGATATGATAACGGTACCCGGACTCAACACATCACCGTCTTTGTATTTCTGCTTCATGGAAAGAGAATCCTTTCCCGTCGGAACGTTGATGCCCAAAGCGATCGCAAAATCTGAAACTGCCTCTACTGCCTTGTATAATCTAGCATCTTCCCCTTCGTTCTTGCAGGGCCACATCCAGTTGGCCGAAAGCGATACCGATTGTAAGCCGTCTTTAAGTGGGGCCCAGATCAGGTTGGTAAGGGCTTCCGCAATACTATTTTTACTTCCCGCTGCGGGATCTATTAACGCCGATATGGGCGCGTGACCAATACTTGTTGCTATGCCTTCCTTCCCTTTGAAGTCTAAAGCCATTACCCCACAATTGTTCAATGGAAGTTGTAAGGGTCCAACGCATTGCTGTTTGGCAACGCGGCCACCCACACATCTATCCACTTTATTGGTTAGCCAATCTTTGCAGGCAACGGCCTCTAGTTGTAAGACCTGATCTAGATAATCATGAAAGAATTCTAGCGAATATTTGGCATTCTCATAGGTTCTTTGGATCGCCTTATCTGTCATTACGGTTTTTGGGGAGCTTCCAAAAATATCGGATAAATTGACATCCATGGGTTTTTCTCCAGTGGTTTTCGATTCGAAGGTAAACCGGTCATCATTGGTCACCACGCCTACTTCATACATCGGTGAGCGCTCGCGTTCTGCAATTCTAGCAAGCATATCGATATCTTTTTGGCCAATGACCAAGCCCATTCGCTCTTGCGATTCGTTGCCGATGATTTCTTTTGCGGATAGCGTTGGGTCACCAACAGGTAAACGGTCCAGGTCGATTTTTCCTCCTGTGGCCTCCACCAATTCTGAAAGACAGTTAAGGTGTCCGCCGGCGCCATGATCGTGAATGGAAACAATGGTATTGACATCGCTTTCGACCATACCACGAATGGCATTGGCCGCCCGTTTCTGCATTTCAGGGTTGGAACGCTGTACCGCGTTCAGTTCTATCGCGGCACTGAATTCTCCGGTATCGGCACTTGATACGGCCGCACCACCCATTCCGATGCGATAGTTATCGCCACCAAGAACTACGATTTTATCTCCCTTTACCGGGGTTTCTTTTAAAGCTTGTTCCGCTTTTCCATAACCGATTCCGCCGGCTTGCATGATTACTTTGTCATAGCCCAAGCGCCTAGCGGGCCGGTCGAGTGTTGTCGGCTGTTCTTGATGTTCAAAGGTTAAGACCGATCCCGTTATCAATGGCTGTCCGAATTTATTCCCAAAGTCTGATGCCCCATTCGAGGCTTTGATCAAGATGTCCATCGGCGTTTGGTAGAGCCATTGGCGTTCCGGCATTCCTTTTTCCCATGGTCTCTCTTTTTCCAATCGGGAGTATGCAGTCATATAAACCGCGGTGCCCGCAAGGGGTAAAGAACCTTTTCCTCCGGCGAGACGATCACGAATTTCACCTCCCGAACCGGTAGCCGCACCGTTAAATGGTTCAACAGTTGTAGGAAAGTTATGGGTTTCGGCCTTTAATGAGATAACAGATTCAAACTGCTTTTCCTCATAATAATCGGGCTTGTCGGCAGTTTTCGGAGCGAATTGAACCACTGTCGGCCCCTTCACAAAGGCCACGTTGTCTTTATAAGCGGAAACAATATGGTTGGGGTTTTCTTCGGATGTTCTTTTTATTAGTTTGAACAGCGAAGAGGGCATTTCTTTGCCATCGATCACGAAGGTGCCGTTGAAAATTTTATGGCGACAATGTTCTGAGTTAACCTGACTGAACCCGAATACCTCTGAATCGGTCAATTGACGCCCTATTTTTTTTGAAAGTCCGTTTAAATATTCAACTTCATCATCGCTTAAGGCGAGCCCTTCTTTTTGGTTGTAAGCGGCAATATCGTCAATCTTCAAAACGGCCTCCGGAACCACATCTACCTTGAATATATCTTGACCCAATCTTTCGAATTTTTGCAAAAGCATGGGGTCGAAGGCTGTGAAATCGCTCGTGACCGCCAAGTATTCTTCAATGCGTATGATTCCATTTATACCCATGTTCTGGGTAATTTCAGTGGCATTGGTGCTCCATGGGGTTACCATTGCAGCGCGAGGGCCAATAAAAAAGGCGTCTAGTGACGCCGCGCTTATTTTAGATCGGTTGCCGAACAACCAAGTGAGTTTTTTTAGATCTTCTTGCGAAAGTTCGGATGCCATTTGAACTGCAAAAACCTTGGCGTTTACATCCCCGAAAAAGTGAATCATCGACTAGCTGAATTGTTAGGTTTGAGAAAGTGCAAATTTACGTCTTTTCCACAGAAGATAAACCGAGAATAGTTAACAGTTTTACAGCCAGATTGTTAATTATTTCAGTAGATAGTTTTCAACGGTCATTTCGCAAATGGCACGAAAAGCATGATTTAAACTGCTATTTTTAAAGATTTTGATGCTAAAATTATGTAATTGACAATACGAATTAGATATGTGATTAAAGAGCATGGTTTTTAGTATCTTTTGACCACTAACGTAATAACCAGACCAATGAGACAGAACACTATCCGTTTGCGAGTACAGGCCACCATTTTTGGTACACTTGCAATTTGCGCATTTGGATTTTCCCAAAAGAAAAAGTCGAGTAAGGAAATCGAAAAGTTAAAGAACGAAGTTGCCCAAATCGTCGAAGGGAACCATAAAAAATCTCAGGTTATGGTCGATAAGGTATTCAGTTTTGCGGAACTAGGGTTTCAAGAAGTGGAATCATCGAAATACTTGACCGGCATTTTGGCCGAGAACGGTTTTGAAATCGAAAATTCGATTTCGGGAATTCCCACAGCATGGTTTGCAAAATGGAATAATGGTGAAGGACCGACTATTGCCCTTGGAAGTGATGTTGATTGCATACCCAAGGCATCACAATATCCCGGTGTTGCCTACCACAAACCTATTGTAGAAGGGGCGCCCGGCCATGGCGAGGGCCATAATTCAGGAATTCCCATGAACATTACCGCCGCATTGGCCGTGAAACAGATTATGGAGCGAGAGAAGATCGGGGGCACTCTCTTGGTCTGGCCCGGCATTGCCGAAGAACTTCTAGGGGCCAAGGCATGGTACGTGCGTGACGGGCTTTTTGATGCTATCGACATGTGTATTTTTACCCATGTAAGTGATAATTTAACGGTCTCCTACGGCCCGACAAGGGGCACCGGGCTAATTTCTGTGGAATATTCCTTTGAGGGCGAGGCGGCCCATTCTGCAGGAGCACCATGGCGCGGGAAAAGCGCTTTGGACGCCGCCGAATTGATGAATATCGGTTGGAATTATAAGCGTGAACACTTACACCCGTTACGCCGTTCACATTCTGTCTTTACCGATGCAGGGGACCAACCGAACGTCGTACCTTCAAAAGCCTCGATATGGTTCTATTTTAGGGATATAAAGTATGAGGGAATTATGGAAATGTACGCCGAAGCCAATGATATGGCTAAAGGAGCGGCACTGATGACGGGCACCACGGTGAAATCGAAAGTGCTTGGAGCCGCATGGCCAAGACATTATAACAAGGTCATAGCGGAAACCATGTTCGCCAATATTCAGAAAATTGGCTTGCCCGAATGGTCTGAGGAAGACCAAGCCTTGGCAAAAGCGGTTCAGACCGAGGTCGGCGCCAAAGAGATCAAAGGTCTCAGTACCAAATTAGATGCACTTGAACTGCCCATTACCGAACCTGTGAGCGGGGGCTCAGATGATATTGGCGATATTTCTTGGAAGATCCCAACGGTCACCATGCGTTTTCCTTCAAATATTCCGGGATTACAGGGGCACCATTGGAGCAATGCGATTTCAATGGCAACCCCTATTGCCCATAAGGGCGTTACTGCTGGGGCAAAAGCCGAGGCCATGACCATACTGGATTTTTTGTTGAAACCTGAACTCTTAAAAGGCGCCTGGGATTATTTCAACAACGAACAAACCAAGGAAACGAAGTTCGTACCCATGATTTCGGAAAGCGATATGCCGCCGATCTATTTGAACAAAGACAAACAAGATGCATTTCGTCCGGCTTTGGAAAAATTCTATTACGATGAAACTAAGTACGACACCTATTTAGAGCAGTTGGGGGTCGATTACCCAACGTTGAAAGAGTAGTTCGCTGGTTAACCGTTCGGTTGCAAAGGTCACGGCTGACATCGGAGTGCCAATGTGCTTGACTGCATGCGAAAGGTGCTTTACTTGAAGTAGTTATTTCTTTTCTAGTAAAGCCATATAAAATCCGTCGAAACCGCTTTTAGAGGCATATATTTTTTTCTCCTGAACTAGTGAAAAAGACGCTCCCTCCTCAGAGGCCAAAAACGATTTTACCTGGTCGTTGTTTTCTTGGGGCAGAATGGAACAGGTGGCATATACCAACTTACCACCATCTTTTACAATTTTACTATAACTTCGAAATATTTCTTGTTGTGTCTTTTTGATTTCTTCCAGAAAATCAGGTTCGAGTTTCCATTTGGTATCGGGGTTTCGGCGAATGACCCCCAGACCTGTACAGGGGGCGTCGATAAGTACACGGTCTGCGGTACCATAGAGTTTTTTGAAGACCTTGGTCGAATCGATCTCGCGCGGTTCGATATTATGAGCCCCGTTTCTTCTGGCACGACGTTTTAGTTCCTTTAGTTTACTGACATAGATATCCATCGAAATCAGTTGGCCTCTATTTTCCATAAGGGCGGCCAGGTGAAGTGATTTTCCTCCTGCGCCTGCACAGGTATCCACAACACGATGCCCTGGTTTTACGTCTAAAAGTTCGGCGACCAATTGCGAACTGGCATCCTGAACCTCAAAAAAGCCCTTTTTGAACGACTCTGTTACGAATACGTTGGCACGTTCTGTCAGTCGAAGGGCTAGGGGATAGCCTTTTATTGGCTCTGCAACGATGCCTTCATCCAACAGGGTCTTTCGCAGCGTTTCTCTGTCGATCTTTAAGGTATTGGTTCTCAAGATTACCTCTGCAGGCTTGTTCAGGGCAGCGATTTCATCGGTCCACAACTTTTCCCCAAGTGATTTTTCGCAGAGTTCATCCATCCAATCCGGAATAGCTTCACGGAACTTCCTGATTTTCGAAAGCTCGTCGAACCTTCCTTTGATACGTCGTTCAGGGGTAAGTTCAAGCTGTTTCCAATCGGGAATGGCAATTCCCTTCAAAACCGCCCAAACCGCCCACATTCTAAAAAGATCAGGTCTGTCATAAGGCGCCTTGATTTCCGCGATTTCGGCATACAATCTTTTGTAACGAACCATTTCATAGGTTGTTTCAGCGATAAATCCTCGGTCGCGGGCACCCCAGCGCTTATCGAACTTCAACACTTTCTGTACTACCTTATCGGCGTATTCCCCTTCATTAAATATTAAATTTAGGGCGTCAATAACGGCGAACACCAGATTTCTATGCAATTTCATCAGAAAAAATTAAGGCTGCAAAGGTATTGTTTTAGAAGGGATTCCCTTTAATTTTGAGAAACTTTATACGATGCGACATATCTTGTTCCTTTTGCTTTGGGGTGTAATTTTTTCTTGTTCGAAACCGGTCAGGTCCATTCCGTTCACATCGGTAGAAGTAAGTACCGTTTATGAAGATTCTGTCAGCATCAGGGCCATAGAGATTATGGGCAACAGTCTTGCCTTTGCAGCTAACAAGGGAGTCTTTGGATCGGTCGACCTCACTTCGGGGAAGGTACGTACGAATGTTGAAAAGTTTCATACCGGTATTCCTGAATTCAGGGCTGTGGCGCATACTGCAAACGACTTCTTTATGCTTTCTATTGGCAATCCTGCTTTGCTCTACAAAACGGGGGATGGCGGAAAAATGGATTTAGTATACATGGAGGAGGGTGAAGGTGTTTTTTACGATGCGATGACTTTCTGGAACGACGAGGAAGGCATCGCTATTGGTGATAGTATGAACGGTTGTTTAGCCGTGATAGTCACTAGAAATGGTGGAAATTCATGGAGCAAAGTACCCTGTTCTGAGCTTCCGGAAGCCATCGTGGGCGAAGGTGCGTTCGCCGCAAGTAATTCGAATATAAAGACCATAGGCGCTTATACCTGGGTTGCCACGACCGCCGGTAGGGTATATTTTTCGGCCGATAAAGGTAATCACTGGCAGGTAATTCAAACCCCTATCGTTAACCAAGGTGAAACGGAGGGAATTTATGCTATCGACTTTTATGATGAACAAATTGGTTTTGCCATTGGGGGCGACTATACTAAGCCAGAGGGCAATAGGGCGAACAAGGCCCTAACGGAAGACGGGGGAAAAACGTGGCAGCTGGTGGCCGACGGAAAAAAACCGGCGTACGAAAGTTGCGTGCAGTTTATACCAAATTCAGGGGGCAAAGGTCTTGTGGCGGTCGGTTTTACAGGAGTTTCCTATTCTAGTGATAGGGGCCAAACCTGGACGGACCTGTCAGAGGAGGGTTTTGATACGCTGCGGTTTTTAAATGATTCAACAGCCTATGCCGCGGGTAAGAATCGGATTTCTAAAATGATTTTTAGATAGGCCCTGAACACCACACCGTAATCGAATTATGGATGCCCACCACCTCCGTTTTTCTTACGGTACTGTTTGATCAATTGTCGTTTGAATTCCTCCTCTGAACGCAATAGGAGCAATGTTTTTTTGGCGGAAATCACCTTAGAGACCTTTTCAATGAACCGTTTGTCCAGTTCTTCTTCTTCACCCTCTAAGGTTAGGTATTGTTTTAATATTTCAGCAGCCTCTTTTTCAGATAGGTTTTCAGACTCCTTAAGTTGACTATACACCTGCTCGTGCTCTTTTTTTCGGAGTTCTTCCCTGTTTTCTGTGTATTCGTTATAAAGTGGCCAAAATAATTGTGCTTCCTTGCTCTTCAAATCTAATTTTTCGGTGATGAAGGCAACTTTTAGTGATTTTATTTTTTCCTTATCCGGATGGTTTTGCCCGAAGAATTGAAAAGAGGCCAGTAGGAACCCGGCGAACAGTATCTTTTTAAAATTATTCATCGTCTTCAAGATTTAATGGTTCAAAGCTTTCTGTGTTATCGTTTAGATAATTCAGTACGTGTTCGTCAGCGATTTGGTTTTCTAGCATATCACTTATTTCTAAATTATCTAAAGGAATAACTTCCCCGATTTCGTACATGCTCAGTTCAAAATCGTTGTTTTCAAAGTAGGCATCGATTTCGGAATTGGCCAAAGATTCGAAACTAGGTACATTTGATGTTTTTCGGCTCATGGTAAACACCACCAAGATTAAAGCGGCAACGGAAGCAGCAGCGTAATAATACATTTTATAGGTATTTAAACGGATGAGCTTGGTTTCCCCGGCCTCCATTTTTTTAAGAATGTTACCGTGCAATGATTCGAAATAATTTTCAGGAACTAGAAAACCATCCTGTTTAGGAATATTGGAACCTTCCTCGGAGAGTCTATCCATCAACCTATTGTTAAAATCCTCGAAGTAATTTTCGGGTATTTTAAAGGGATTATTTTTATTTCTTTCGTTCATTGTTCTAGTTTGACTATCAAATGGTTAAAAGGTTTAATCTTCTTTTAAGAATGCCTCTATTTTTTTCGCTGCCAAATGGTACGACGCTTTTAGTCCGCCTACCGATGTTTCGAGAATTTGTGATATTTCCTCATATTTAAGTTCCTGAAAATATTTCATATTGAAAACTAGCTTCTGTTTTTCTGGCAAGGAGGCAATCGCTTTTTGCAATTTGAATGCAATTTCATCTCCTTCGAAAAATACATCGGTCTGCAAATTATCCAGTGCCTTTTGTTGAAATTCCATATCGCTCAGGCCTAATTTTTTTGATTTGCTTTTAAGAAAGGTCAAGGCCTCGTTGGTGGCGATGCGATACATCCATGAATAGAGCTTGCTTTCGCCTTTGAACCCGTCGATATTGCGAAACACTTTGATGAAGGTGTTCTGTAGCACATCATCGGTATCATCATGGTCGAGAACAAGCCTACGGATATGCCAGTACAAACGCTGTTTATAGGTATTTACCAACACCTCAAAAGCTTGGGACTGGGTATCCTTCGACTTCAATTGATCCACTAAGGTCGCTTCTGCAATCAACATTTCTTACTTAAGTACTTTTCTAAGACTATAAAGTTAAGCAAAGGTTTAGCCCCGGCCTATGAAGAAGGGTTTTATGTCAATATCGGAAAAATATTCGGGGTTCATGTTAAAGGTTAGGTACCTGTAAACAAATAGGCAGGCTGCTTGAACCTTCCCTTCGTTCAGCATTCGCAACTAGCCTAACGATTGCATTTCTACTAACTTTCTATAGGCGCCATCTTTAGCGAAAAGTTCGGCATGCGAACCTTGCTCAACGATCTCGCCTTTTTGCAGTACAACAATGGTATTGGCGTTTTGAATAGTGGAGAGTCTATGGGCGATGACGATAGAGGTGCGGTTACGCATCATTTTTTCCAAGGCATCTTGCACCAAGCGCTCACTTTCGGTATCTAAGGCCGAGGTGGCCTCATCTAGGATCATGATCGGTGGATTCTTTAATACCGCCCGCGCAATAGACAATCGTTGCTTTTGACCACCACTTAGTTTGTTGCCTCCATCGCCTATATTAGTGTCGTAACCATCTGGCAGTTCAGAAATGAACTCATGCGCGTTGGCAATTTTTGCGGCTTCAATAATCTCTTCAATTGTCGCGTTCTCCTTTCCAAGGCCAATATTGTTTTTTACAGTATCATTAAAAAGAATTGAATCTTGGGTAACCAGACCCATCAACCCTCTTAGTGATTTCTTGGTAAGACCTTTGATATTGGTCCCGTCGATCTCTATTTCACCTTCGTTGACATCGTAGAAACGGGTAACAAGATTGGCAATGGTACTTTTGCCACTACCTGATTGACCAACGAGGGCCACGGCATGCCCTTTCGGTACGGTCAGGTTAAAATCTTTTAAAACGTAGTCATCCCCATATTTGAAGGAAATATTCTTCAACGAAATTTCAGCCTCGAAAGTTACCTTTTCCGTTGCATTTTCCATATCGGTAATGGGATTTTCCGTTTCTAGTATCTCTAAGACCCTTTCAGCGGCCGCATTGCCCTTTCTAACACCGTAGGAAGCTTTACTAATCGCTTTTGCCGGCGTGAGTATGTTGTAGGCCAAGCCCATATAGGCAATAAAGGAAGAAGCATCCAGCGATCTGTCGACCAGTACCATTTTTCCTCCGAACCATAGTAACACCCCGATGACCAAAATGCCCAAAAACTCCCCTGTAGGAGCCGCCAAATTTTGCCGGTTCAGTAGTTTATTTGAAAAATCGAAGAAACGGCGCGTTGAGTTTTTAAAAGTTCCATAAAAACGCGATTCGGCGTTAAAAGCCTTAATTACCCTTAGCCCGCCTAAAGTTTCTTCTACAATGGATAAAAATTGCCCTTGTTCCCTTTGAACATTATCCGATTGTTTTTTGAGGGATTTTCCGATCCAAGAAATTATCGTGCCCGCTATGGGAATAAAGACAAAAACGAAGAAGGTTAGCTTTGCGCTTATGCCGAACATGATGATCAATGTGAACAATATGGTTAATGGTTCGCGCACAATGAGTTCTAGAACGGATAGAAATGAATGTTGTATTTCAAGAACATCAGAAGTGATCCGGGCAATGACATCACCTTTTCTTTTTTCTGAATAGAATGCGATGGGTAGGTCAACCATTTTTTTGTACATCCGATTGCGTATGTCCTTCAAGACCCCATTTCTTAGAAATGTGATGAAATACATGGCTAGATAATTGAACAGATTTTTGAACAAGAAAAGAAAAAGTACCAATCCAATGACCAACACAAGGCCTTTCATGTCGTCATCGCCTGAATAGGCGGTGACCCTGAAGTTGATATAATCTTGGGCGTAGTCTTTGATGTGTCGTATACCCTCGTAAACGGGCTTCTTGTAGACCTTTTCCTCTGGTTTGAAGAGTACGTCTAGCATGGGTATCAGCGCCGCAAAAGAAAGGGCACTGAAAAGTGCGTACAACACGTTGAAGAAAATATTCAGATAGCCATAACGGCTGTAGGGTTTTGCAAAGCGAAGAATTTTTTTAAAATAGTCCATTAACTCAGGTTGAGTTCACGCAAGATTCGTTCGATTTTGGCGTCGAGGCCTGAATTGACTTTTTTGAAATTCTCCGCCTTGTCCAAAGTGGTGTTCGTGCTGATATAGAATTTCACTTTAGGTTCGGTGCCACTTGGTCTTGCGGCCACACGGGTGCCATCTTCAGTTTCGTAAATGAGTACGTTCGATTTTGGCAGGTTTATCTCTTTTTCTTCCCCTGTAATCACATTTTTGGCTATCGAGGTATTGTAATCTTCGATCCACTTAACTTTTGAGCCGGCCACGGTTGATACGGGGTTATCCTTGAAATCTATTAACATTTGTTTGATCTCCTCCGCACCGCTCATGCCTTTCTTGGTCAATGATACCAAGTGCTCTTTATAAAACCCGAAGGCGACATAGCAATCGATCAACGCCTTATAGAATGAGCTTCCATTGGCTTTGGCCTGAGATCCAATTTCGCAGGCGAGTAGGGTAGCGGTAACGGCATCTTTATCACGCACAAAATCGCCCACCATGTAACCGAAACTTTCTTCACCCCCGCCTACGAACTTAGACTGCGGGTAGTCTTTGATCATTTTGCCTATCCATTTGAAGCCGGTAAGGGCCGTTTTGAACGCTACCCCGTAAGCTTTTGCCATGGCTTCCATCATGGGTGTAGAAACTATGGTGGTTGCTATGAACTCATTGCCTTTCAACCCTTTTTCCTTTTGCTTATCCAACAAGAATTTCGTCATTAGCACCATGGCCTGGTTGCCGTTCACTATTTCCATCTTTCCATCAAGGTTGCGAACGGCGATGCCAAGTCGATCACTATCAGGGTCTGTGCCTATTACCATATCGGCTCCAATTTCTTCTGCTTTTGCCATTGCGATTGACAGTGCCTCAGGCTCTTCGGGGTTCGGGGAAACAACTGTCGGAAAAGCCCCGTCGGGTTTCGCCTGCGACGCTATAATGGTTACGTTTGAATACCCAGCCCCTTGTAATACTTGCGGGATTGCGGTAATGGACGTGCCGTGAAGCGAGGTAAAAACAATTTTGAACCCATCCTTTCCTGCCGCGTTGAAATTACCATTTTCTACCGATGCCGCAATAAAGGCATCATCAACCTCCTTATCGATAAGTTGTATGAGATCCGCCTTTGCAGTAAAATTGATATCCTCAAAAGAAAGGGCGTTGATTTCCGCGATAATCTCGCCATCTTGGGGCGGAACTATTTGTCCACCGTCCGTCCAGTATACTTTATAACCATTATATTCGGGTGGATTATGGGAGGCTGTCAAAACAATGCCGGCATGGCATTTCAAATAGCGTACCGCGAAAGAAAGTTCGGGGGTGGTACGAAGCTCTGAGAAAAGGAAAACCTTGATTCCGTTCGCCGAAAATACCTCGGCAACAGTTCGTGCCAAGGTATCACTATTGTGGCGACAATCGTAGGCGATCACCACCTTTATTTCTTCGGTAGTGTATGTTTTTTTTAGGTAATTGCTCAAGCCCTGGGTGCTTTTGCCTAAGGTGTATTTGTTGATACGATTGGTGCCCACACCCATAATACCGCGCATACCGCCTGTACCGAATTCCATATCCTTGTAAAATCGGTCTTGAAGTCCTTCAGGGTCGGTATCGATTAGTTTTTGGACTTCGGATTTGACATCAGTATCGAAAAAATCGGTCAACCAGCTTTTGGCGGTGTTTAGAATGGCATCCATATCAAGGTTTTTGAGTTAATAAATTTACGAAGAATATTCTTGTTCTTTTGTCGAAATTTCGGTCTTTTCGGCAATCGCGTAACGTTTTTCATTCTGTCGCGAGCGAATTAAAATTTCACCTAAAAACCCTGCTAAGAATAGTTGCGAGCCAATAACCATTGCGGTTAACGAAATAAAGAACTGTGGGCGATCGGTAAGCAACCTGCCGGTTTTATTGATAAAAAGTTTGTCAATACCCAAGTAAAGTGCAAAACCGAAGCCAATAATGAACATCAAGACCCCAAGGGCCCCAAAAAGATGCATGGGTCGTTTACCGAATTTTGAAACGAACCAAATGGTAATCAAATCTAGAAACCCGTTGATGAATCGTTCCATTCCAAATTTTGTTTTACCGTATTTACGGGCCTGATGTTGTACTATTTTTTCACCGATGTTCGAAAAACCGGCATTCTTTGCCAAAACGGGAATATAACGGTGCATTTCACCATGCACGTCAATGGTTTTTACCACTTCTCTCTTGTAGGCCTTCAGGCCACAGTTAAAATCATGGAGTATGACCCCAGAGGTTTTCTTGGCCGCCCAATTAAAAAGTTTAGAGGGCATATTCTTAAAGATCACCGAATCATAGCGCTTCTTTTTCCAGCCCGATACCAGTTCATAACCTTCATCTACAATCAATTGGTACAACTCCGGAATCTCTTCGGGGTTATCTTGCAAGTCGGCATCCATGGTAATGATCACTTCTCCGTTCGCAGCAGCGAAGCCTGCATGCAGCGCCTGTGATTTCCCGAAATTACGTTGAAATCGAATTCCCCTTACGAACGGATTCTGAACGGACAATTTTGAAATAATCTCCCATGAGCTATCGGTACTACCATCGTCGATAAAGAGAATCTCGTACAAAAAATCATTGGATCGCATCACTGATACGATCCAATCATGAAGTTCTGATAACGATTCTTCTTCGTTTAGTAAGGGAATTACAATGGATAACTGCATTAGGTACTTTCGGTTACTTTTTCAAAAGTACGATTTTGCCATTAATATGCCGGATTTTGTTTTTTCATGACGAGCCCACTAACCAAACCTACAATCAACCCAATGATAATAATGAATATTAGAATAACCGGATAGGTAATCCAAGCAAATTTCTTTTGCATCTCAACACCTTGTGTCCATTGCTCTTCGGTCATTTTGGGGTTGTCTTCAAAGGTCTTGACTTTAGCCAGTTCCATCGATTTGTCCATAAAATCAGGCTCTATGAAATTCGAAAAAACAAAAAACCATAAAAGTCCTGCAATACCGGCAATCAGGGCGACACCGGCACCTACTTTCAATGCCTGTGAGATATTCAGGTAACCTGAATTTGTTTTTTTGAACTGGGCTACAGCTAATATAATGCCTGCAGCCAAAATAGCAATTTGAACACCCTGAACTGCAACGCCGCGTTCATATTGCATTTCCATTGTGAAGAGCATGATAGCAAATATAATACCCACACCGCCTGTAAGTAGGCCAAACATTAAAGCTAATTTTCCTGTTTTTGGTTGATTTTCTTCCATTTTTATATTTTTTTCATTGTTATCTGGTTAGTTGGGCTAAAGGAATTTTTGTTACATTTAAAAGTACGATTTTTTCTCGTTCTTTTTTATTGATTTAAATTGCGTGTTTATAATAAATCATTAAATTTGCAGCCTGAAAATAAGTGCCTGTTGGAATGGGTGCTGTAAATTGTAGTAAAATGAAAAAAGGCATACACCCAGAAAATTATAGATTGGTAGCGTTCAAAGACATGTCAAACGATGACGTGTTCTTGACAAAATCTACTGCGGACACCAAGGAAACTTTAGAAGTTGATGGTGTTTCCTACCCATTGGTTAAATTGGAAATTTCAAGAACATCGCATCCGTTCTACACAGGAAAAGCGAAATTCTTAGATACCGCGGGTCGTATCGACAAGTTCAAGAACAAGTACGACAAATTCAAGAAATAACACATAAACTAACTCAGAAAAAGCCCCCGATACTTCGTGTCGGGGGCTTTTTTATGCCTATTTAACTCACAGCGAGTACGGGCGCAACCTCTTTTAGGTATGTAATGTTGCTAGGTTGGGTTTATTACTATTGAATTATACCTGTGTCGATTAGTTGAAGCACTTGGTGTTAAGATTACTACTTTTGTATCCAAATAATTGATTTCATGAACTATATTCTTTTTGATGGTACCGTGCGTAATGCGCTCTTGCCTTTTACGTTTACAAGGCCTGTGGCCGATATACGAATTGGTATTTTAACCATACGTGAGAAGTGGGAAAAGTATTTGGGCAGCACTACCACCACGATAACGGAAGAGTACCTTTCCGAGAAATACCCTATGGTCGAACTCGATGAGAACGTATTGATCAATGGGTCATTTCTGCCCAATCAGGCATTGGTAGATTTGGTGGAGGCATTGCAAGAAAACGAGGCTATTTTTTACGGCGAAGAGGTGGTCGCGTTCTATACCAGAAGCACGCAGGAAGCGGTCGATTTTGATAGCTATTCCGCCATTGAATACACTGGGGATCTACTTTGCATAGAAAACACTTGGGATATTTTCTCAAAGAATGCCGAAGCCTTACAAGCAGATTTTGATTTCATTACGGCAGGAAGAAAAAGTGCCCCGATTTCGGCGACCAATAGTTTGGTGCATGCAGAAAATATTTTTCTAGAGGAAGGCGCAAAAGTGGAGTATAGTATTCTGAACGCTACCGAAGGGCCTATTTATATTGGCAAGAACGCCGAGATTTGGGAAGGAAGTTTAATTCGGGGAGGCTTTGCCCTATGTGATTATGCCGTGGTCAAAATGGGCGGTAAAATATATGGCGCAACTACAGTAGGTCCGTATGGTAAGGTGTGCGGTGAGATCAGTAATTCGGTAATTTTCGGGTATTCGAGTAAAGGCCATGAAGGTTATTTGGGCAATGCGGTACTTGGCGAGTGGTGCAACATTGGAGCAGATAGTAATAATTCTAACCTGAAGAATAATTACGCGAAGGTCAGACTATGGAATTACGCTACTGAAAAGTTCGAACAAACAGGACTCCAATTCTGTGGTCTGATGATGGGTGATCACAGCAAGACGGCCATCAATACCATGTTTAATACCGGAACGGTCATCGGGGTAAGCTGTAACATCTATGTGCCTGGTTTCCCAAGAAATTTTGTGCCCAGTTTCAGTTGGGGAGGCGCCTCTGGGTTTTCAACCTATACCACATCGAAGGCATTTGAAGCCGCTAAAGTTATGATGGCTCGAAGGGGGGTGGACTTTGATGGCAAGGAGGCCAGGATTTTGGAGCATGTTTTCGAATTGACCAAGAAATGGCGCAATTACTAGTTGGTCAGTTAGTAATGAGGTGAACCAAGGTTTGTTCAACATCTGACGCCCGGTAGGCATTGTGGCGCAAGCGACTGGGTCATAAACGTTTTCTTAACCGTATATTTGTACTCCCAAAAATTGTTTTGAGACAACATGAAAAAGAAAGTTGCATTCTACACTTTGGGCTGTAAGCTCAATTTTTCGGAGACCTCTACCATCGCGAGGGGTTTTGTCGATGAAGGCTTCGAGCGGGTCGACTTTTCAGAATACGCCGATATGTATGTAATTAATACCTGTTCGGTAACCGAAAACGCCGACAAGCGATTCAAGACCATTGTTAGGCAGACGCAAAAGGTGAATCCCGATGCATTCGTTGCAGCCATCGGATGCTATGCACAGTTGAAGCCCGAAGAACTGGCAGCTGTCGATGGTGTAGACTTGGTTTTAGGGGCCACTGAAAAATTCAAGATTACCGACTACATTAACGACCTTACCAAGAACAAGCATGGAGAGGTTCATTCTTGTGAAATTGAGCAGGCCGATTTTTATGTTGGAAGTTACGCCATAGGCGATAGAACAAGGGCATTTTTAAAGGTTCAGGATGGTTGCGATTACAAGTGTACCTATTGCACCATTCCTTTGGCAAGGGGAATTTCTCGAAGTGATACCCTGCCTAATGTTTTAAACAAGGCTGCCGAAATAGCGGCAAAAGGGATAAAGGAAATCGTATTAACAGGCGTAAATATAGGAGATTATGGAAAAGGGGAATTCGGTAACAAAAAGCACGAACATACCTTTCTTGACCTTGTAAAGGCTTTGGACAAGGTAGAGGGCATTCACCGTTTTCGAATATCTTCTATAGAACCCAACCTATTACAAAATGAAACCATCGAATTTGTAGCAAGGAGCAATTCATTTGTACCTCATTTTCATATTCCTTTGCAGAGTGGTTCAGATGAAATCTTGAAGTTGATGCGACGCAGGTACATGGGCGATCTATATGTGGAGCGGGTTCATTATATTAAGAAAACCATGCCACATGCATGTATAGGGGTAGATGTTATCGTGGGGTTTCCTGGCGAAACCGACGCACTTTTTTTAGAAACCTATCATTTTCTCAACACCTTGGATATTTCGTACCTGCATGTTTTTACCTATTCAGAGCGCGACAACACGCCAGCTTCGCAAATGGAAGGTGCCGTGCCCAAGAAGGTTCGCGAGAAGAGAAGTAAAATGCTGCGGTCACTCTCGGTAAAGAAAAGAAGGGCATTTTATGAAAGTCAATTGGGCACTTCGCGCAGGGTTCTGTTCGAAGGAGAGAATAAGGAAGGCTATATTCATGGCTTTACAGAGAACTATGTCAAGGTAAAGTCACCGTGGAATCCTGATTTGGTGAATACTTTACATCAAGTAGTTTTGACCGAAATTGCCACGGATGGTTTGGTGCGATTGGATTTCGCGGCCATAGAAGCGGCAACCAACTTAAACTAGAAACTATTGTTATGAATAACATCTGAGTCAGGTCACAACAAAACCGTTGTCCATTTTGGAAATGTGATTCATCTGTTCAAAAATAAATGTAAAAAAACCTCTCGAAAGAGAGGTTTTGAGTTTTTGAAAACAGTAGATTAGATTCTGATGCCAACAGGCAACATTTCTTTGTACTGTCGGTTTTTTCTGAGAAATCCAGCTATTTGCGGACTGGTCGGTACTACTCTAAGGTTTTTATCTTGAATGTGGTGTAACACAGACTTGATGAAATCTTCCGAAAAACCTTCTTGGGTAATAGCTTCCGGAATAACGAGCTTGGTTAAGAAGACCTTTCGTTCTTGAGATGAGTATTCAATCTTTGCTAGATGACCATCAACGCTGGTTTCGAATTGTCTTAAAAAGCTGTTGTCTTTAATCACTACTTCATTCATATAGTTTGATTTTAAATATTGGCCTTAGACAAAAAAATTACGGTGTTCTCCGGCCGTAATTTTGCATACTTTTACTGTGGTTAGTACAGTTTCTGTTCCTTAATTTTAAGGGCAGGCTACAAAAGTATTAAAAAAAACAACAATATCCTAGTGAATTCTTAGCTAAACCCTGTTAACTGTGGTAAAAACGCACGTATATTTTATGCCTGGAATGGCGGCCAACCCATCTATATTCAAATATATACAACTTCCCAAAAACCAGTTTGAGCAGCATTTGCTGGAATGGTTCCTACCGGAGAATCAAATGACCTTGTCGGAATACGCCTTGGAAATGACGAAAAGGATCGCCCATGAAAATCCCGTTTTAATTGGGGTATCCTTTGGAGGGATGCTGGTTCAGGAAATGGCAAAATTTATTCCCGTGAAAAAAGTTATTGTGGTGTCAAGTGTAAAAAGTAGCGCTGAATTACCCAAACGAATGCAATTCGCTAAATACACCAAAATTCATAAATTGCTACCTACTGGAATAGTGAACAATGTAGAACTTTTAGCCAAATATGCGTTTGGCGAAACCGTGAACAAACGCCTGGCGCTTTATGAAGAATATCTTTCAATCAGAGATAAATCATTTATCGATTGGAGCATTGACCAGATCGTGAATTGGCAACCTTCTTACCGCCCAGAATCAATGGTGCATATACACGGCGAAAAAGACAATGTCTTTCCCATTGCGAACATCAAGAATTGTATTGTCGTAAAAAATGGCACACACACCATGATAATACACCGGGCAAAGTGGTTTAATGAGCACTTGCCCACAATTATTTTGGAATAAGTGAGTTGTATGTATACCTTTGAAGCGTATCGAATTAAATTCTATAAGCTATTTAAGTAACCCCAGAAACGAAAAGTGAACTATGAAGATCCTAAAAAATTTATTGATGGCCATTGGGGTCATTTTTGTCATCAGCACCCTGATTTTTGCCGTGCAGAGCAATCAAGAGCTGATTCATTTAAAAGAAGAAGTGGCCGAAAAGAACGTTGCCCAAGGCTATCGGATTTCTGCAATAGACATTCCTGACGATTTAAACTTTGCCGGTGAGAAAGTGCCGTTGGAAGACCCAGAGATCATGGAACGGGTGGATCGCGAATTCTTGGTCAATACCTACTGGCAGTCGAATGCGCTTTTGTTGATGAAAAGGGCACACAAGTACTTTCCGATTATTGAGCCGATTTTGGCTAAAAACGGCATCCCGGATGACTTCAAATACTTGGCAGTTGCCGAAAGCGGTCTTGATAATGTCGTTTCAAACGCTGGCGCGGCAGGTTTTTGGCAGATTATGAAGGCTACCGGAAAACAATACGGACTCGAAATTAACGAAAATGTTGATGAGCGTTACCACCTTGAAAAATCTACCGAAGTGGCTTGCAAATACTTGAAAACCTACAAAAATAAATATGGTAACTGGACCTTGGCCGCCGCCACTTATAACGCCGGAACAGGTTCGATCGATAAATATTTGGGCATACAACAGGTAGAAGATTATTATGATCTTTTATTGGGCCAGGAAACAGGACGATATGTTTTCCGTATCATGGCGATTAAGGAAATCTTGAACCATCCAGTAAAATATGGGTTCGATGTTGAAAAGGAAGATATGTACTCCGCGGTGCCAACGTTTAAAGTTGAGATAAAAGAGCCAGTGTTGAGTTTTGCGGCCTTTGCAAAACAATATGAAATCAACTACAAGATACTTAAGCGCCATAACCCTTGGTTACGCGAAGCCCATTTGAACAATAGTACGGGTAAGAGTTATGTTATCGAGATTCCCAATAAAGGGTATTACAGATAATAGTATTTGCTTCATTTTTGGGGTTCGCGGTAAACGAATGACCCTTAGGTAAGGGATCTAAGAAATAAAAAACAAAAAGGCCATAGCTGATACTATGACCTTTTTGTTTTTTGATAGGTCGGCAGCAAATAAAGCCATTTTAAAGCGAACTGAAAATGTCGAAATTGGCGCGAACTAGATTTATTGCAATTATTAAGATGGCCCCTTAGGGTATTCAGGCCAAATGGCAAAGAGCCAAGTTAAATGGCGAAATAGGAACGTTCAGATTTTCTTCATCTGTTGTTGCATCATCTTTATCTGCTCTGTGAGCATATTGTTCTTGTCCAACTTTTTAGCTTCCGCCAAAAGCATAGTGGCCTCGCGTTTGCGTCTTTTCTGCATGGCGATGCCGGCCAGGCTCAATTTTGCCATGGCAACGTCATAATCCATCGTAAGCCCGAACTTAAGTGCTTTCTTGAAGTATTTTTCAGCTTGTGTCAGATTGGTCTGCGAATGTATGATTCCATGAAGGTAATTGAAGTAACCCTGTTGTTTTGTGGTCAGTGCAGTATCAGGATTGTTAATTTTATTCAACCACTTTTGGGTGCCAATTAGGTCTTGTTTGCGCATTCGAAGAAATGCCAGTAGAATCATCTCGTTTCTAAAATACAGGAAAATAAAAATGAGGGAAAATAAGATTAAAAATATGCCATTGCCGATGTTACCTTCGAAAAATTGGTAGACCGCATAGGCGATGATGAGTCCTGCGATAATAAGCTTGAAAATTTTATTGAACATCGTTATGTCTTGATTAATTTGTAGGTGGTAATTGATTTAATAGTGGTTGGTATTTTGGTCTCTCCCATTTGTGGCATGACCGAGGCTCCTGTGAATTCGCCCTCGACCTTCATTGTTTTGATGAAGCCTGAAGTTCTATCGGCGATGATCATGGTGGTTTGGAAACCATTAAGGTTCATTGAAATGCCAGTATCTTCTGTTTGCACGTTTACTTCCGCGTTTCCAGAAATCGTCACAGAATTGTCAGCTAAAGCATCGAGTTTCCATGTGTTTTTGGCATCCAATTTTCCTGTAAATTCATTCTGCCAGGTGTCTCCTACCTTGACCTTACCATTAGCATAAATATAGGTGAGTTGTTCATAGCTATTTGAAAGTGCTTCGGAACCGAATTCCTTTTCCAAATTCTTTTTCATCATGTTTTTTGAGAAATCATCTTCCAGGCCTGATGCGTTTGCCATTCTTGTGATAAGGCTTTCGCCACCTGCCACGTTAAGAATATCGCCATTTTTGGCAACGGTCATTTCTACAGGATTATTCAAAAGACTATGGAAAATCTGAGATTGTATGTCGCCTTCTGAAACTTCGTTGGCATGAACGTTCATAAGCTCACCCTGTATGCTGGAGGTCATTAACATATTAAGGTCCCTAAAGGTCATCTCCACCTTGTAGTTACCTTCTCTTTCGCCCAGAACCTTGAATTCCAAAAGTCCGTCAAGAGTATTGGTCAGCACATGTGCCTCACCATCAAGTTCTTGGGTGATGACCTGTTCAGCGGTTTGCTTGATCGTAAATACCTCGCCTTCTTTTAGGTCGTATTTCAGAACGGTCTGACCCAAGGCGACTGTGGTACAAAGGCCGTATAACAATAATGTAATCTTAAATTTCATCTCGTGCGCTACTGTTTTCACCGGACAACTATAATTTCGTTGGTTCCGTTGGGGGATTATAAATTTGCTTGAAATGCCGCTCTCCATAAAGTGTTCTTCTACTGTCAAAAGGGCAATGGGCAAAAGTAATAAAAACCAAACTTTGGCGGGCAGCCAATGTTTAATAATTTTTTTTCGATTGTGTTTGGAGGAGTAAAAAGTCTTCGTATATTTGCGCCCAGATTTTGCGGACGGAATCGCAGTAATCAAAGAACGAAAAGTATTTAAAAATGCCCGGACAAAAAAGAACATATCAGCCCTCAAAGCGTAAAAGAAGGAACAAACATGGTTTTAGGGAGCGTATGGCTTCTGTTAATGGCAGAAAAGTGCTTGCAAGAAGAAGAGCAAAAGGAAGAAAAAAATTGACCGTATCATCAGAGGCGAGACATAAAAAATAAATGACTCTATTTTTTTAAAATATTCAAGGTGTTACTTTTCCGAAAGTAACACTTTTTTTTTGACGTTTAACTATCTAAAAACCCACTTGAGAGAATGCCGAAAAGAAAAGATTTAAAATGCGTTTTGATTATTGGTTCAGGTCCGATTGTGATCGGCCAAGCTTGCGAGTTCGATTATGCGGGATCGCAATCATTGCGCTCGTTGCGCGAAGATGGTATCGAGACCGTTTTAATCAACAGTAACCCTGCAACCATAATGACCGACCCTTCAATGGCAGACCATATTTATTTAAAGCCGTTGACCACAAAATCGATTATCGAAATTTTGAAGCAGCACCCTCAAATTGATGCTGTATTACCTACAATGGGTGGGCAAACCGCATTGAACCTTTGTATAGAAGCAGATGAAAAGGGTATTTGGAAGGACTTTGGGGTTGAACTAATAGGGGTTGACATTGATGCAATCAATGTAACGGAAGATCGCGAAAAATTTCGTGAATTGATGTTAAAGATCGGCATTGGAATGGCGCCACAGGCAACGGCAACTTCTTTTTTGAAGGGAAAGGAGATCGCTCAAGAGTTCGGTTTTCCCTTGGTCATTCGAGCCTCCTTTACCTTGGGGGGTGCAGGAGCTTCAATTGTTCACAGACCTGAGGACTTCGATGATTTGTTAAGTATGGGACTTGAAATTTCACCGATACATGAGGTCATGATCGACAAGGCCCTTATGGGGTGGAAGGAATATGAGCTAGAACTTCTACGCGATAAAAACGATAACGTGGTGATCATCTGTGCTATTGAGAATATGGATCCCATGGGAATTCATACGGGAGATAGTATCACCGTGGCACCAGCAATGACACTTTCTGATAAAACCTATCAGCGTATGCGCGACATGGCGATTCACATGATGCGCAGTATAGGCGATTTCGCGGGTGGCTGTAACGTGCAGTTCGCCGTGAGCCCAGATGAAAAAGAAGATATCATAGCCATCGAAATCAATCCGCGTGTATCTAGATCTTCGGCTTTGGCCTCCAAAGCCACGGGATATCCTATAGCAAAAGTGGCCACAAAGTTGGCTATTGGCTATCATTTAGACGAACTACAGAACCAGATCACTAAATCTACTTCCGCCCTCTTCGAACCAACCCTTGATTATGTCATTGTAAAGATACCACGATGGAATTTTGATAAATTCGAAGGTTCTGACCGTACCCTGGGTCTGCAAATGAAATCAGTAGGTGAGGTCATGGGGATCGGCCGATCTTTCCAAGAGGCATTGCACAAGGCGACCCAATCGCTAGAGATCAAGCGAAACGGTCTAGGTGCCGATGGAAAAGGGTACAAGAATTATGAGCAGATCATCAGCAAATTGACCATTGCAAGTTGGGATCGGGTCTTTGTTATCTATGATGCCATACAAATGGGGATTCCCCTAAGCCGCATTCATGATATTACCAAAATTGACATGTGGTTCTTGAAACAATACGAGGAACTATATGAATTAGAAAAGGAAATATCAAAATACACCATCGCCAATATTTCAAGGGAATTGTTATTGGAAGCCAAACAGAAGGGTTTTGCCGATCGCCAGATCGCCCACATGCTCGACTGTTATGAAAGCGAGGTCTATAACAAACGTACCGAACTGAATATCAATAGGGTATTTAAACTGGTTGATACCTGCGCCGCAGAGTTTAAAGCCATGACACCGTACTATTATTCTACTTTTGAGGCAGAGGTCGAAACCGCGGCAGGCGAAGTTTATGTAGCCAATGACAGTATTGTTACAGAAAAGAAAAAAATAGTTGTTTTAGGCTCAGGTCCCAATAGAATAGGCCAAGGTATCGAGTTCGACTATTGCTGTGTTCACGGGGTTTTGGCCGCTGCAGAGTGTGGTTACGAAACCATAATGATCAATTGCAACCCAGAAACGGTATCGACCGACTTTGATACTGCCGACAAGCTTTATTTCGAACCTGTTTTTTGGGAACATATTTATGACATCATTCGTCATGAGAAACCTGAAGGTGTTATTGTTCAGTTGGGCGGACAGACAGCTCTGAAACTAGCTGAAAAATTATCAAAATACGGAATCAAGATTATTGGAACAAGTTTCGAATCGCTCGATCTGGCCGAGGATAGGGGCAGTTTTTCAAAGCTTTTGATGGAGAACAACATTCCTTACCCACCATTTGGGGTTGCTGAAACTGCCGACGAAGCCTTGGCTCTCGCGAAGGAGTTGGATTTTCCGCTTTTAGTTCGGCCTTCATATGTTTTAGGCGGACAGGGAATGAAAATCGTGATTAACAAAGAAGAGCTGGAAGAACATGTTGTGGATCTGTTGCGAAAAATACCGGGTAATAAATTGCTCTTGGACCATTATTTAGATGGCGCCATAGAGGCGGAAGCCGATGCCATATGTGACGGAAAGGACGTCTACATCATTGGTATTATGGAACATATCGAACCGTGTGGAATTCACTCGGGAGATTCGAATGCGACCCTTCCCCCCTTCAACCTGGGCGAATTCGTAATGCAACAAATAAAGGATCATACCAAAAAAATTGCCTTGGCCTTGAATACGGTCGGCCTGATCAACATTCAGTTCGCCATCAAAGACGATATGGTCTATATCATCGAGGCCAACCCTAGGGCATCTCGCACAGTACCTTTCATTGCAAAAGCCTATAAGGAACCTTATGTGAACTATGCAACCAAAGTGATGTTAGGCGAGAAAAAAGTAAAGGATTTCAATTTTAACCCGCAGTTGGAAGGTTATGCCATAAAGCAACCGGTATTCTCATTCAATAAATTCCCGAATGTCAACAAGAACCTTGGGCCTGAAATGAAGAGTACTGGTGAAAGTATTTTATTCATTGACAATTTAAAAGATGATGAGTTTTACAATCTGTATTCAAGACGTAAGATGTATTTATCGAAATAGTTAAGTATCGCCTACTGGGTACCAAATCCCAAATTCCATTTATATCGGAATTTGGGATTTTTCTTTTTAGCTCGTTTTACTAGGTACCTCTAATTTTGAATCCATACAAAAATCAAATCATGTTAGTTCAAAGCACGCCAAAGCCTATATTCTTATCGTTAGGTTGTTTCGGTATCGGTGTATGAGCTGTTCCCAAACGATATAATTTGAACCCTTGCTGCCACTATTCCTTTTTTAAATATTTAAAAAGAGTTCTATTTTATCTGTATGATGCTATATACAGACATTGAATGTTAAAATAGTATAGAAATTGGATAGCCCTGATGATTTCAGTACAACACAAATTATAGATCTTTGTGCCAAATACTTATAAACCTACAGAGCATGAAAGAAACAAAGTTTTATCCGTCTATATATCAACCTTACCCTGTTAGCTTTGAACTGATCGATCAATTCAAAAAAGAGGCGAAAAACATCGATAGCGAATTTTGGCTACAAAAAGTAACCAAGGGTTTACGATCGCTATTTAGTTCTAGACAGCTTCTGAAAACACCATAAGAGCAGCTATATTTTCGAATTATTAAGTTTGGGATAAAGTCGGGATACTACCTTGTCTTCCGGATTTTTTCGTATTTGTACTATCAACCTATTCGCCGAATAGTTTAAGCCTTCAAACTAAAGTACACTTTGAACAACAAAGTTCCATACCTTTCCACATCGGCGCTATACCCGATGTATATTTTCTGGTACCTTTGGCTGAACAGAACGTAGGTGGTGAACATAATTCTATTTGTTAAACAAGAAATCCCAAGATTAAGGTCTTGGGATTCCCTTTAAATACTAGTAGCGAGAGCGGGACTTGAACCCGCG
>JBHJNU010000053.1:0-23321 GCA_050330515.1 Flavobacteriaceae bacterium | reverse complement strand
TCTTGGTCTGGTCACTCCGCACCCACATGGGCAGGGTTTCCGTGACCAACATACGATTGGTCAAAACTGGTAACAGGTTCTGCTCGCCATCGCTGAAATCTCCCGCTTTTGCACTTACGGTATATTGAACGGCCTGTAGGCCTTCGGGAATCTTCAATCGCCATGATACTTGGCCATTGCCCATGGAGTCTACCGCAAACCTTTTTTGTCCGGCCAGTACTTTGCCATCTGCAGGGCCTGATGCCGCGAGCAACAATTTTGAAATATTTTCGCCCGTTACCGCATCGACCAAGGTTAATTTTGCCTCCCCCGAAAGCGGCTTGGCCGTAAGGTTCGCGATCTTGGTGCGGATCTCAATTTCATCGCCTTCCCTCAAGAACCTTGGGGCATTGGGCAATACCATCAGCTCTTTCTGGGTCACCGCCTCTAGGTTCAAGACGGTACTTTCCAAACTTTTGGTATGTGCCAAGAGCTGCAACCTCCATCGGGTCAGTGCTTCGGGCGTGGTAAAGCTAAAGCTTACATTGCCCTCGGCATCGGTCTGTAATTGTGGAAAGAAGAATGCGGTTTCTTGTAGGTTTTTGCGAATTTGGACCTCACCTTCGCCCGACCCGCCATTTTCGTTACGATCGCCGCCTACTTGTAAACTGTCACTTACCGTATTGCCGGCATCTTTTTCCTTTGGGGCGTTCGATGCTGTGCTGAGTCCAGCTGCCTTGCCTTCTAGCATTTCTGCAGCCGAGCCCTCCAATTCCATATCATCCATCATCATAGAGGGTGAAACTTCAGGAGCTCCGCCACTTTTCTTCATTCTACCGGAATACCCATAAGAACTGCCGACATACCCAAAATAAAGTCCGAACCAATCAAAGGAATCAAAATAAGGTTCCTTGGCATAATAGCCATCATGATCCAGATAGGTGTTGAACGCACGTGTGCCATAACTTTGATACGCGTTGGTATACCTCTGAGAATAGTAGTAAGTTAAGGGCTTCGGATAAAAACTCCAATAATGGCCCCGAAAAGCATCCAATGAACTGTCGTACATACTGGCCAATAGCTCTGCCGAAACCTTATCGCCTTTGGCGCCCTTTATCTTGAACGACCAAGTTTCATCGGTACCGGGCGCTAATTTATCCCGAAAGGTGACCGTTTCGATCTGTAGGTCGGTAACGGGGTAGGGCACCGCAATCGTCAAATTGCCCGATTGAAAGGCATTGTAGGCCGAAAAGCTATAACCGATGCCGAAACCGCCCAGATCATCTTCGTTTATGGGTAACGTGAACGAAGCTGCGCCATTATCCAGACGGATAAGACGGCGATCCACAACTTTGCCGCCTTTTTCAACATGCACCGTAACATGCAGATCGGTAGCCGCCGAAAGCAGGGTGATCTTTGCCTTATCCCCAATGGCATAGGAGGCCTTATCGGTCTTGATCTCAAAAAGTTGATTGTCCGCAAGCGTCGTATCGGAAGTACTGAAGAGCGAAATTTGCGTAACATCTTTTACCGGCATACCGAATTTATCCTCGGTTTCGAGTTCGAGTATGTAGATGCCAGAAAGCCATTTTTTCATTTGTCCGAATGCGATTTCCGTGGCTTTTGCCGTATCAAAATTTGCTTGCCAGACGAGTTCGCCCTTTTCCCAATTTTTGGGATCGTGCTCATTGCCGAAGGCGTCATGGGGAAACAACTTTTTGAATTCGGACTTCGTGAACCCTTCATAATCAGGACTCGCCCATGGCCTGGGGCGAAGCACCTGTTCGGGCGCCTCAAGTTTGTACATTTTTACGGAGCCCTTGGCCCCGACCGCCATGCCGTTGAGGTTTGTGGTGGAAATGGTCAGTTTATTATCTTTTTTATCCTTATCCAACGGGTCGGCCAGGTACATGTTGGCCCTCATCGTATGGTAACCTACGGTAACGGTGGTGGAGGTACTATGGGTCTCACCATTGATGTCCGTTACATCTGCGGTAACCAAATACTGAAAAGTGGGCATGCCTTCTTTGGAGGCGCTGGTGTCGGGCAAGGCCTTAAAGTCGATTTCGAAACTTCCCGAAGCATCGGAGAGCGTTTCGCCATGGGCAATTTCTTGTGGCGTATGGTTGAGGTACGGATGATACCAATAGTACCATCTCGGAAAATACACGACCCTAGAAACCCTATAGCTTACTTTGGCATCGCTGATCGTACTGCCGGCATAGGCGATCGCCCTACCCTGCACCGTAATGGAGTCATTTACCTTATAGGACTCCTTTATGGGGTCAAAGAATGTCTCGAATTTTGGCCTTTTGTATTCCTCCACCGAAAAACTGGTACTACCGTTCAAACCCGCTTGGGTACTGTTAGCTCTTAGGGTAAAATTGCCTGTAAGGCCGCTATTGGGTACTATGAATTCTCCGGAAAAAGAACCGTAGCCATTGGTAACGAGTTGTTGGCTGCCTACCACTTGGTAATTGACATCTAGAAGATCCACGGTTATTTGTGTATTTTCTAAGATGGAGGAAATACCATTTGCAGTTTTTACTGCAATACCTTTGAAATAGAGCGGTTGTCCCGGTCTGTAGATGCTTCGGTCCGTAAATAGAAAGCACGAACCGCTACTTTGATTTGCGCTGTTATTGTAGCGCTCATTGATCTGAAACTGGCCAAAATGTGCAGTTTCGCCGCTTTTTGTCACCCGTACGCTAACATCGCTCCAATATTCATTCTTCAGCGAGATGGCAACCATTCCCATTTTATCCGTTTCGAACGATTTACTTACATAAGGCCTATTATAATTTTTGAGGTAGGTTAGTTTTACGTCAGCCCCGGCAATAGGTTTGCCGTTCAAGCGGTCTATGACTTGGAAGGTATGCTCCGTAGGGCTTCGCGTCTCCGTGAGGGCCATATCGGTTACCTGAACCGCACTATAGGCAAAGGATTTGTCTTCGGTATTTTTCGGGAAGGTAAAAATTATATACTGGTTATTGCCCAAAGGTGGCATGGTTACCTCCGTCCGGTGGTTTTGATGGTCGTTCTCATTTTTAAGTTCAACGTTCCATTCTTTTACCACGGGAAGCTTTTCGATAAAGGCCCTTATTTTTTCTTCGGGATAAAGTTCGTTTAACTGAAGCAGTTGTTTGTCGGTCACTTTTCTGGCGGAGAACTGCAGCTGCGACACATTTTTATAATCCACCAATAAGCGCGAAGTCTTGTCATTGGGCAAAAACTGCTCCGTTGTCAATTGCAGTGATGTTGCCAGTAGGGCTGATTTTAACGCCAGGCATTTATCCGCGCCCCTAGAATTGGGAGCGGAAGCAATGACCGATTCACAAAGTTCAAGGGCCTTCTTTTTCTTCCACCGTTGTAGCTCCGATACCTTTGGTCTGTACCCATCGCCCTGTTGACTGAGCAGCGCGGCGATTTCATAGGTGTACAGGGTAGACGCGGAGCTTCCGGCCGTGGTATGGGCAGAATTTTGGAGCACTTCCAAGAACCGTTCTTCTTTATTCTCGAAAGTGGCATTGCGGTATATGAAATGAAGCCTTTGTATGTCCACTTCGGCAAGAAGGTATGGCAGCGACGTGTTGCGATGTTGCCGAAGTAACTGCTGGTAGATTTCTAGGGCTTTCGACTGTAAAGACGTGGCATCGGTGGTATCGATTTTCAGCGCAATGAAAGTGTCCGCCTCGCAAAGAATCTCGGGGTCATCGATCACGAATTTATCGGCAGGCCTTGTGATACTGTTCTCATCGGTGCCATAAAATTCAAGTGCGGTATGGGCCAAAAGATCGAACAGGGTAGGGCGGTAGTTCTCTGAATTGGGCTGCTTGTACAATAGTTCATCGAATTGCGATACCAAGATCGTCTGCAATTGCTCCCTATTGGCCAGGGAAGCCTCAAAATGATGGTTGATCTCTTCGAAAAGGGTGTTGAGGTCCCAGGTTCTGAAATCGACGGCGTCTACTTTAACTTCTGTTTTGGTGCGATCGTAGAACTGGTAACGGTTAGTTTGAAAATACTGCCAGTACATATGGGCAAGGTAGCTCTCGAGGATATTCTTGGTGGGGAAGTCCGCTTTTTCTATTTCCGACCTAAAATCGGTAACAATCTTCAACTGGGCGTCTTCCTCTAAGGTGAGGGCATATTTGGAGGCGTACAGCAAGGCTTTCACCATTTGGGCCGAGTTCTTCTCTTTCTTTGCCTTTTCGGATATGGATTTGACCAAGTCTAGGGCAGATTTGGTCAGCGCTTCACTTTCCAGTTGGCGCACCTGTGACCAAAGCACCTCGTAGGAATCATCATTTTGTTGCGAAATACCCATTTGAGAAAATAGAATTATCATGATAAGTGGTACAATTTGTTTCATTAGTTCTGATTAGGCTATATGCTAAATGTAGAACGTTTAAGCACTACGTAGCGTATATAAGTTCAAAATTAGGTACAAAGATGTAGCCAAAACACCCTGAAAACAATGAAAAGTGAGTGAATATGGCTTTTGAATGAGGGAAACCCGTTGATATGGATCTTATTTAAAGCGACTTCAGCAGACCGCCGTCTATAGGAATCTGTGTTCCCGTAATGAATGCGGCGTTGTCGGAAGCCAAAAAGGCAGCTAAATACCCATATTCTTTAGGGTCACCAATACGGTTTAAGGGCACTTTAGACTTCATGTCGGTCAAGACCTCGTCTTCTGAAATACCGAATTGCTCCGCTTTTTTTGCGTTCAGTTGTGCGATACGCTCCGTATCAAAATATCCGGTCAAGATACTATTTACCGTAATTTGCTTGGCACCTACATCGGTAGCAAGAGACTTCGCCCAAGTTACTACACCTGCGCGAATGGAGTTCGACAATGCGAGATAGGACAACGGTTCTTTTACCGAAACGGAGGCCACGTTGATGATGCGGCCCCATTGCTTCTCGATCATGCACTTTAAGGCCAGTTCGGTGGTAAAAACCACTGTTTTGAAAAGCAGGTTAAAGGCCTCTTGATAGTCTTCTACCTCTTTCTCCAATGCATTCCCTGCTGATGGCCCTTGGGTATTGTTCACCAGAATATCGACGGAATTCGATTCAAAATAGCTAGCTATAGTCTTCCTGTAGGCCTCATAATCCGAAAAGTCTACCACTAAATATTGATGCGATTGACCTTCGGTGACGGCTAGGCTTTCTAAGACCGATATCAGCTTCGCTTCGTTTCGTGCCATCAGGGTAACACGGGCTCCACTTGCCGCTAATTGTTGGGCGATTGCTTTTCCGATGCCGCCGCTACTGCCACCGACCAAGGCATGCTTCCCTTTTAATGATATTTTCATTTCTTTTATTTTTGTTTCAATGAACAACTACCTATACGCTTCTCTTGTCGGACTTACTACATCCATTAGTTTACATCCCGTCAATGCATTATTTCCTTTCTGGGAATATTGTTCAGGTTCACGCGCCCTTGTTTCTATTTACACGTCTAAGATACTGAGAAATACTTCGAAAAATAAAATGACCCTAGAGGTCAGTTGCCTTTAGGGTCATATAAGTTCGTTTGGTTTTGATTGGTTATCTTTAAGATCGAATTTTAGTATTCAACAATCTCGAATTGGCTTCTTCTATTTTTTTGGTGCTCTTCATCAGTACACTGATCATCACAATTAACTATCGGTTGTGATTCCCCATAACCTTTGAAACTAATTCTGCCCGAAGCAATTCCGCCAATATCTACAAGATAATCACGAGAAGACTGTGCCCTCTTTTCGGAGAGTACCTGGTTGTAAATATCACCACCTCGTTCATCGGTATGCGAGTTGATCCTTATTTTCAAACTCGGATAATCTTTGATCTTAGCCGCAAGTTTATCTAGCAATAATTGCGAGTCTGCCCTAATATCCCATTTATCGTAATCGAAATAGATGAAAGGGATGTCAAAATACAGCTTTCCATCTAATTCAGTAATTATAGGATCTCTGACATCGTTCAACAATTGTGTGATAATCTTTTTCGATTCTTCAGAATTATTTTTTGTAATGTCATCTATGTCGAACATTTTCTTCAACGTAAGATGATGTTGGTCATTGTTTTTCTTGGCGATAACTATGTTCGAGGTAGTTGTTCTGTAGCCGGGTGAGATCAACTGGATCTCATAGTTACCGGGCAATAAGTTAGCCGTGAACTTGCCTTCTTCGTCAAGGGTGTTTTCATAGACGATTTCTCCTTTTTCATTTTTCAATGTTACCATGGTGTTCGGTACGGCACCCCCGGTGATACTATCTTTGATTTGGAATAGGTTTACATATTCCCTGACAAATGGATCCCCGATTTGTTTAAAGGAAAAAATATCATCGTTGGCGGCATCTCTATTGGAACTAAAATAGCCCTCTTTCATTGAGCTATAGGCTAATGAAAAATCATCGTACTGCGAATTTATCGGTGCCCCTAGATTAATCGGCGTACCGAACTGGCCGCCTTCCATTTCTGATGCGAAAATATCCAACAATCCTAATCCTAAATGACCATTTGAAGCGAAAAACAAGTTGCCTTCTTCTGAAATATAAGGGTATTGTTCGCGCTCAACGGTATTTATTACATCGCCTAGATTTGTGATTTCGCCATAGTTGCCATTTTCATCTATATCTACTGAAAAAATATCATAACTACCTACAGCGGCAGGTATATCGGAGGAGAAATATAGTGTTCGACCATCGTTACTTAACGAGGGGTGCTGGTAGTTATGGTCATCGGAACAGAAGGGCAGTTTCTTAGGACTTGACCATGTACCATTGACCAATTTGGTTATATATAGTTGAATATGGTTTTTGTCTTCGTCATTGAATACTCTTTTACCATTTACCATATTGCTTCTTGAAAAATACATGACCGACCCGTCTTTGTTGAAACAAAATGATCCTTCATGTAAGGCGGAATTAATGGTTTTTGGCAAGGCCCTTGGCTCTCCGGTACCCTTATTCGATTCGTCTATGGTGATAGCATATAGATCAAGAAAAGGCCTATGTGTCCAATTATAGTCACTTTGAAGGAAACCAACTTCGCCCCTATCGGAAGAAAACACTACAGAATCTTTAAGTTTGACCGCTGCGAAATCGGAAGCCTCAGAATTGAAATTGGCCTTCGCTATCTCGAAATCGGTTTTTTTAAGACGAAAGGTTTCTACCATTTCTATCGCTTCGGCAACGTTCGGCAAATCTTGCTTCATTTTTTGCTTATAGA
Organism: Flavobacteriaceae bacterium; assembly: GCA_050330515.1. Classification (GTDB taxonomy): domain Bacteria; phylum Bacteroidota; class Bacteroidia; order Flavobacteriales; family Flavobacteriaceae; genus Maribacter_C. The sequence continues at coordinate 16,121 of JBHJNU010000053.1, read as the reverse complement.
TAACGAGTTGGTCAATAGCCTTTTCGTAGTCATTTGTTGCGGAGAGCAATTGATAGTACATATAGTTGAAGCGTGCTTCTACTGTTTTATCACTTTCTACAAAATCACCATCAACGATGGCTTTAACCGCTTTAAGCCCTGCTTCATATTGGTAGGTATTGTAATAACAGTCCGAAAGTCTTTCAAGGGTAAGTTTCGACCTATTTTGGTTCAGTGCTTGTTCGTAAATTTCCGCTGATTTTAAGAAATCACCTTTTTTGAAAAGTCGTTCAGCTTTGGATACTTGCGAGTAGGCCAATACCGAGACAAAAAAGGCAAGGTAAACTAGTATATTTTTTCTTGACATGATTAAAAGAATCTAGGTGATGAATAACGTTTGGCTCCTGAAAAGCGGAAATTGTACAATAGCATTATTTCGTGCGTACCCGAATTAAAATTACCCAGGTTGCTAGTGGTATAGTCGTAGGCATAACCTACCCTAAAATCTGGAGTAATTCCTATATTGACCATGGCACTAAGGGCATCGTCAAATCGGTATGAAAGTCCTGCCTCTAAATTTCCGTTGAATCGTACGTTAGCATTTATGTCTAAAGACAAGGGGGCTCCTTGAACGACTCTTGCCATGAAAGAGGGTTTGAAGTCAAGAGTTTGACTGATTTCAAACACATAGCCACCGGTCAAGAAAAGATGCAGGTTTTCGCTTCCTAAAGCGGAAATTCCGTTTCGTTCGGCAATATGCTTACCTCCCAAGAAATTGGGGGCCGAAAGACCTAGGTAGTAGTTATCACTGAATAGGAAAAGTCCGGCGCCAATATTCAAAAAAGTATCGTTTATATTTTCTGAAAAGGCCGGGTCACTGGTAAAGTCGCCGCTGTTCAATTGAAAATCACTGAATTGCGTATTGAATAAAGTTACCCCCGCCTTCATTCCAAAAGAGAGGAATGTTTTGCGGTTCAATTGTAGCAAATAGGCCATGTCGGCATTAATGTTGCTTTCGTTCAAGGCCCCGTCTCCGATTTCGTCGTTTACAAACGAAATACCGGCTTCGATCCGGTCATTGATCGGAGTCCTAATAAATGCCGTACCTGTGTTGGGCCCTCCAACTGCCCCTACCCACTGTGAGCGATACAGTAACCCCATATTGGCCACGCCAATGTCATGAGTGGCATATGCAGGGTTAACGATGCTCATGTTGTACATATACTGGGTGTACTCTGGATCTTGTTGGGCCTTTAGATACATACTTTGTACGAGGCCAAGAAAAAGTAAAAAAGTTACCTTTTTCATGAATTTGGTTTTTAGGTTGCTTAGATTCATTTTCATCTGGCTTATCTATTTAAGTATATTCTACCCTGTGCCGGCGCAAGATTGTTCCGGTTGAAATTGAATATGTAGAAGTAGACCCCATTCGGTACTATATTATCGCCTATGGCACCTGATTGGTTCGCTGTGCCGTCCCATGGTGCAACTGAGTTGTTGCCCATATACACTAGATTTCCGTAACGATTATAAATCTCAATGGTATAGTTTTCGAAAAGGAACTCCACGTCCCTCAAATCAAACAAATCGTTGATACCGTCTCCGTTCGGCGAGAATCCGTCAGGAATCAATAACCTATAAACGCTCAGGTCACAGGCGGTAAGGTCGACCGTAATTTCAAGTCTATCATTGCTTTCACAGCCTGTAGCCGAATTGAAAGCAGCGGCATAGTAGGTAGTATTGTCCAACAGTAGATCGCTACTGTTAAGAACTGTACCATTTTCTTCGGCATCGTACCAAACAACGGTCAAGCCCGTCGCTACGGTAACATTCGCCTCAAGAGAGGCAATTGTCGGCCGGTCTACCCCGCACAACGCATTACCATTCGGATTCAATGTGGGGGGAAGATTATCATTGATTAAGACACTTATAGCATTAGAGGCTGCACTTCTGCATCCGTTTATATCCTCTTCGATAGCATAATAGTCTCCTGAAACCAGCGCATCGGTCTCATTGAATTGGTTGCCACCAATAGCCGCGTCGAACCAAATTACATTATCGCCTTGGGATACGAAAGCATTCAAGTCGCTAATGGTTGGAGCATCGATCAGGCAGAATTCTGCTGCCGTATTCGATAAGGTTGGAATTAGCGGGTCATTTATCTGTATCGTAACCGGAAGACGAACGGTGCCTTCACAGCCAGACGGTACAGCGGTCTCACTCACATAATAAGTAACACCATTAACCAAGGCATCGGTAGGGTTTAAGGCAACCGTGCCGGTCAAAGTCGCATATACACTTATGGTGCCATTGTTTTCAGGCACTATATTCGCAATAAGTTCTGAGATCAATGGATTATCGAAAATGCAGAAAATGTTACCGTCTGTTGGTATGGTAGGCGTTGGATCGATGACCGTTACAACTACATTCGAACTAACATCTTCACAGGCACCTGTTCCTACTACGGTATACGTGTATGTGCCAGAGACATTGGAAGCGGGATCGAAGGTGCCCGTACTACCATTGCCCAAGGCGCTGGGTCCGGTCCAAGTACCACCGGTATTGGCACTTGCGCCCAATAAGGGGAAAAGATCGAAGGTCGGGTCACTACCACAAACAGTGCTGGTCGCATTGTTACCGGCCAAGGGTTCAATACTAACACCGACCGTGACAGTGGCGCTATCACCTGGGCAAGCCCCTGTGCCACCAACCGAGTAGGTATAGGTGCCTGCAAGGTCTACACTTGGGTCGAAAACCCCCGTACCACTGGCAAGGGCTGGAGCCCAGGTTCCACCGGCATCGGGATTGTTTCCTAGGGAAGCAAAAAGGTCTGCCGGAGCATCGTTTCTACAAAATTCTACCGCAGCATTATCACCAGCAAAAAGCTGTGGGTCAACCGTTACCGTTACCTCGGCTGAATCACCGGGGCAAGTGGCCGACGGATCCAAACTGTAGGTATAGGTTCCGGCAACATCCGTACCTGGATCAAATACACCAGTGCCACTGTTAAGTGCCGGTACCCATGTTCCACCTGTATCCGCTGACGCGCCTAAAAGGGTGAAAAGGTCAAAAGAGGGGTCATTTTCACAAAAAGCCCTTGAGGCATCATTGCCTGCTTCAGGTGCCTGGGTAACAGTTACCGTAATCGTGGCAGTATCGTTAATCGTACAAGGTGCCGTAGCCGCTACGGTATAGGTATAGACTCCGGTGCCATCGATAGCAGGATTGAATACCCCTGTGCCGCTGGCAAGTGCGGGCGACCATGTACCACCAGCGTCGGGTGTACCGCCCAATAGGGTAAAGAGATTAACCGTAGGTTCATTGGTGCAAATCTCCAAGAGTCCATCTGCTCCGGCATCCGGTTCGGCCTGAATGTTCACCGTTACGGTCGCACTCACGTCGGGACAGGCGTTTTGGCCAGCAATAGTATAGGTGAAGACATAACTACCTGGATCTAATACTGAGGTGTCAAGGGTACCTTGATCACCATTGGTCAATGCAAGGGCCCCTGTCCATGTACCGCCACTATCGGCTGCACCCAATGAAGTGATCAAATTGATCACAGCGGTTGAGTTATCACAAAAGTTTAAAATGGCATCGGTGCCCGGGTCTGGTAGGTTTTCTATACGAACAATCGTTGCATACCTTCCTGTGCTTTCACAAGGAAAAGTGGTTTGGGTAGCAAAATAGGTGGCGTTGTTTACCAATGGGCTTGATGGATCTAACGGTGAATTTGATACCGCACTATCGTACCAGCTTATATTGGTTCCGGTAGCTGAAAGATCGGCCACAAAGAACGTGGTCGGATTGGCAGGGTCGAAACAGAAAAACTGCTCTGTTGGGCCAGTAGGTTCTCCTGGGTCAATAATGGTTACGGTGGTTGGTAAACGTATACTGGTACACACGCCCACGGTTTGTTGCACCCAATAGGTAACACCGCTTACTAGGGCGTCCGCACCGCTTAAAAGTACACCCCCAGTTTGAGCGCTGAACCATTGAATATTGGTGCCATCGGCGCCAAGTTGTGAAATGGTGTTAATATCAGAGGAACATCTTGATACCGCAACATCTACATTCGTTGGCGGTAAGCCAGATATACTAACGGTAACCCCGGGCCTAGGGGCACAGGTTCCGGCTGCATTACCGGCATAGTAGGTCACACCGTTCTGTAAAAGGATACTATTGGTCAAGGGGGAGCCGCCGGTATCGGCAGCGTACCAAACAATGGCGTCACCATTGTTAGTAGCTACCAAGTTAATAACTCTTGGACTGTCAATGGCACAGAAGGCTTGGTTCACCTGGGCAGGTGTCAAAGTAGGACATTGGGCCAGGGCTGAAGTGGATACAGTAAACAGAACAAAATAAAATAGCCACGTGCAAGAGACGCTCTTCATTTTTTTGTAAGGCATTTGGTTGATTTTAAATTAAACTCGGTGACTGGTCAAGATGTAAAAGTATCAGTACATGCCAAATACAAGAAAAATTTGTTGTGAAACGCCTAATTTTGAGTGTGAATCAAATGATTTTTGTTAATTATGTCGGAAAAATTGTGCATTTTATCGATAATTTCCCTTGCCTTTCATCGATGAGAACTCTATTTCACGGGAATAAGAGCTACTTACTATTTTCTAATACGCTGATACATTTTTATCTTTACCACTAATTCGACCTCATGCAAATTCATTTTATAGCCATTGGTGGCAGTGCCATGCATAATTTAGCACTTGCCCTGCACCATAAAGGCTATACCATAACCGGAAGCGACGATATCGTTTATGAACCTGCCAAAAGCAGATTGGCCGTTAAAAACTTGTTGCCCGAAACCTTTGGGTGGTTTCCTGACAAGATCCATCGTGAATTGAACGCGGTGATTTTAGGAATGCACGCCAAGGCAGACAATGGCGAACTTGTAAAAGCGCAGGAGTTGGGTCTTGCAATTTATTCGTACCCGGAGTTTTTGTACGAACAGTCGAAGAACAAGACACGGGTGGTTATCGGCGGCAGCCATGGCAAGACTACCATAACTTCTATGGTCCTGCACGTTTTAAAGTACCATGACCGGGAAGTCGATTTCATGGTAGGTGCCCAGCTAGAGGGTTTTGAACGTATGGTTCATTTAACCGAAGACAATGATTTTATTGTTTTGGAAGGAGATGAGTATTTGTCCTCACCCATAGATCGGAGACCCAAATTCCATCTTTATAAACCGAATATCGCCCTGCTGAGCGGAATTGCATGGGATCATATCAACGTCTTCCCCACCTTTGAAAACTATGTGGAGCAGTTTGAGGTATTTGTAGATAGCATCGTAAAAGGAGGCAGTATTACCTACAATGAAGAAGACCTTGAGGTAAAAAGGGTAGTGGAAGCCTCCGAGAATTCCATCCGTAAACTACCTTATACGACCCCCGAATATGTGGTTGAAAATGGCCAAACCCTTTTGGTTACTCCAGAAGGGCCTATGCCTATTCAAGTTTTCGGGAAACACAATCTGAGCAATCTTGCCGGTGCCAAGTGGATCTGCCAGCATATGGGTATAGACGAAGATGGTTTTTACGAGGCTATTTCGACCTTTAAAGGCGCGGCAAAGCGATTGGAAAAAATTGCCGAAAGTAGTTCCAGTATCGCCTATAAAGATTTTGCGCATTCCCCAAGTAAGGTTGCTGCAACAACCAAAGCTGTTAAAGAGCAATACCCTGATAGAAAATTGATCGCCTGTTTAGAGTTACATACCTATAGCAGTTTCAATCCAGATTTTTTAAAGGAGTACAAGGGGGCCTTAATGGCCGCAGATGACGCGGCTGTTTTCTATTTGCCAGAGTCTGTGGCGATAAAGAAGCTGGCCGCGGTGACCCCGGAACAGATTTCTGAAGCGTTTGATCGGAGAGACCTTCAGGTCTATACTGATTCTGAAGCTTTTAGACATTTTGTGTTTGAACAAGATTTTTCGAACTCGGTTTTGCTTCTTATGAGTTCGGGTACTTATGGAGGTTTAGATTTAAAAGAACTAGGTGAAAAGATTGCCAGGACCGGTGAACAGCTGCATTAGGTAGGCCGTTCTACTGCAATACCCTTATTTTTCGCCATTTTCATGGTTCTCGAAAATACGGGCTACAAATGCGGTAATATCTTTCTTTTGACTTTGGATCAGTTCTTGTTTCGCGAGTTCTTGGTCTTTTTTTAGTTTGTCTTGCGAGAATTTGAACTTTCCCTCCCAATGGGTGATCGCTATTTCAAACCCGATGATATAATCTATCAGGCCATCCATACGAGTATCATCTTGGGCTAGCACGTACTTCGGATTTTCCCCTTCCAAAAACGCGGTCATTCTGACCATGGTTTGTTTTACCGATTCTTTGTCGGTCAACAATTTTATCCTTCCCTTTAAATGGGCGAAAATATAGTTCCATGTCGGTAATTGGCGGGTGCTGTAGGTTGCTGGCGAAATATAACAATCTGGTCCATAAAAGACGGTAGTGACCAGAGCACCATCAAGAAGCGTCGCTACCTGCGGATTGTATTTATCGATATGGGCGACCAGCTTGCCGAATACACTGCCGTCATCTTCATGAACAATGGGTATATGCGTAATCAATGGTTCGTTGTCCTTTACGGTTACCAAGGTGCCAAAAGGATAGTTTTTCACAACCTCTAAAACATTTTTAAAGGCATATTCTTGGTGGTGCTGTGGAGGATATTTCATGTTATTTTAAATGAGCTTTAAACCTATTTTAAACCCCGAACTGCGTTAAATGGTGGTCTAGATGCTTGTATTCCATTTTACCCCATTGATCTTTGGTGAATTTCCCGAAAATGGGGTGCGGATTCCACTCCTCCCTATCACTAAGCGCATAAAATTCGTTGACCAAGGTTGCCAGTTTATTCCGTTCCGTGTAAAAATCTTTAGGCTCTTTTGTTTTTAATTCCGGTAAGGTCGGCAGGTTTTTGCGCCATAACCGATCATTGTACATCGCTTTTTTGAAGAACAACCTGGCGAAAATATTTCCGTTCCCTTTATTCTTGTTCTTTATGCCGATAATGAAGGGAAATTGACAGTGCCAAACCATTTGCCCAACCGTCATTTTACCCCATTTTCGCGCACTGTTTTCATGAAGCTGATCCAGACGGCCCAAGATCTCTTTATAGCTAGCTTCCTCAAAAATCGATTTCATTTGCTTAAGGATGGATTTTAGAAACGAAATTTACGATAAAATATAGAGTTTCCTATCTTTAGCAAATGCAAGAAAAACCATCTTCTTTTTCAATAAAATATTGGTCAGATGACGATAAGCCTCGCGAAAAGTTGGTGAACAAGGGAAAATCGGTACTATCCGATGCCGAACTTATCGCCATTTTGATCGGGTCTGGAAGCCGCAATGAAAGCGCCGTTGAACTTTCAAAACGTATTCTCGCATCGGCCAACAACAATCTGAATGAATTGGGAAAACTAAGCATCAAGCAATTGATGCAGTTCAAGGGCATCGGTGAGGCCAAAGCGGTAACCATTGCCGCTGCCCTTGAAATAGGCCGCAGAAGAAGGGGAGAAGATGCAAAGAAGATCACCAAAATTGCGAGTAGCGCCAGTGTTTTTGAACTGTTGCAACCCATAATGGGCGAACTCGAGCACGAAGAATTCTGGATCGTTTACCTGAACAATGCCAACAATGTTGTACAAACCGCCCAACTAAGTAAAGGGGGCATCACAGGCACCCTTGTAGATGTACGTTTGGTCATGCGACAAGCACTGGAACTAGGGGCCGTGGCCCTGATATTGGCACACAACCACCCATCAGGTACGCTGAAACCCAGCAGCGCCGATAGGCAGATTACCCAAAAGTTAAAGACCGCGGCCGAAGCCCTGGATATAAAAGTTTTAGACCATTTGATTATTACCCAAAAGGAATATTTTAGCTTTGCCGACGAAGGAATATTATAAAGGCGGGCCGCTATCAGAATTGTCTCGCCGTACGTACAAGAATAAATGCCTACTTCGGCCCGCCTGCCGAAAATTGATCTAGAAAAGTTATGTTGCTCATCTATACCCATAAAATCACTCCGCGTTTCAGTTATATTATGAAGCAGGTGTTTACGCGCATTTTGGGTATCGAGATCAGTTTCACCACAAAGGTCGAGGATTTCATAAAACATTCGGGCCCAAAGATCACGTACACCAAACAGCCGTTACAGAACGAGTTCTTCATCAGAAGCAATGACCTCTTGTTCGAGCAGGGAATCAATGATATTTCAATAAATATGGCTGTTTGGGACGATATACCATGCTTTTTTACGGCCGGTGAACGCAGCACGATCCCCTTTGACATTTTTTCGGCTAGCTTTTATCTTTTAAGCCGCTATGAAGAATACGTGCCGCATGTGAAGGATATTCATGGTAGATTTCCGCCAAAAGAAAGTCTGGCCTATAAGCACGGCTTTTTAGAACGCCCCGTTGTAGATATCTGGGCCTTTAAGTTATTGGAAAAATTAAAGGAGCGCTTTCCCGATTTAACGCATAAGAAAAAGGCATATAGTTACCGCTCATTGCTAGATGTTACCTCCTCACATTGCTATGCGCATCGAGGTTTCGTGAGGGGTGCTGCGGGTTTTTTGATGGACTTGGGCGCTTTGAGGTTAAAAAGGCTTGGTGAGCGTATCTCGGTTTGGTTCGATACAGAGAAAGACCCATATGACAACTATTCAGAGCTCATAGCGATGCATAAAAAGTATACGGTCAACAGTATCTTTTTTTTTCAGTTCGCTTCGTATTCTACATATGACAAGAACGTATCACCGAATAGCAATAGGTTTCGATTTTTGATAAAATCCATCGCCGACTATAGTGTGGTTGCCCTTGTGGCGTCATACAGCTCTTTTGCCGACACGGCGATCCTGAAGCAAGAAAAGAAAAGGTTGACCTCTGTGGTCAACAGGCCCGTTAATTATTCAAGAATGCGCTACAATCGAGTTGATGTGCCCAATACCTATCGCAATTTGGTGGAAGCCGAGTTTACCGACGACTTCACCATGGGCTATACACATGAGATAGGCTTTAGGGCAGGTACTTGCAGTCCTTTCCAGTTTTATGATATCAACCTAGAAGTACAGCAGCCCATACGCGTACACCCTTTCGCGGTGCATGATTACGCTTTACAGCATTTTGAAACGGAAGAGGAGGTATTGCAAAAAACAGATTTTTTGTACCAAGAGGTAAAGCGCGTCAACGGAGATTTTTGCACCATATTTTCTAACGAATTGTTGGGAAGCGAACATAAAGTGGATTGGAAAAAGTTGTACGAATCTATTTTAAGGAAATACCATGTTTAAAAATTTTGTGACCGATGTTTTTTTCGATCTGGATCACACATTGTGGGATTTTGAAAAGAATTCGGCCCTGACCTTTGAAAAAATTCTAGGGGATAACAAAGTAGCGGTTGACCTCCCCGATTTTTTGAAAGTTTATGTGCCCACAAACCTTGCTTTTTGGAAATTATTCCGAGAAGAAAAAATAACGAAAGAAGCATTGCGATACCAGCGGTTGAAAACGGTTTTCGATGAAATAGGGCATCCTGTATCTGATGAGTTGATCCATGTCTTGTCGAATGAATATATTGAGCACCTTTCCACGTACAATCATCTTTTTCCGAATGCCATCGAAATTTTAGAATATTTAAAACCCAAGTATAAACTTCATGTCATTACCAACGGGTTTCAAGAAATACAGGATAAGAAGTTAAAAAATTCGAACATATTCGGGTACTTTGATCAGGTAATCAATTCAGAAATGGCGGGGGTTAAAAAGCCGAATCCCATTATATTCGAGCTAGCCCTGAAAAGGGCCCATACATCGAGTGAAAAGTCGTTGATGGTCGGCGACAGCCTAGAAGCCGATATTCTCGGGGCAAAGGCGGTCGGTTTTAACACCATACATTTTAATGGGCACAATGAACCCCTTCATGCTTTTAGCGAAATCATTCACGATTTGAGTGAAATAAAAAACTATTTATAGAGTTATCTAGGTAGATTCCATGTCCAATTAAATGTGGTCATGTAAAGCTTGTTTAGATGAGACGATCGCTAAGATTTCTTTTTTTGGGAATTTTTTTGTTAGCCTCCATTGCTTCTTGCGTGCAAGATGTAGATACCGGGCAATTAGAAGATTTGGAGATTACCCCAACGCTAGAGGCCAGTATGCTATATGTAGAGGCGTCTGAACGGGTCATTAACCTGGTTACGGGCAATACCGTATTTAGTAACAATTTCAATTTTGACGCCTTTAGTTCAGATATATTCGCCGAGCGGGTAATTGAAGGTACCGTGATCTACGTGGTTGAAAATACGACCAGTAAAGAGTTGGAAATCACGGTCGAATTCCTTGATGAGGCAGGCAACATAATCGATACGGAGGTTTTTTCGGTTCAGGCCGCCCCATCTTCCATTCTTCAGCGTGAGATAGCCTATGGTGATTCTGGCCGTAGTATTGATATTATCAGAAATCTTTCTTCAATACGGGTTAGTGCCATCAACCTTGGCGATACGATAAGCACGTCCTCTGAAAGCGAACCTATGATAACGCTAAAATCAAGTGGTAAATTCAGAGTGCGTGTAAGATGAGAATTACGCTATTATTTTTACTGACCATGGTAATGGGCGGCTTTTGCTTGCACGCCCAGAATAAGCAGTTGCTCTATGATTTTACCGATATTCCCCAGTCATTGATGATGAACCCTGCTGCCGATATCGATTTCAAATGGTACGCAGGTGTGCCCGCTTTGTCGGGTTTGTCTTTTTATGCCGGTTCGAGCGGCTTATCGGCATATGACCTGATTGCCGACGATGGTGTAGATTTCAATACCAAGGTTAGGGAAAGGGTACTGAATAGGATGGGTATTTCTGATGAATTGAGCGGCAACTATCAAATAGAGCTGCTCAATGTAGGATGGCAGGGAAGAGATCCCGACTATTTCTACTCGCTCGGCGTTTATAATGAGGGTGATGCCATAGGGTATTGGTTTAAAGACTATGCCATATTAGCGTTCGATGGTAATGCCGATACCTTTCGAAGGTTCGACCTGGGTCATTTGAAGACCCGGGGTGAAATACTGAACGTCTATCACTTTGGAGTCAACAAAAGGGTTAATGACAAGCTTTTGATCGGAGGTAGACTGAAGGTTTATTCGGGAATTCTCAATTTCACTTCCACCAATAACCGCGGGTTTTTGCAGAATACACAGGGGCAGAACAATTTGATATCCACAACCATTGATGCGGACCTTGAAATGAGAACCTCAGGTATCAATGTGTTACGGGCAGCGGAGAGCGAAGAGTTGGCAAATGAAATTACCAAACGAGCCCTTTTCGGGGGTGATCTGGGCCTTGGTATCGATTTGGGATTTACCCGTTATATCAATGAGCAGACCGTTTTGACGGCTAGCTTGCTCGATGTCGGCTTCATTTACCATTCTTCGGATCCCAAGAACTGGACATTGAACGGTGCCGCAACAAGCGAAGGGGTGGAGATAATTTTGCCCGGAGCACTTTCTGATCCTGACCGCGATTTTTACCAAGAATTGATCGATGATATCGAAGCATTGGCACCTTTTGAAGAAAATCTAAATAGCTATCTTACTTTCCGTCCCACCAAATTGAATGCTTCTTTGCGGTACAATTTTGGAAAACAGGTCGAGCAGAATAGTGCTAACTGCGACTGCGGCCCGTATGCCTCCCAAAGCAATAGGGCGCCCAAATACGCCAATGCTGTGGGGGGTCAACTGTTTGCCGTGAACAGGCCTAGAGGCCCTCAGACCGCATTGACGGCATTTTATTTAAGAAGGTTCGGCAATATAGCCGGGGTCAAGGTAACCTATACGGTAGATAAGTTTTCTGCCACCAATGTAGGCCTTGGTTTGAACCTGCAAGCTGGCCCGGTGAACCTTTACATGATGGCCGATAACCTGCTCGCCTACAGCAATGTTTTCAACACGAGATATGCGTCTTTCCAATTAGGATTAAATATCATATCTTGGGGCAAGAAATGATGTGTGTCGCTAAATGCAGCAAGCGGGCCTGAATACTTCTTTGGCACGCTTTTTTCATATATCGTTCAAGTTGAATAGAATGGGGACCGAAACCAATAATCAGGGGGTTTGTATGAAAGTCAGTGTATTCTATTTTGCGTAATGAAAGTGCGAAAATTATAAATTACAGCGAATGAAGAGCATTGTTATTGGTATTGCAGTGGTACTAAGTTTTATGAACGAGATACAGGGCCAGCTCAACGAGTATAAATATATTGTGGTACCAAAAAGGTTAGATGGTTTTAATAAGGACAACCAGTACAAGACGAGTACCTTGGTAAAGCATCTGTTCACCCAAAAAGGCTTTAATGTTGTTTATGAAGATAACCTCCCCACAGATTTGAATTCTAATAAATGTCTTGGTCTTTTTGTAAATCTATTGGATGAATCTTCTCTTTTCAGCACGAAGACCGCGTTGATTTTGAAAGATTGTAATGGTAATGAGGTATTTACCACCACGCAGGGCAAAAGCAAGAGCAAAGAGTATGAACCTGCCTATTCAGAGGCCATTAACAAGGCTTTTAGCTCTTTCAACGGTATTGCCTACAACTATAAACCTAAGCAGGAAGAGGCAAAGATTGAATCTTTGACCGTTAATTTTAAGAACGACGTGAAAAAATTGGAATCACCAAATGAGAGGGGCAAAAGTCCATTGGTGGAAGAGGAATTTACATCGGAAAGACAATATTATAAAGATAACAGACCTGTGGATTCTGATTTTAGAAAAGCAGAAACGTCCGAAGTAAATAAAACCATGGTAGAACAAACGGCGACAAAGGAAGATCAGCGTTTTGAAAGTATCGAACTGAAGCCATCGGAGATGAAGATAGCAAAATCGCCATCGGAAAATACAACAACCATGTTTAGTGGAGCTCCTGTAACACTTTATGCGCAAGAACTACCAGACGGATACCAGTTAGTAGACAGTACACCAAAAATTCAAATGAAACTTTTTAAAAGTTCTATGCCTAATGTGTACATAGCCGAGTCGGGGGCCATCAATGGGCTGGTCTACGCTGAAGGGGGTAAGTGGTTTTTTGAATATTACAATGCAAATAAGTTGGTGACCGAACTATTGAATATCAAATTCTAGAGGTCGTACTTATCTTTCCATCTATTTTTCAAGAATTCCTTTATGCCGTTTTCGCGAAGGTTGCTACCAGGTTCGTAAATGGCCGTTCCTGATAGTTCTTCGGGTAGAAACTCTTCCTCCACAAAATTGTTCTGATAGTTATGGGCGTATTTATAGTCCGATCCATAGCCCAAGTCTTTCATCAATTTTGTCGGTGCGTTGCGAAGTGGCAAGGGTACCGGTAGGTCTCCGGTTTGTTTTACGATCTGTTGTGCCTTACCGATTGCCATATAACTTGCGTTGCTTTTTGGCGATGTGGCAAGGTAAATGGCGCATTGACTTAAGATAATACGGGCTTCGGGGTAACCGATTGTTGTTACACTTTGAAAGGCGGCATTGGCTAGCACCAATGCGGTCGGGTTCGCCAGACCGATATCCTCTGAAGCTGAAATGAGCATTCTACGGGCAATGAACTTCACATCTTCACCACCCTCTATCATGCGGGCCAACCAATATACCGCTCCGTTCGGGTCACTGCCCCTTATCGATTTTATAAAGGCCGAAATAATGTCATAATGTTGCTCGCCGGTTTTATCGTACAGTACCGTATTTTTTTGGACCTTAGTCAATACCGAATTGTCCGTAATGACAATATGATCCGATGCTTCAGAATTTACGACCAGTTCGAAGATGTTCAGCAATTTTCTTCCATCACCCCCTGAAAGCCGCAATAATGCCTCGGTTTCCAATAATTGGATCTTCTTTTTCCGGAGCATCGGATCTAGCTTGATGGCCCTATGTAAAAGAATTTCTAAATCTTCCTTTCCAAAGGCATTTAAAATGTACACCTGACATCTTGATAGCAAGGCGGGAATTACCTCGAAGCTAGGGTTTTCGGTGGTCGCGCCTATCAGTGTCACCCATCCCTTTTCAACCGCTGCCAGAAGTGAATCTTGTTGTGACTTGCTGAAGCGGTGTATCTCGTCGATAAAAAGAATAGGATTTTTGGCCGTAAATAGTCCGCCGGCCTGTCTTGCCTTATCAATGACCTCGCGGATGTCTTTTACACCGCTATTGATGGCACTGAGAATGTAAAAAGGCCTGCCGCTCTCAGTGGCTATGATATTGGCCAGTGTGGTTTTGCCGGTACCAGGTGGTCCCCAGAGAATCAACGAAGGAATGGTTCCTTTTCTGATCTGATGGGTCAACGAACCATTTTCGCCTACCAGATGGTTTTGACTAATGTAATCTTCCAAGGTTTTGGGGCGCACCCGTTCGGCAAGTGGTTCGTTCATTTGGTAAAAGTAATAAATATTGTAAATGACATTTTAACAGGTTTTACATTTATGGCTGGCTTATTGTTTACAATACCGTTAATTTTAGATAATGGTGGAACAGAACTACTTTAGATTCTCGAATTCGGTACTATTGGCCCCTTTAGCCGCCGTTCTCGTTATTTGGACGGTCTATTGGATGGAACTTCGGTTTAACACCAACCTTAATGATTTTGGTATTTATCCGAGAACGTTGAAAGGTTTAAGGGGTATCTTTTTTAGTCCGTTCATTCATGGTTCGTTGGATCATCTGTATAACAATACCATCCCTTTGGCGATATTGCTGGCATCATTGTTCTATTTCTATAACCATGTGGCCGTACGCGTTTTGTTGATCGGCATGCTATTTTCAGGGCTATTTACCTGGGCCATGGGTAGGCCCTCTTTTCATATTGGGGCAAGTACGGTAATCTACCTCTTGGCCAGCTTTATATTCTTCAAGGGAATTTTTACAAAATACTATCGCCTAGTGGCACTCTCCCTGTTGGTAGTTTTTATTTACGGAAGTTTACTGTGGTACGTTTTTCCGCTAAAGGATGGAATTTCTTGGGAAGGCCACTTAGGAGGTTTTCTTTCGGGACTGGTATTGGCCGTTTTTATAAGGTCTAAAATTCCCGTTGCCAAGAAGTTCGCCTGGGAACATGAGGATTTTAATGAGGAAGAAGACGATTTTCTAAAGCATTTCGATGCCGACGGTAATTTTATCGAAACCAAGGAAGCTGAACTGCCCGGCGAATCCGATGCCGTTAAGATAACCTACCACTACAAAGAAAACTCGGAGTAACCTGTGGGGGTTTTCATGCTGTCTAACATTGCCCCTTACCAAGTTGTTTTCCGATGATTAAATCTGGTGTTTGCTAGTGTGGTTATGGCATGCGTTGCCTAACGGCTTCGTATAAAAAAACGGCACAGGCCACGGAGACATTTAACGACCCAATTTCACCCATAAGCGGCAGTTTTGCGGTTTGGTCGACAACTTTGAGAATAGATGGCGAAATACCCCTGTCTTCAGAACCCATGACGATCGCACTTGCCTGCTTGAAACCAATATCATAAATAGTACGTTCTGTCTTTTCGGTAGCCGCAATGACTTGAATACCGGAAGCCTGTAAGAAGAATACCGCATCTTTAATATGGTCTACCTTGACAATGGGCACTTTAAAGGCGGCACCTGCAGAAGTTTTAATGGTGTCGGCCGTAACTGGTGCGGCACCTTTCTTTTGAATAATGATACCGTCAACCCCGGTACATTCGGCGGTACGAATGATGGCGCCAAAATTACGCACGTCAGAAAGCTGGTCTAATAAAAGGAACAAAGGTGTTTTCTTTGTGGCCATAACTTGTTCAACCAGTTCCTCCAGTACATAAAATGCAATGGGTGAGATGTTGGCCACTACACCCTGATGGTTGCTTTTGGTCAGGTAGTTCAACTTTTCAATGGGTACGTATGAACTGTTG
The DNA here is from genome assembly GCA_050330515.1 of Flavobacteriaceae bacterium. GTDB lineage: Bacteria > Bacteroidota > Bacteroidia > Flavobacteriales > Flavobacteriaceae > Maribacter_C. The sequence continues at coordinate 207 of JBHJNU010000053.1, read as the reverse complement.
ATGCCATTTTTGCGCACTAGCCCTTCCAATTCCTTTGAAAGGTCACCTTTCAGACCTTTCTGAATAAAGACCTTATCAAGGGGTTCGCCTGCGTTTATAGCCTCAATTACCGCTCTGATACCATAAATTTGGGTAGTTTTTTGCATGGGGTAAAGGTAAAATAAAAAATGCCTTTATCTGAACAAACCCTGTGGATTAAAGTAGTAC
>JBHJNU010000052.1:0-24693 GCA_050330515.1 Flavobacteriaceae bacterium | reverse complement strand
GTTTGTATTTTTTGCGATATTTCAAAAGACAATTCGGCCGCTTTATCATCGCTGACTTTTTCACTTTCCACGATGACCCTTAACTCTCTACCGGCTTGAATGGCATATGCTTTTTGAACGCCACCGAAACCAAAAGCGATTTCCTCAAGGTCCTTAAGGCGCTGAATGTACGAATCCATCACCTGTCTTCTTGCCCCGGGTCTCGCACCACTGATGGCATCACATACCTGTACTATCGGCGCGATCAGCGTCTTCATTTCAATCTCATCATGGTGTGCACCTATGGCATTGCATACATCAGGTTTCTCTCCATACTTTTCCGCCCATTGCATCCCTAAAATGGCATGCGGTGTTTCTACCTCTGTTTCGGTATTGGGTACTTTACCGATATCATGCAGCAATCCGGCACGTTTGGCAACCTTGGCATTCAAACCCAGCTCGGCCGCCATAACGCCACAAAGTTTCGCGACTTCGCGTGAGTGCTGCAATAAGTTCTGACCGTAAGACGAACGGTATTTCATGCGACCAACGGCCCGAATCAACTCTGGGTGCAGCCCATGAATTCCTAAATCGATTACGGTTCGCTTTCCTATTTCTATGATCTCGGCCTCGATTTGTTTTTCGGTCTTCTGAACTATTTCTTCTATTCTGGCCGGATGGATCCTACCATCGGTCACCAATTTGTGCAGCGACAAACGGGCAACTTCCCTTCTGACGGAATCAAAACACGATAATATGATTGCATCGGGAGTATCGTCAACAATGATCTCCACTCCCGTTGCAGCTTCCAGCGCCCGAATATTTCTTCCTTCCCTGCCGATGATCCTACCTTTGACATCATCCGATTCTAAGTTGAAAACCGATACGCAATTTTCTACGGCTTCCTCAGTACCGATACGTTGTATGGTGTTAATAACAATTTTACGCGCTTCTTGCTGTGCCGTTAACTTAGCCTCTTCCATAGTGGCTTGCAGGTAAGACATCGCATCTGATTTGGCGGTTTCCTTTAACGATTCCATTAATTGGTTCTTGGCCTCGTCAGCTGAAAGGCCCGAAATTACCTCTAATTGTTGTACTTGGCTCTTGTGCAGTTTGTCTAGATCAGATTGCTTTTTTTCCAAAATTTCAGATCTATGGTCAACATCCTTGATCTTGCCTTCCAGCCGGTCATTGATGTCTTTGGTCCGCGCAAGTTCACTACTTACCTGTGACTCCTTATCCCGGATCCGCTTTTCGGTCTCCGACATTTTCTTCTCCTTACCAAGAATAACTTTTTCATGCTCTGATTTCAATTCTAAGAACTTCTCCTTGGCCTGAAAGATTTTATCCTTCTTCAGGTTCTCGCCATCTTTCTCAGCGCTTCTAAGAATGTTCTCGGCTTCTTTTTTGGCGGCGGCAATGGTCTTTGATGCCTTGCCCTTTTCCAGAAATTTTGCGATTACAAATCCAATTGCCAGCGCAATTACCGCTACTACTACTATAATTATGTTACCCATATTTTGAAATTAATTAAAAAAAAAAGCCCACATTGAAGAAGTTTCGTACAAACTCCGGAAAACAGGTTTAAGGCTACCAGGTTGATCAAAAATCCTTGTACAAGCAAGGCACGCTATTACAACCTAAACTCACCCTTTTAAAACAAATTAATGTTGAGTTTGTCAAAAATTATTACCAATGTGGGCAGTAACTTTAGTTTATTTAAAAGAACTTATTTAAAACTTAGCTGCGAATTTACCAATACATCCAAGGCTTTCAAGCGTTCGATGGCCTCTTTGGTTCCTTCCGATTGATCAATACCTTTCTGCTCTATCTTAGATGCGAACTGTAAGGCACACATGGCCAACACATCTTGCTTATCGCGAACGGCATAACTTTGTTCGAACTTCTTTGCCAATTGCTCTATATTCTTTGCAGCCTTCCGCAAGCCTTCTTCTTGGGCGGGATCGATCGTTAAGGGGTAAACCCTGTCGGCGATCGAAAGCTTTATCTTGAGCTTTTCTGACATATGATTTCGAACCTTACTCCGAAAGTTGATTGATACAATGATCCAACTCCCTGATCAACGTGTTTATTTTTAGCTTAGCTTCTGTTTTGTTCGTACTACTGCCCAACATCGAGTTTGCGAGCTTCAGCGAGTTATATTTCTCCTCCCATTCTGAAATGGACTGTTGGTTGTTGTCGCTATTGTTCTTGATCGTTACCAGTTCATTCTCCAGTTTGTCGTTCGTTTGTTGCAAAAGTTCCAATTTATGCAGCAATTTACTGATTTTATTTTCTAGGGAGTCAACTATTTGAACCAATTCGCTCATTTGCAAATCTCAATGCATTTTACACAAAGTTAACGTACATGAATCTACTTAGCAATACTTTTTTCAATTATTCTTAAAGCAATACTTTAATAGCCCAAAAAACGTTGGTTATAGGGCGAACGTTAATTATTCAGCTTGGTTTTTTCTGGATTAGCCTCTATGAAGTACCTTCGCAGTAACTTACTTTTTACTATGAACAGAATACTTATAGCACTTACAATGTGTTTTTCGATGCTTACCAACGGGCAAGAAGAATATCCGCAAGATGCCTTTAGGTCACCACTGGATATTCCATTGATCTTAGCGGGTACCTTCGGCGAACTGAGATCGAACCACTTTCATTCGGGCATCGATATAAAGACCCAACAAAGAGAGGGCCTACCGGTTTACGCCATTGCCGACGGTAGTGTTACCAGAATTAAAGTATCACTGTGGGGCTATGGAAAAGTCATGTACGTGGCACACCCGAATGGATACACCTCGGTATATGGCCATCTTCAAAAATTCGCCCCTGAAATAGAGGAGTACATTAAAAAAATACAGTACGATAAAAAATCATACGAAGTAGAGGTCTTTCCCGATTACGGCGAGGTGAAGGTAGAAAAAGGAAAAATTATTGCCTACGGAGGAAATACCGGTGGCTCTTCCGGACCCCATCTGCATTTCGAAATCAGAAGTAGTATCTCTGAAAGACCGACCAATCCCCTTTTGTACGGATTAGATGTGAGGGATGCCACCAACCCCGTTATCGAAAAACTTTATGCCTACCCCTTATCGGAAAACGCCATGGTCAACCAAGGCAACGATAGGGTGGAAATCAAATTTTCAAAACAGGTAGACGGAACCTTTCTAGCCGACAAGGTCACCGCTCTGGGTACCATTGGTTTCGGATTCATAGGTTATGACAGACAAGACCTTGCCGCCAATAAGAACGGCTTGTTTTCGGTGCGACAATCGGTGAACGGTTCTGTATATTCCGAATACGATTTCGACTCGTTTTCATTCGCTGAAACCCGGTATATAAACACCCTTATCGATTATGATTACCTCGGTAGATCTGGCGACCGTATTCAACAATTGTTCAAGACCCAGGGAAACAAACTCGGCATCTACAACAACTTGAAAAACGATGGGAAGATAGAAATTAAGGAAGACCTTGACTATAATGTGGAGCTGTTGATCAAAGACGTTCATGGTAATCAAGCACTTTTGGTAATTCCGGTAAAAGGCAAGAAAGAGGATTTAAAAATAAAAAAAGAGGGCAGTACCACAGAAAACTACCTCATTGCCAAAAAACCCAATAACTATGATCTTGATGGGGCCAAGGTATTTTTTCCATCAAATACCTTCTATGAAGATTTCTATATAGACTTAAAAAAAGGAAAGGATACGGTGACCATACATAATAACAAGGTTGCCGCGCACCGTAACTTCACCATTACCTTCGATGTGTCGAAATACAACGAAGAAGATCTGCAAAAAATGTTCATTGCCCGATTGAACAAAAAAATGAAACCCAATTATGCCAACACCTATAAAAGGGGCGCTACATTTTCAACTAAAACAAGAGACTTAGGCACCTATACATTAGCCAAAGACACGGTAGCCCCAACTATACGTCCGAAGAACTTTAAAGAAAAACAATGGCTCAATAACTACAGCTATTTAAGTTTGAACATTGCTGACGACCTAAGCGGCGTCGACACGTATTCGGCAACACTCAATGGGCAATGGATATTGATGGAATACGAGCCTAAAACAAATACGATAACCTATAACTTCGACGATAAGATCCTTGACCAAAAGCAATGTGAGCTGGTCGTCGTGGTTACCGATAACGTTGGAAACAGTGCTACCTTTACCAGTACATTCTACAGAAAATAGCGAACTTGAAGGTTTGGAAGTACATTTTAGTGCTCGTGGCAGTTTGCCATGTTGCCGCGATAAAGGCGCAGACAGCGACTATTACCGGAGTGGTGTTCGATGAACAGAACACACCCCTTACCGATGTTAACGTAGCAACCCAGATCAATGGTACCTTTACGGATAGTAACGGCTTTTATATCTTACAAATTACTGCGGACACCGAAACCATTATTACCTACTCGCACCTAGGTCATAAAGACGTAGTCTTAGAAAATCTTATCTTGACCACTAACGAAACCTATGTGTTCAACCCCGTCATGAAAACCAACGTTATTCAAATTGACGAGGTCACGGTTACGCCGACCGGCGCAAAGAACGTTGAGGGCATACGTACCATCTCACCTGAAATGGTCAGACAAATTCCCGGCGCCAATGCCGGCGTAGAAAACATCCTAAAGCTTTTGCCAGGGGTCTCCTCCAACAACGAACTAAGCACGCAGTACTCGGTTCGTGGTGGTAATTATGACGAGAATTTAGTCTACGTGAACGAAATTGAGGTATATCGGCCCTTTTTGATTCGTTCTGCGCAACAAGAGGGTCTAAGCTTTGTAAATAGTGACCTCGTACAGAATATTAAATTTTCACCAGGAGGGTTTCAGGCAAAATATGGTGACAAACTATCTTCGGTTCTGGATATTACCTACAAAAATCCCACAACCTTTTCAGCACAGGTCGACTTCAGTTTTTTAGGTGCCAGTGCCGCGGTTGAAACCGTGTCAAAAAAGAAGACATTTACCAGCGTCTCAGGAATTCGCTACAGAAACAACGCCCTTTTGGTAAATAGCCAGCAAACCAACAGTAATTTTAACCCTATCTTCCTAGATGTCCAGAGCTATTCCACGTATCGTTTTTCGAAAAAATTCCATCTTAGTTTTTTGGGCAACCTTTCAATCAACGATTATCGTAACGAACCCCTTGATCGCCAAACGAATTTCGGAACCCTATCGGAACCCAAAGCTTTGGTAGTCAGGTATCAAGGTGAAGAGAACAATAGGTACAACACAGCGTTAGGGGCGTTAAAAGGCAATTATTACCTCAACGATAACACTACCTTGAAATTTATTTCATCGATCTACCACACCACTGAAGATGAACGTTCAGACGTTATCGCAACCTATGAACTAGGAGAAGTTGATACCAATCTCGGCAGCGAAACGCTGGGTGAGGTTACCGCCTCAAAAGGTCTGGGCTCCCAGTTCAATAGGGCCCGTAACAAACTGGATGCCCTGATCTTTAATTTACAGTTAAAGGGCGTTTATACAAAAAACGAAAAAAACCTAGAATGGGGGGCCAAGTATACCCATGAAGACATACGTGACCAGATCCGCGAAGCGGAGTTCATTGATTCTGTGGGGTTTTCAATACGACCGCCCTTGCCCGAATTCACCAATAACCAACCTGAGGCGCCCTTCGAAGCCGATGTGGTACCCTTTGAAAGCCTAGTCGCCAGAAACTTCGTGAAAACCAACCGTTTTTCGGCATTTGCCCAATTCAGCGAGCGCAAGAACATCAATGGAAACACCTTGTACTATAACTTCGGGGTAAGGGCACAGCACTGGGTCGTCGGTGGTGACGGTATTTCAACAACTGCGCAAACGGTCATCAGTCCGAGGGCACAATTGGCCGTCAAACCCGATTGGGAAAAAGACATGGTATTCAGGTTGTCGCTGGGCGTATATCAACAACCCCCGTTCTATAGGGAATTGAGAGATGCCAACGGCACCGTTCAACCCGCCGTAAAGGCGCAACGCGCAACGCATTTCGTTCTGGGCAATGAATATAGTTTCACCATGTGGGACCGACCTTTTACCCTATTCAGCGAAACCTATTACAAGCTGCTTGACAATGTAAACCCCTATACATTAGAAGATGTTCGTATACGCTATGCGGCCAACAATAATGCGGAAGCTTATGTATATGGAGCCGAGCTTCGGCTGAACGGGGCTTTTGTGCCGGGTACGGAATCTTGGGTGAGTATAGGCTACCTGAAAACCGAGGAGAACATCGATGACCGCGGCTATATTTCAAGGCCAACCGATCAGCGTTTAAAGCTGGGAATCCTATTTCAAGATTACGTACCCGATATACCCGACCTGAAAATGTACCTTAACCTTGTATATAATACCGGTGTGCCCGGCGGTTCGCCCAGCTACGCAGATCCCTATCTTTTTCAGAGGAGATTAAGGGATTATAAACGTGCTGATTTAGGAATTTCCTATATTTTTGCAAATGAGAATAAGAACTATCCCAGAGGTCATTGGCTTGATCAATTTAAAGAACTGAGTTTAGGATTTGAGGTTTTCAATCTCTTCAACAATCAAAATTCGATTACGAATACCTGGGTAAGGGACGCCGATACGAAGCAACAGTTCGCCGTTCCTAATTTTTTGACCAGCCGTGTTCTCAACGTAAGAATTAAAGTGAGATTATAAGACCACCTATCGAAATTAATCGGTACCCAAAAATTAATTGCACCACGGTGATACATTTTACAATCATGAAAAAGACGTTTTTATATTTTATTTTTCTTTTCGGAATTTCTGTACATGCACAAAAAAACATCTATGAAAGTGCGAAGTTCGATGAACTTAGCCAAGAACATGAAGTTTTGGCCATCTTGCCCTTTTTGACAAATTTAGACCTCAAGGATGATGTTTCGAAAGAAGAACTGCAAGCAAGAACCAAAAAAGAGGGGTATGCGGTGCAACACGCCCTGGAGGTCTATTTCTCGCAACGGAAAAAGAAAAAGAAGTTTTCAGTCGAATTCCAAAACAGTGAAGACACAAACGCACTGCTTGCCAAGAACAACATAAACTATGAGAATATCGATATCTTCACGATAAAGGAATTGAGCGAAATTTTGAACGTGGATGGTATCATTAGTGGAAATCTGGATCTGAACATTCTATTATCAAAGGGAATACCCGACGATTTCAGTTTTTTGGATTACTTCTTGGGAGATGCCAATTATGGGCGTATCGGAATCAAAATCAGCGACGGCACCACAGGCAAACTACTGTGGAAATACGAAAAGGCGATCAACAAAAAATCAGGGAAGAACACCGATGACCTCATTGATCGTATGATGAAATTGGCTGCGCGTAAGTTCCCTTATGATAGGGAAAAACGCAAGGATCGCAAAAAGGCGAACTAGATGCTCTTTGAACGTTCACGTTGTAACGAACTCCTTCAATGTTCGGATCGTATAATCAATTTCATCCTTGGTATTGAAAATTGAAAAAGAGAACCGCAACGATGGTTTTATCAGGTCTTCATTGGTCAATATCTCTGAAAGCACATGTGAACCTGTGTCGCTACCTGACTGGCAGGCGCTCCCTTTTGAACAGGCGATTCCCTTTAAATCAAGATGGAACAACAACATCAACCCTTTTTGAGCATCTACGGGTAAGCTCACATTTACAAGGGTATAGGTACTTTTGTCCAAATCACCTGAAAGTCCGTTGAACTTGGCATCCGGAATTTCTTGCTTCATTTTCTCAATAAAATAGCTTTTTAGTCGAGTAACGTATAATTTCTCCTTTTCCAAATTGTCATAGGCGGCAATAAAAGATTCTTGGAGTCCTACGATATTATGAAAAGACTCTGTTCCCGCGCGAAAACCGCGTTCTTGCGAACCTCCCGAAATCATGGCGCCAAGGCCTGAGTTTTTCCTGATATAAGCAAAGCCGACTCCTTTTGGTCCGTGAAACTTGTGTGCCGCGGCGGTCAAGAAATCTACCGGTGTACGCTGCACGTCCCACTCGTAGTGGCCTATAGACTGTACCGTATCAGAATGGAACAGCGCATTAGTATCGGCACAAATTCTACCGATTAGATCGATATCGATTTTATTCCCTATTTCATTGTTCACATGCATAAGACTAACCAATTTTTTAGAACCATCATTTTGCAACAGTTCAGTCAAATGCGACAATAAGGGATTTCCGAAAGCATCCAAATCTACAAAATGCAGGGCCACACCACTGGTACGCTCTAGTTCCTCAGCGGTATGCAATACCGCATGATGCTCGATTTTTGTAGTAATAATTGTTTTTACACCTAAATCACGTACCGCGCACCTCAAAATCATGTTATCTGCTTCGGTACCTCCTGAAGTAAATATGATTTCAGAAGGATGGGCATTCATATATTTAGCTATAGTTTTTCGGGCACTTTCGATAACGGTCTTTGCCGATCTTCCGAAACTATGGGTCGAAGAAGGATTACCATAAACGGCAAGGGCCTCTTGCATTTTGGTAATTACATGATCCCTGATACGGGTGGTGGCGGCGTTGTCGAAATAGACTTTATCCATAAAACTTTAAAATTGGTAAAAGAGCCCAAAATTAGGGGAATTAAAGTTAATTTCTCCCTAATTTCGACCAAACTTCAACTTTATTTGGTTTACTTTTGGTTCATGAAAAAAATTTTGTTGGGCTTTTTATTGGTGCTGTTTCTGGGCTGCGATGATGGCGATTTACAAATTGAAACACTTGATTTTGATAACGCGAACATTCAGGTTTGCGACAATAGGCCCGTAACCGCCAATGCGACCAATGTGTTGTTCAAACTGAATGACATCGAAACCCTGATCTTGGAGTTACCCGCAACGGCCATAAAAAATGAAATCACTTTGTCACCAATTACAATAGGCGTTAGCGCAACAGGCCCTGGCAAGATTACCTATCGCACTTTTTCCGCCAAGGTGGGTAAAGATTATTTTTGCAGTGAAATACCGTTGACCGAACCCAATGTGATCAGCGAAATAGTGGCGACCGGGGGCTCGGTTCTCATTGAAACTACGATGAGTACTGATTCTACAAAATTCGAGCACGCTATTGTACTTAGCGAAATATCATTGAAAACATCAGATGATGTGCGGATCACCGATTTGCGCATCAATAATTTCGGAACCGTAACTACAGCAGTACCTGAATAAGATCTCAAAGGTGTTAGGCGTTCTGAAAAATATAAACCTCGGTTGCCCCTAAACCGTATTTCTGATAATCGGCATCATAATATTTCACGTTTTCATATCTCCCAAAAAGATAATACAGCTCCTCCTTTAGCACGCCCTCACCCACGCCATGAATAAAAACAACCTTTTGAATGCGTTTGCCTATCGCGAATTCCAATTGCCGCTTCGCCGTTTCAAGTTGTAGGTTCAGCATCTCATAATTTGACATAGCCTTGGTTGAATTGGTCAGCTGATGAATATGCAGGTCAACCTCCATTTTAGGTATACTGCGTTCTTTTGGCTTTACAACTTGGGTTCTTTTCCTCTTCGAACCCTCCTTTTCTGCCTTTATCTGGGCAATGTCATAATTACTTACTTTGATGTCGTTGGAAATCTTAACAAGTTCTTTAGGGGAGTAGGTCATTGTAAAACCATCGGGCGTTTCAAGTGTTACCCGATGCCCGTCAACGGCGACCACGCTGCCCACTATGGTATCGTCAATGGTCTCTACTTTATCCCCTATTTGAAAAACGGTCATGAAAAAATTTTAAAAGCCCAAAAATAATGGTATTTTTCGGAGGATTAATCCGTGCCACCTATGAAAGTACATGTTGAAGATTATATGTTGCCCTGTATGACCAAAAAGGTTTTCGGAATAGATTGCCCCGGCTGTGGTCTTCAGAGATCGATTGTTCATTTGTTCAAAGGTGAGTTTCTAGAGGCTTTTCATATGTATCCGGCAATTTATCCTTTGGTTTCTCTAGTACTACTTGTAATTGCGGCGCAATACTTTAAATTTAAGTTCGAAACGCAAATCAAAATATTCTTGGGAGTTCTCACGGCAATTGTTATTGTCGTCAACTATATGCTAAAAATGAATAACCTAATCCACTAAAAATTATGGAACAACAAAAATTACCTAATGCAACCCTCATATTGGTCTTCGGCATTCTTTCTATAGTAACATGCTGTTGCTATGGGGTTTTAGGCTTAATCTTCGGAATTGTAGCCTTAGTACTGGCCAATAAGGCGATTTCCCTTTACAAAGAAAACCCTGAACTTTATAGTGACTATGGCAATGTAAAAACCGGTAAGATATTGGCGATCATTGGTATTGTTCTAAGCCTTTTGTTCATCGTCTATTTAATTGTAATGATTTCTTACTTCGGATTTGAAGGCCTACAAAATCAAGAAATGATGCAAGAAAAACTGGAAGAACTTTTGGGCCAATAGCAAATAGAAACTATGAACCAACAATCACTACCAGGAGCTAGCAATGCGTTGACCATGGGAATACTATCACTAGTACTGACCATTTTTTGTTGCGGCCCGTTCGGGGCAATATTCGGTTTCATTGGGCTCTCTAACGCTAAAAAGGCAGAGACTATACATTTTCAGAACCCGGGTGAATATTCAGGCTATGAAAATGTAAAGACCGCAAGAATTCTCTCTTATATCGGTTTGGCACTGGCCCTTCTCTATTTGATATTTTTCATCATCTACTTTGGGGTCATCATCGCGATGTTCGCTACATTAGGCCTAAACGGAGGAGACTTTTAATACCGGCTAACTCAAAAAAAAATCCCCGAATCGCTTCGGGGATTTTATTTATTTCTCAAACTGTCTCAGTGTTCCTATAATAATAGAAACACAATCGAGCAACTGTTCTTTGTTCATGACCAAAGGTGGAGCAAAGCGAATAATGTTGCCATGGGTCGGTTTTGCCAAGAGTCCGTTTTCTTTCATGGCCATGCAGATATCCCAGGCCGTGCTGCTTTCTTGGGTATCGTTGATCAGAATTGCATTCAACAATCCTTTCCCGCGAACCGCACTCACAATGTTGCAGGTGGGTATGAAGGCATTAAGCTTCGCCCTGAACAATTCTCCAAGTTCAAATGCGTTCTGGGCCAGTTCCTCCTCTTTGACGACTTCTAAGGCGGCCATACCTACGGCAGCGGCTACCGGGTTTCCACCAAAGGTGCTACCATGATTTCCCGGTTTGATCACTTCCATGATGTCGTTGTTTGCCAAAACCGCGGAAACGGGGTAAGCTCCTCCGGAGAGCGCTTTTCCCAAGATCAATATATCGGCCTTTACTTCGGGCGTATTACTGCAATGCTTATCGGTACATGAACAATTACCGCATGTTGCCAAAAGTCTTCCCGTTCTGGCAATACCAGTTTGTACTTCATCGGCGATAAAAAGAACATTGTACTTCTCGCAAAGGGCCTTGGCGCCCGCCAAATAACCTTCCGAAGGAACATAAACGCCCGCTTCGCCCTGTATGGGCTCTACCAAGAAACCGGCAATATTCTTGTGTTGTTCTAAAACTTCCTCCAAAGCGTGAAGGTTGTTGTATTCAATTTTTACAAACCCGTCTGCAAACGGACCGAAATTCTTTCTTGCCAAAGCATCATTTGAAAATGAGATGATGGTGGTCGTACGCCCGTGGAAATTATTATCACAAACCACAATCTGGGCTTGATTCTCGGCAATACCCTTTTTCTCATACGCCCATTTTCTGCATAACTTCAAAGCAGTTTCTACTGCCTCGGCACCAGTATTCATGGGCAACAGCTTATCAAAATGAAAGGTCTCCGTAACGTACTTTTCATATTTACCTAGCATATCATTGTAAAATGCCCTTGAGGTCAAGGTCAACGCCTGTGCCTGATTGATTAGGGCGCCTACGATCTTAGGATGACAATGGCCCTGATTTACCGCAGAATATGCCGATAGAAAATCATAATATTTATTTCCCTCGACATCCCAAACGTACACCCCTTCACCCCTACTTAACACTACGGGTAGCGGATGATAATTGTGTGCCCCGTATTTTTCCTCCAATGCAATAGCATCCTTAGAATTGATTTTTTCTAAAACTGACATGATAAAATTACTTTAAATAAAACTTCAGTAATTCCTTCTGCACCTTTATCCTTTCGAAGCCCGAAACATCGGGAGAAAATTCAGCGTAGGAGAGAAATCATCCTTGTAGAACCGTAAAATTACTAAATATTACCATGATTCCACATGCGTTTATGGGCAAAAGTTCTATTTATTCGATAAAAATGCAATCTGAAGCTCCAATCGCTTTACTGCTCTGAGGATATCATTTTTATCCATCTGCATCCAAATATAAAGTTTCATCATTACCATAAAGACCATACTCAAAAACCCTGCAGAGGCCCATTTTATAAGCTCACTGGGATTATTAGTATCGAAAAACCGAAAAATACAGTACACAAAAACCACGAAAATCGCGATGTGCATAATAGTCATAACAGTGGCCAGCCAACCCGTTTTCCCTTTATGAACCTGCCCCAATTTTTCTAAAAAGTTTTGTTCTTCCAATTCGTCATAGAATCTTGCTTCCTCGTCGGTTAGAGCATCTTTAATCAGTTCATCTATTCTACTACTTTCTTTTTTCATATTCGCTATTTTAAAATTGATTTTAGTTTTTCACGTGCATGGAACAATCTTGATTTTACGGTGCCCTCGGAAATACCCAAAATCTTACTGATTTCCCTTAGGGAATATTCCTGAGTATAAAAAAGTCGCAGAACCATTTGCTGCTCTGTGGGTAAAGCACTGATCGCACCGATAAGTTTTTTGGTAACCATTTCAGCACCCTCCTTGCTGTGTGAAGAATCTTCGAAACTCGCATTTCTTTGAAACTCCTCTAACTGAACTGTAGCCCTTTTGACCTTGTTCACATAATCCAATGATCTTCGGGTAACTATTCTAAGGGCCCAACTGCCAAAAAAATTAGGATCCTTTAATGTCTCCAATTTCGTCATGATCACCGCCCAAGAATCTTGAACAATGTCTTTCGCAGCCTCGATATCGTGCGTATACCAATACGATTGCCTGCATAGTTTAAGATGGTAGCGTTTTACCAATAAATTCATGGCTTTTTTATTGCCCGCCCTATATTGCAATACGAGCAGGCCATCAAATATTTTAGTAGTATCCGTCATATCGAGCTTCTACCTTACAGACAGGAAACTGTGTAAAAAGTTCATTTTTTTTAACTTTTTTTAGGAATATACTACTAAAGATAGCTGTTATTAGTTCGGCTTAATTGGTACTTTTGCCTTCATGCGAAAAAACAAGGGGCAACAGGTTTTTGATACTATTGAAGTCATCGACGCCGGTGCAAAAGGAAAAACAGTGGGCAAGGCTCCCGACGGAAGAGTTATTTTTATGACCAATACCGTACCCGGCGATATCGTTGACGTTGAGATCACCAAAAAGCGGAAGAACTATTTTGAAGGCCAAGCCATTAACTTCAAAAGCTTTTCAGACAAACGTGCCGAACCGGTCTGCGAACATTTCGGTACCTGTGGCGGTTGCAAATGGCAGGCAATGGGCTATGAGCACCAATTGTTCTATAAACAGAAAGAAGTAACGAATAACCTGAAACGCATCGGTCATTTAGACTTGCCTGAGGTGAGCACGATTATTGCCTCAAAAAAACACTATTTCTACCGAAATAAAATGGAATTTTCATTCTCCGATAGTCGATGGTTGACCTTGGAGGAATTACGGTCGGATACTGTTTTTGAGAATAAGAACGCCCTTGGGTTTCATATTCCCGGAATGTGGGATAAGATCATGGACATCAACGAATGCCATTTGCAGGAAGACCCTTCAAACGCCATTCGTTTGGAAACCAAAGCTTTCGCGATCCATAATAAAATCTCATTTTTCAACCCCCGTAACCAACATGGCATGTTGAGAACCTTGATGATCCGCACATCAACAACAGGCGAAATCATGGTGGTCATACAATTCTTCGAGGACCATGCCGAAAAGCGACAGTTACTACTAGAACATTTACGGGCCACATTTCCTGAAATCACCTCTTTACAGTACGTCATCAACCCCAAGCAGAACGATACCATTTATGATCAAAAGGTAATCTGCTTTTCTGGTCGCGACCATATTTTCGAGCAAATGGAAGACCTTAAATTCAAGATCAACGCTAAATCATTCTACCAGACCAATTCAGAACAGGCCCTTGAACTCTATAAGATCACAAGAGATTTTGCCAGCTTGACCGGTAAGGAACTCGTTTACGACCTCTATACCGGCACAGGAACCATTGCGCAGTTCGTTTCAAAAAAGGCAAAAAAAGTAATCGGTATTGAATCGGTTCCAGAGGCGATAGAAGATGCAAAAACGAATGCAGGGCATAACCATATCGAAAATGTAGACTTCTTCGTTGGCGACATGAAGAACATTCTTAACGATACCTTCATTGCCGAACATGGTGCCCCAGATGTAATTATCACAGACCCGCCACGTGATGGCATGCACAAAGATGTGGTACGGCAAATTTTGAACATCGCGCCTGAAAAAGTAGTATACGTAAGTTGCAACAGTGCCACGCAGGCAAGAGACTTAGAACTGATGAAAGAACACTACAAGGTGGTAAAAGTGCAACCCGTTGATATGTTCCCGCAGACCTATCATGTAGAAAATATTGTACTTTTGGAAAAGTTATAACCGATGAAAAAGATATTTATAGCCTTTCTAATCCCTGCCCTTGGCTTCTTGTTTTCAGCCTGTGAGAAAGATGATATTTGTGTAGAAGGTGATACGCCCTTGCTGATTATCCGTTTTTATGATATTGAAAATCGCACCGTGGTCAAGCCTGTACCGGCGGCCAGGGTAGTAGGTGTCGGTAAAACAACCACCGTTGGCACTTTTGTTGATAGAACTGCCCTAGATTCGATAGCGATACCACTGAACCCGGAACTTGTAAATACCCAATTTTTGTTCATCAGTGATTCTAGGGATGAGAATAACATGGAAGCAGGAAATATCGATAGAATCGACTTTTCGTATGTAATCAAGGAAGTATTCTTAGGAAGGGCCTGCGGGTTTATAGCCACATACGATAACTTGAACTTTACGTTGACAGAAGATCCCGATAACTGGATAAAAGACGTGACCGTAGACAAAACCTTGGTTGAAAACCCAATAACAACAGCACATGTTCAAATCTTTCATTAGCTGCCTCACGCTTTTGTGTTGTTTATGCGGGTATTCTCAAGATGAACCGGTAAACGAAATGCCTTTAGATGAAAAGCCTGGGGAAATCAAACCGATTGACACCAAACCAAGAGATACCGTGGTTTATAAACAACCCTACGGTCTACGGGTAGGTATTGACCTAAGTAGGCCTACAATAGGCTTTTTGGAGCCTGAATATACGGGACTCGAAATCGTCGGGGACTATCGTATTTCAGAGAAATTATATGTTGCAGCAGAATTGGGAAACGAAAAACGTGAGCAACAAGAAGACCTTTATAATTTTACGACCACGGGAAGCTACATCAAACTAGGGGTTGATTACAATACCTATGGCAATTGGTACGGCGAACAGAATTTGATATATATAGGTGGCCGTTTGGCATACAGTAATTTCAGTCAGACGTTGAACAATTTTCAAATATACGACTCGAACCGATATTGGAACCCCGATGGGTTTGCTCAGGGCTCGTCAGAAGCACGGGAGTTCAAGGGGTTAAGTGCAACATGGCTCGAATTTGTGCTGGGTGTAAAAACTGAGCTGTTCAGCAAAATCTACCTAGGGGGCAGTGTTCGTTTGGGCGCTTATATTACCAACAGCGAACCCGATAATTTTAGAAACCTTTTTATTCCAGGTTTTAACAAGGTTACCGACGGCGCCAGGTTTGGTTTGGGCTATAACTTCTCACTTTCCTATCTTATACCCCTTTATCAAAAGGTGAACACGCCTGTTAAGAAAAAACAAAAACTGGAAGTACCTGAAAGCGACGCTAGCCAGAAACAGGGAGAAAAGTGATTGATCATGTTAATTTATCCTGAAATTTCGCCTTTTTGCTTCCTTCGTACATTACATACTTGACCAATCGAGATTCTAAGTGGCTATTGAATACTTTGATCTTTCGCGATGGTCTTAATCCTACATACTTCAAAGCCTCTAAATTTGAAGTTATGAACCATGCATCCGTACCAGGGTAGTTTCGTTTTAGGGTATCTCCTATGGCCGTGTAAAATGCTTCAATATCAAAATCGGAATCCACATCTGAACGATCTAACCGTTCGCCATAGGGCGGATTGAAAACCATATGCAAATGGTTTTCGGTCATTTTTTCAGAATCGAAAAAGTTCTTTCGCTCTACGGTTATGTATTCAGAAAGATTAGCGTTTTCCGCGTTATCAATGGCTTTTCGTACTGCCGATGGCGCCTTATCATAACCGATAATCTTATGATGGAATTCACGCGTTCTGTTCAGACTGGAATCCACAATTTTCTCAAAAAGTTCTTGATCAAAATCATCCCACTTCTCAAAGGCGAATTCTTTTCGGTTAATATTCACAGGTATATTGCAGGCTATCATCGCGGCCTCGGTAAGCATGGTTCCGCTACCGCACATGGGATCCAAAAAATCGCATTGACCATCCCATCCGCTCAATAAGAGCAATCCAGCGGCTAAGACCTCATTTATCGGGGCAATGTTGGTTGCCGTGCGGTAACCCCTTTGGTGCAACGATCTTCCAGAGCTATCTAATGAAATGCTACATTCCTCTTGTTGTATATGTATGTTCAGCCGAATATCTGGGTGTTTCACATCTACATTGGGGCGTTTTCCGTCAGTGTCACGAAATTTATCTACGATCGCGTCTTTTGCTTTTTGCGAAACATAAAGTGAATGCGTAAAATTTTCAGAATTTACAGTGGTATCAATAGAAAAAGTGGTGTCGACCGACATATATTCAGCCCAATTCATTGCATAAATCTTTCGGTAAAGTTCGTTCTCGTTTCTAACCGTGAACGAATGGATGGGTTTTATTATCTTGATGGCTGTTCGCAAGCATAGGTTCGCCTTATACATAAAACCAGTGTCGCCCTCGAAAAAGACACTTCTAACACCTTCCTGTACATTTCCTGCACCGAGATTACGAAGCTCTTTCGCCAAGATCTCTTCAAAACCGAACAAAGTCTTGGCGACCATTTTAAAATTATTACTCATGCGCTTAGTTATGACTACAGCAAAAATACATTATTTTTACCCCTTCAAACCGCTGCATTAAAATACACTTAACTTTAGCCTAAAATTCGAAAGCTAAACCTGCTACTGATGGGGTCGGTACCGAAAGCGATGTCTTTAGGTTTGGTTTTATTTTTTTGAATGTAAACCTCAATATTCTAACAAAATCAAAATAGCTTGCCTGTGCTGACCTACTTATTGCCCCTACTTGGTGTTCTTTTAAGTTTCCTTTTTGTGCTGATCGCAAAACCCAAGAACAAGGAGAATTTTAAGCTGTTGCTGGCTTTTAGTGGAGCTTTTCTATTAGCGTTGACGGTTTTTGAACTTTTACCTTCCGCATATGAAAACTCAGACGCGAAGACGGTTGGCGTCTTTGTAATGTTAGGGATTCTGCTGCAGATTTTTCTTGAATTTTTTTCTAAGGGTGCCGAACACGGTCATGTGCATTTGAACGGTGAGACCACTACTTTCCCCTGGATGCTCTTTATCAGTTTATCAATACATTCTTTCTTGGAAGGATTTCCTGTTGAAAATAACCACAACATCATTTATGGAATTTTAATTCATAAAATACCCATCGCTTTTATCTTGAGCATATTTCTTTTGGGTTCGAAATTAAAACTAATCCAAGCGGTTTCCTTTATCGTGCTGTTCGCATTGATGACCCCCTTAGGAAGTTTTATGGCGGCCCATTTAGATTTTGCCTTAAACTATGCGGCTCCGATTACCGCCTTGGTGATAGGCGTTTTTCTGCATATTTCAACGGTGATACTTTTCGAAAGTACGGAGGGCCATAAATTCAATCTTCGCAAACTATTGGTGATCATCGTAGGAATTATAATTGCTTACCTGCTCTAAATGTTCAGCAAAGAGCAATCAAAACAGTTACGTCAAGATTTTTGGATCGCCTTTGGAAAATCATATCCCCGAAAATGGATCTTGTACGATACCAAAATCAAAGGGCTAATTTTCAAGTTCCATTTTGACCTTGAAAAAGCCATGGTTTCCTTAGACGTGGAGCACCCGAATTTAGAGCGAAGGATTGAACTTTGGGAGAAATTGACCGCGATAAAAACTATACTCAAAGATGATTACTTACCCACAGCTGTTTATGAGGATTGCTACGTACTTGAAAACGGGAAGGAAATCTCCAGAATTTTTGTTGAAAAACGGCAAGTGTCTATACACGATAAAAATACATGGCAAGAAACTATGGTTTTCCTCCAACAGACCATGTCGCAATTTGAAGGGTTCTTTTTAGCACACGACGATATATTATCGGTTTAAATTATCGTAAGGTAGATCATGGCCCAGTGGCAAAGTGCACCGCCCAAAACGAAAATATGCCAAATAAAATGGTTGTAACGAATGCGTTCAATGGCGTAAAAGATAATGCCGAAAGTATAAAAAGCGCCACCAGCAAACAAAAGATTAACCCCTAAGGGCGACACATAATCTACCACATTATCAAAATCAACTACGATTAGCCAACCCATTACCAAATAAAGTAATAGCGAGACGTATTCAAACTTACCGGTAAAGAACAATTTTAAAATTGCACCAAGGCCCGCAATGGCCCAAACCGAATAAAAGATGGTCCAACCCTTTCCATTAATCAAAGTGATCAAAGCAATGGGCGTATACGTACCGGCAATCAACAAGTAAATACAAATATGATCTAACACCCGCAGACGTTGTTTTTACTACAAGGGTTGAAACACCGTGATATAAAGCAGAGGTAACGAACATCAGGACAAAAGTGACACTGTAAACCACAATACTCTCGGTGGCGTAAATCGATTTATGCCCGTTTTTAATAAGCAATAGGAATAATCCAACCAAACCAAGAATTGCCCCAAGCGCATGGGAAATTGTATTCAGTCTTTCTTCCCGATGACTTTCGGCTTTTTTCTTCATGCTGCGAAGTGGGATACCCCGATTATAAGCTCGTCTTGACGATGAGTTTGGCCCGCATCACCTTTGCATGACCTGGAAATGTGCACACGATCCAATACTCCCCTGGCATATTGGGTGCTTGAAAGTAGATTTTTTCCGCATTGCCCGGTTCAACGATCCCCGTGTGGTACAAAACCAAATCGCTATCGGGCACGTAGTTTTGATCGGCTCCATCAAGGCCCAAAGCAGCGCCCATATCACCCACCTTATCTACTGATGCCACACCTCTTTGTGTTATGACTACATTATGCAGCATATCATCGTTGTTGTTGAACGTCAATTCTATTTTGCTATTTGCATTTACAAGCAATTCGGCAACATCATATTTGAGTCCGGGCTTAGTACCCAACACTAATTTTTCATCCACCCCGTTCAACCATGTAAGGGGCATTTCGTTTACCCGTTTCGGTTGTGCGATTCCTTTTTTAGCATTCAACATACTTGCTGTAGGTTTTGACTTCAAAACACCTCCAGGCACTTCGTTTAAGGTATAATAGCCCGTATCATGTAATAACCTATCGCCGGTAGTTGACTTCAATTTCGATGCTTTTACCTGATGTATGAAACCCAATCGCATACCAGCTATAGTCAATCGAACAGACATTCCGTCAGCTGCGACCACAACGTTTTCAATCGAGCCCTTTGATTGATCAACGATAGGACTACCATAATTAAAGTGGTACTTGTAATTGAAACTGATCATTTCATATGATTCTGGGTTTTCGGCTATTGCTTTATTTACAGGCTTGGTGAATTCCAATTCAAAGCCATCATCCCTGGCCTTAATAGCTTTAATTTCAAAGGGCATTTTTCCATTCCAGACCAAACGTTGCAAACCATATTCTTCTTTTCCGGTGGAAGACCAGCCCCGGCTTGTCATACCAACGAACATACTATTATCGCTTCCCCATATCATCCGAATAATTCCGGAAGAAAATCCCTCTACAAAATTAAAACTTGCCCCTTGGTACACCCCGTTCACTTTTTCCATGAAAACACGCATTACCTTACTATGGCCTTGATCACCTATGAACAGCTGCCCGGCAAAGGGTCCGAATTTTCCATTGGTGGTGTCGTATAAAATATCAGATGTTGAAATACCCAAAATGGTGTGCGGAAACCAAATGGCCGGTGCCTTCAATTCAGGTACTTTTTTTGAATAGTCATATAAACTCAGTCCTGATTCCTTTTCAATATCCTCCATTTTCAGTTTTAGGGGAGAATTGGGTTCTCCTGACCAGACCAAGCCTTCCGGATTTCCGGCAAAATCCCCCTTTTCCAAATGGGTCATTCTACCAGAGCCGACCCAATCCCCTTGGTTTTCCGTATAAAACAAGTCTCCTTCGGCATTAAGTTCAAAACCCGAGGGAGAGCGCAGACCGGTCGCTATTGGGGTCATTTCCCCATCTGGCGTGATCTCTAGTAGCCATCCTCTCCACTTTGATAAACTCGCGCCATGATCGATCCAACTTAAATTCAAGGTGACCAACATATTACCGTTATCCCTGAATTTAGGCCCGTACGAATAGTCGTGGTAATTCCCTGATAAAGGCCATGAGTAAATTGTTTTATAGACATCGGCCTTTCCATCACCGTTCGTATCTTGTAATTTGGTGAGTTCGCCACGTTGCGAAAGATAGAAATCGCCGTTCTTAAATGCCAACCCCAATGATTCGTGGAGGCCATGGGCAAATCTTTTGTAAATGGGATTCTTACCATAAGGCCTATCAATTAGCCACACTTCTCCCCGTCTGGTCGAAACGCCCAATTTATCCGTATCGGTCAATGCCAAGCCGCCAACTTCCAGCTTGATTTCGGCAGGGATCGGAACGTCAATTATTTTATAAAATTCAGCCTCCCTTTTGGCCATATCGGATAATTGCGCCAACACCGTTTGAATGCTGCTCAAAAAAACCACCCCTGTTATTATTCTACTTAAAATCTTCATAGCTTTTGGGTATTTACCAAATGATGGTATAGTTCATGTTTTGTTTGCCGGCAGGAATCTTTACCACTAATTCATCTTTGCCCATACTGTTTCTGATAACGGCCTTTAAAGAGGAATTTGCCGTGAAATCAACAAAATAGCTTTCGTCATTTACAACAAAAGTGCCATCAGGCAGTTGTTCAATATGTTCGCCATCAGCGATCTTGTGCCAAATTTCGGCATCGCCATCAACGGAAATGGATCGGTTCATCATTCTTTTCTCAGCTGATGGTATGAACTGGTTGCTAATCAACGTATTCTTGATTTTATTCATGAAGGTGGGTGCTCCTTTTTCATCGAACTCGTAGCCTAACTGTCTGTAATCAGCATCCTCTTCTATTGTTTGGGGCCATGCTGCTCCTTCTTCGGGTAAAAATGCAAATTCTGGGTCGCCATGAATGGATATGGTAAAACCTCTTGAGGCAGCCAATTGCTTCTCTCCCCTAGAGAGCCACATTTCAGTGGCATCCAGAAAATCGCCATCCCATAACTGTAACAGTGAACCTGCCTGTAGGTCATAGCTATAGTGAATACCTTGTGGCAAACCCACAGCGATACAATGGGTTCTTTTTACGCCTTCATGCATCCAAAAACTGCGTTGGGTAACGGGTTCATTAGTTACATCTATCAAAAAATCAGTGCTATTCATTGGATCATCGGCAAGGGTATTGGGTTGTTGAATGGAATAACGCTGCATTTCAGGCCCTTCAACATATAGTTCGAATCCACGGATCCAGGGGGCATGTTTATTGTATACCAACCTAAAAGGAACGCTGCCTTTTTTAAGGTTTACCTTCCCTAAACCCAAAGAATCAAAGGTGTAATTACCATTCCTATCAATAAGTGTATCCTTATCGATTACTAAAATCGCACCACCATTTACTTTCATATCGAAAAGGTAATCCCCTTCTTTTGGTATGCCCATCATACCCTCGTATTCCAAAATTGTCCTACCATTACGATCTACCATGGTAATTGGTGAAATGGAATCTGTTTTTTTGTAATAAAGAACTTCTAAACTATCTAAACTTGATATATACTTATCTGGACTTTCATAGGCCTTTACCGTCAGGTCACTAAAGGTGATCTTATGATCACCATATAACTTATACTTTATATTCTTAAAGGCCACTGGACCATGGTCACCTTGTATCATAAGGGGGGCCGATACCGTCTCGTTATCAAAAGCCGCTGCCCGGGTGGGTCCGGTAACTTCACTATTTTCTTGAATCAAAACCCCATTAAGCCATACTTCTTCAAACACGGCGTTCTTAATCTTAGTACCAAAGGCATCGAATTTTGGCGCATGGAATACGACCTTGATATGTTGCCATAGTCCAGGAGATTTCGCTGCATTTACCTTAGGTGGATGACCTTCATAGCCTTCAAGCCCCTTTTCTTTGGTAGCGTCCCATCTTTCATAAATTCCCCCCATGTCAACGAACCCAGGTTCTACGATGCCCCAACTGTCATAAAGTTGTATTTCATAGCGACTTTGAAAATAGAGTCCCGAATTGGAACCAACATGCATCATAACATCTAGCTCCAACTCCATATCTCCATGTTCAAAAATGGTGAAAAGATTGTCCTTGGCGCCGTCCATTGGGTTGTTGACCAAAACGCCCGAGCCTTCATAAGTGGTAAACCTATCGGATTTTGATCTGTCGGCATACACGTTACCGACGGTTTTCCAATTCTCTGTTACTTGCTCGAAGGTGCCCAAATCACTCAAATCAATAGATTGAAACGGCAAAGCCTTCATCGGTACCGCTTTCGTTGGTACCATAACTTCCTTCTTTTGCTCTTTACACGAAGCAAAAAGCAAAATCGCTAGCACTAAATAACCTGTGAATTTTTTCATTTTTAATTTTTAATTCTTCCTGAAGTAGTTATTGAGGAAAATAGTTGAGTAACCTTTAAACAATCTTTTACCCCACCTTTTGAGGCGCAATTATTTATATCGCGTACCATGTTTTATGACCATACCAACATTTTGGAGTAAGCTAATGTAGCGCAATACGTCGCCGTCTACTGCGATAATATCGGCATATTTTCCGGGTGTGACCGTACCCACTTCATCTGCTACGCCCATCCAAAGTGCCGGCCAGTAGGTAGCTGCCCTAATGGCGTACATGGGATCGATACCGAATTCGTTAACCCATACATCCAATTCATTCCAAGTAGATTGACTGTGGAATTTCATGGGAATACCGCTATCAGTGCCTATCAATAAAACTACACCCGCATCTAGCAACTGCTTTACTTTGGTTTCAAGAGTAGGCCTTCGGGAAGGTGTTAATTGAAAATAGGGTAGCCTATCAGGATGTTTGATACTGTTCTTAATGTCCACGATTACCGAATCAGGTAGACCCCTATGCCAAGAATCGTTATCTAACTTTTCAGGATTATCGCGCATGTACTCGTAATTATAAAGTCCCTCAACCGTAGGGCACCAGAACAATGGGCCTTGACTCATATCTGCCGTGCGTTCTTTGATCATGGTCATAATGTCATCAGGATAACGTGGGGCAGAAGACAGACCAGTATGCTCGAAGCAATCTGCCCCGACCAGCAAACCACGACGGATTTCATCGGGGCGATGGCCATGGGCCACCACTTTTAAATTATTCTTATGGGCTTCGTCTACAATGGCGCTGAGTTCTTCCATGGTCATTTGGTCTTGATCGATGAGTTTTATCACGTCTACCCCAGCCTTTGCAAGTTTCTGAATTTTTCGTCGCCCGTCTTCCGCACCGTTCACTCCCCATCTGAAATCTTCCGTACCCGGGTAAGGTTTCTTTTGGATGAATGGTCCTGACACATATAAGGTAGCGCCTACGATTTCGCCTTTATTGATCCCATCCCGTACCGCAATACTTGCTTCTAAAGGTCCGCCAAGATCCCTTGCACTGGTTACCCCGGCCATCAGCAATTGTTCCGCCGAGGCAGGCATAATGACATCTTTGAACAAGGGCGGGTAGGTTTTATCCCAGTGTGTATAATCGGCATGGCCATTGATCATCGTATGCACATGCATGTCCCACAACCCTGGAAGCACTGTTTTACCCTCGGTAGAAATTATTTCGGCACCTTGTGGAATTGGTGTGTTGTCCATTGTGCCTACTGCCTTGATCTTCTCCCCCTCTATGATGATAACGCTGTTCTTTATGGGGTCGGACCCGAAACCGTCGATCAATGTTCCGCCGACAAGGGCTTTAATGTTCTTTTCTTGCGAACTTGCGATGTTAACTAGTAAAACTAGGATAGGAAGAAATAACGTTATTTTCATTTTGGTTGGATTTAGTGCATTAAATATACTAAAAACCAACATCGAATTATGTGTATTGTCAAAAGGGATTCCACATTGCACAGAATCACTGTTAAGAAAACCTTATCCCATAAAAAAACCCCGACACTTAACAGTATCGGGGTCTCGAAAAAGGCGGCGACCTACTCTCCCACTTGGTATAGCAGTACCATCGGCGCTGACGGGCTTAACTTCCCTGTTCGGAA
>JBHJNU010000051.1:0-29738 GCA_050330515.1 Flavobacteriaceae bacterium | reverse complement strand
TGGCATTTTGATTGTCCCCTAGGAAGTATTTCAGGGGGAAGTTCTGCTTAAGGCGCTTGAACATGGTCTCTATCTGCCATCTGTTCTTATATATTTCCGCGATCTTACCGGCATCAAGGCCATAGTTGTTGGTAATGAATTCATACACCTTTTGATGTTCATCGTACCAAAAAGCGATCCTTCTAAGGCAAAACTGCTTGCCGTCATTGTCCTTGAGCTCTATTTTTTCGTCCTTTAGGACGGCATCATCGACCGTGTCGGGGATGTCAAACTCTTCAAGGCTTGTATAGCGGGCATTCTCCTTTTGCCTGGTCACAAAATAAATGTCCTCCAATGTCCATTTTTGGTATTGTGCATAATCCACGTACCCTTTGTCAAATACCACGTAAGATCCTTTTTTCAGTTCAAGGTCTTTTAAAAAGGTATGGTCATGTGTGGCGGCACTTGAAAACTTTACCAGACAGGGTACATCTTCCATGGCGTTTATCATGGTGTGCATCTTGATGCCGCCCTTCTTCTTGCCGTTAAGTGGATTCCTGCCCACACCTTTGAGGATGTCGCTAAAGAGCGTTATGGTCGATGAATCAACAATTTTAAGGTCCTTTACCGCTGGTTCACAAACCCTGCTGTCCGATAAAAAACGATGGTAGCGCTTATAGAGCAAATGATAGATATCGGCAAATACCGCTGAACTTCTTCTTTTGTTGGCATCGGACAAGGTACTGCGTTTTGGGAAGTCCTTAAGGCCCAGGTGGTTTATCCTGCCCTCGCAGGCCAACATGATACTGGAGACCTCGCGAAGCGAGCTGCAACCGCTTATGACAGTAAATATCATGGTGGCCAAATGCTCATAGGTAGTGAATTTTTTGGTGTACCTGTCGCTGTTGTGCTTTCTAGCTGTCCGATAAACATCATTGGGCAAAATGAAATTTAAGACCTGTTTGATTATGGGTTGTCCGCTAAAGTTCCTACTTTTATTCATATCTCGAATGTGTGGTAACTTCAAGATATAAAATAAGCGGGAAATCCTATCTTGGAAATCCCGCTTTTAAAATATTTTATCGGACACTACTGTATATTTATATAAATAATCAATTTTCATAATTCCAAAGCGTTTCTAATGATAGAAAAAATAAAAATAGATAAGACGGACAAAACCCCTAAATATCTTCAGTTAGCGCAGTCGATATCTACTTTAATTGATTTTGGGATTTTAAAGATTAATGATCAAATTCCATCTGTTCAAAGACTTGCAGAACATCTCAATCTTAGTAGAGAAACGGTTTTTAAGGCTCTGGGCATGTTATCAGAAAAAGGGATTCTTATACCCGTAAAACGTAAAGGTTACTTTATTCAGAAATCAAACATAACAATAGACAACAGGGTATTATTGATGTTGGACAAAATGACTCCTTTTAAAGAAGAAATTTACAATGCATTAAGGAATACACTTTCAGACAAGTCTGAGGTTGAAATATTTTTGCATCATGGTAATAATCAGCTATTTAAATCTATCATTCAAGAAAATATCAATAACTTTAATTATTTCGTAATTAGTACTTTTCTAGATCAATCCGATTCCGAAGCAATTGCCATTTTGAATTCTATTCCAAACGGAAAATTAATCCTAATAGATAAGTTTGAAAAAGAGGTTAAGAAAACTCAAAGCCAAATTTACCAAGATTTTGAATCCAATATTTTCGAATCTTTAATGGAGATTAAGGAAATTTTACTAAAATACAAAGAAATTATTTTAGTAGCACCAGAGATTGCTCCACATCGATTTCCAGTTATAGAAGGATTTAAAAATTTTTGTGAACAAAATCTTTTCAACTTTTCAATTATAGAAAAAGAAAATATTGATACTATTCAAACAAACACATTATATCTACTAACAGGAGCGAAAGAAGATAACTTGGTAAAGATTATCAAGTTTTGTAGAAACAAGGGCTATAGCTTGGGAAAGGAGATTGGCATTATCTCATATAATGAAACTCAAATGAAAGAAATTTTAGAAGGAGGCATTACCGTCATATCAACAAATTTTTATCAAATGGGAGTAAAAGCTGCCCAGCTTATAATTAACCGGACTTTTGCAATAGAAGCGAACCCTTCCAGAATTATTGTTAGAAACTCAATTTAATGATTAAAAACTATATTGATCATTTAACAAATAGTTTTATTTTCTTTATCAAATTAATAGCTAAACCCCTGTAGTTTCATTTCAGTCACTTTAGTTTCAGTAATTACTTTATTCGTCAAAGTTGATAGACTTTAGAGTGATTATTTAACAGTTTCTTCTTAGGACTTAAAAAATAATACGCTAGAAGAAATTTCAATACTTTTGAAAAACTATAAATTCCAGTCAATAGTGTTTTATATGTGATTTTTAAACTATAATTCATTTGGTTTAGATTAAAAAACTTGTTCTTCTTAACGATAATCAGTGACTTATTTTATATTTAAAACATTTATAATGAACACTTAATTCAATGTAGACTACACAAGAATTTTGTCAGTATTTAAGAAATATTAAATGAACGGCATTTATCCTTGTAACCGCGTCTGTCAAATTGTTCGTTAGTGATTACAACCCAGAATACACATTACTCAATTGCACTCTTAGTTTGTTCATATCATCGCTTACTTTCCGCTCTATTACTTTTGAATAAATCTGGGTCGTTGATATTTTGGAATGTCCCAATAATTTAGATACTGTTTCAATGGGCATACCATTACTTAGGGTCACTGTTGTCGCAAAAGTGTGCCTAGCAATATGAAAGGTTAGGTTTTTAGTTATCCCGCAGACATCCGCAATTTCTTTTAAATAACTATTTAATTTTTGGTTTGTAATCTTAGGGAATAAGGTACCTTGAATGCGACACTTGTGGTTGTCTTTATACTTTTCTATGATTTCCAGAGCTTTCGGTAGTAATGGTATACGAATTGGCTTTGCTGTTTTTTCTCTTCGGTAATAAATCCAAAGTTCTCCATCAATACCTTTGGAGATATTATCTTGGGTTAATTGCACTACATCTATGTAGCTTAAACTAGTATAGCAGCTGAAAATAAAAAGATCTTTTACCAATTGTAATCTGGAAATGGTAAACTCTTTATTCTCAATTTCCCTTAGTTCTTCTAAACTTAGGAATTCCCTGTCGTTTTTAATGAATCTGGAACTAAAGCTGATAAAGGGGTCTTGGTCAATCCATCCTAATTTTCCGGCTAGGTGTATCAATTTTCTAAACCGTTCGATGTGTTTCATTACTGTATTGTTTCCCATTTTCTTATGATGGTCTTGTGGTACATAAGAATTAAGGAACTTCTCGAACTTTAGGACAAAATTGTAGTCAAGTTCATTTAATAAAATATCTGTTGTCTTGTAGGATTTTAGGAGAAAACTGGAAATATAGTTTTGGGTAGTATAATAATTCTTTTGGGTTCCCCATTTTAGTTTGCCTACCATATCCTCGTTATGGTAATTGATAATGTCCATAACCGAGCGGTTTTGTTCATCATTTCCCAAATACCTGTTTTTTATGCTTTGTGCTGTAACAGGTTTATTGCTGGATTTTATGGTTTGGTAGCAGTTAAACAACTTACTATAAGCTTCGTCCAGATAGTTGTTGAGGATTCTGGCTTGCTGGTTTGTGCCCCTTACCCTATTCTTATGGATATCCCAATCCTCAGGGTTTACTTTTTGTTTTATACTGATGGTTGCTCGTTTTCCATTTACCGTAATTCTGGCATAAATGGAAGCTTGTCCGTTTTTGGCTCTGGCCGCATCCGCCCAGAACATAATACTGAATGTAGAAGAAGTTTTCATTATTTCGTCTTTTAGTTAAACACTTGGTTTTTGTCAGACGAAAGTCAAATCACAATAAATATACATTTTAAATATTCAACCCCTCAATTATTTTTAACAAATAGGATAACACAACTGTTAAAATGATTTTGTTATCCGATTTGTTGACATTTTTTATGGGATTATTTGGTTTTAGATGGTATTCCCAAAAACAAAAAACCCCGTAAATCATAAGATTAACAGGGTTTTGGCTCTAATTGATACTCTAAAAAGTCGGGGTGGCAGGATTCGAACCTGCGACCTCCTGCTCCCAAAGCAGGCGCGATAGCCGGGCTACGCTACACCCCGAAAATGAGTGTTTTTCTACTAGTATACAAAGAAACTACCGGTAGTAAAATCTTTGTTTTTTTGATAGCTGCCTTCTCACGCAGACTCTAGCGGAGAGACAGGGATTCGAACCCTGGGTACCCTTTCGGGTACGACGATTTAGCAAACCGTTCCTTTCGGCCACTCAGGCACCTCTCCTATATCTAAATGAACTTCGCTTTAAAGCGGTTGCAAATGTACATTTTTATAAAACTATAAAGCAACTATTTATTTGATTTTTTTTAGCCTTTAATGACTCGTACCATTACTCCGGATATTCGACACGCAAATGGTATATATTCGTCAGTTTCTGTTTGAAGATTTTCTTTATCGTTTCTATTTCCTTAAAAGTGATATCGGCATTTATGAATTGATCTGCAGCCATTTGGCCTGCAATTATTTTATCCACAAATTCGTCGATCATTAAAAAAGTGGGGTTCTTCAGACTTTTAGAGGCGGCCTCAACAGAATCGGCCATCATCAAAATGGCGGTCTCCTTGGAAAAAGGAATGGGACCCGGATATCGGTAATCATCTTCATTGACAGTACCATCTACTTCTAGCTGCTTTTTATAAAAATAGTATACCAAGCTCGTACCGTGATGGGATCGAATAAAATCGATGACGCGATCGGGCAAATTGTTCTTACGCGCCAGCTCTATGCCAAGAATAACGTGATCTATGATAATCTTTGCACTGTCTTTGGCCGAGAGTTCATCATGCGGATTCACATTGGTAATTTGGTTCTCAGTAAAATAGGTAGGATTGAGCATTTTGCCAATATCATGGTAGAGTGCCCCCACACGAACCAACATTGAATTGGCACCGATCTCATTTGCGGCGGCCTCCGCTAAATTCGAGACCTGTAACGAATGGTGAAACGTACCGGGAGCTTTGTTCGAAAGCTCTTTCAGTAACTTTGAGTTGGTATCTGAAAGTTCTAAAAGCGATACGTCAGACACCAGACCAAAAATCTTTTCGTAGATGTAGATCAGCGGTTGAACGAACAAGGTGATCATTCCGTTTAAAAGGAACAAGCCTAGGGTAAACCATAAAATATTCTGCAAACTGCCTTCATGAATGATATGGAAGGCTAAATACCCAACACAGTAGATCAAGGTGATCTGAGCTACCGAAACAAAAAGGTTCGCCCGTTTGTAAAGCTCAGATATGGTCAAAATGGTAACAATACCCGCTATGATCTGCAGAAAGATATATTCGAAACTATTGGGCACCACAAACCCCAGAACCAATACCGTGAGCACATGCACAAAAAGGCCAAGACGCGCATCAAAAAAGGTTTTCAGTAACAACGGCATAATACACAAGGGTACCACAAACACATAGGCTTCATTGTATTTGACCATCATGGTGGTAACGAACACCATTAAAACCATGTTGAAAAAGATGAACGTAACCTTGGTGTTGTTGTCATATATTTCGCGGCGGTACTTTCTAAGGAAGAAAAAAAGCATGATCAGCACAAGTGCTACCAAAACGGTATAACCAAATAAAATGTAATAATAGTTGGTAGCGGCCCAAAGCTCTGATTCATACTCGTTTCTAAGCGACTCCAACACCTTATAATTCTCCGTTTCAACAACCTCGCCTTTTGCTATAATCAGTTTTCCTTCGTCAACCGTTCCCCTTGTTGCCGATATTTTCGATAGCTCCTCTTGTAATACCTTCTCAGTAAGAATTTTGTCATACGAAACATTCGGACTAATAATATCTGAAAACAGCTTTTGAAAGGCAGTACTGAACATGCCCAGGCCTCGATCCCTTAGCATGCCGCGTATCGATTTCTCAAGATCCTTTACATGGTTGAGGTCTGCCAACGAAATGGAATTTTGAAAATTATTCTTTACCAGGTAGATTTGATCGTTATGGTTCTTGGCCACCTCATCGTCTACTATTCCACTTTCATAAAGCTTTTCAAGAATTTTTTTCCCGGCAGCCTCTAAGGTTTTGAGCTGCTCACGACTATACGTACTGGCGTTAAAGACAGTAGAAAATTGATCGGCATACTTTTGCTCGGCTATTTGAACAACCTCTTTGTCATAGCTATAATAAGCGAGTTGGCTACTTTCAAGCAGCAATTGTTCATTGGAAATCTCTTCGGCCGATTTGCTGATAGAAAAATCAAAAGGAGCATATAGGTTCTCATATTGCCAAGGCTTGCCCTTTTGAAACTCGTATTTGAACTGCCCCCCTCTAGGAAAAAAAAACACCATGCAGGCTACCGATAAGATATATAGGCTATACTTGTATATTCGGGATTGGTTTCTGTAAAGCTGGTCCAAAGATTTTCGCATCGAAAAAAGATCTATGGCCAAAAATAGAAAAATATACCCGTAAAAGGTTTTTAACCAACATCCATTTTAGGCATTCCAGTGGATAAAATCGCACAATACAATGTTTTAAGGAAAAAAACGAACGTGTTTACGACCGATTTGATGGCCTGTAAAACCACTTAATTTCTTAATTTCGCATTCTAAGTAGAAAATTTAGACCAACATGAACGAAGTAGTGATAGTATCAGCCGTCAGAACTCCAATAGGAAGCTTTCTTGGAAGCCTATCTACCATCTCGGCACCCAAACTCGGGGCAATAGCGATAAAAGGTGCGCTGGATAAAATCGGACTTGACCCAAGTAAGGTCGAGGAAGTTTTGATGGGTAATGTTGTTCAGGCCGGTACCGGGCAGGCGCCGGCGAGGCAGGCAGCTATTTTTGCAGGAATTCCAGATAGTGTTCCCTGCACCACCATTAACAAGGTATGTGCCTCGGGCATGAAGTCTGTTATGCTTGCCGCCCAGGCAATCGCTTTGGGCGATATTTCCATAGCCGTTGCCGGAGGCATGGAGAATATGAGCCTGATACCCCATTACGCTTATTTAAGAGCAGCGCAAAAATTCGGCCCGGCTTCGCTCATTGACGGAATGCAAAAAGATGGTCTTGTAGATGTATACGACCAAAATGCCATGGGCGTTTTTGCCGATGCCTGCGCCACCGAGCATAACTTCACCCGTGGGGATCAAGATGGCTTTGCCATACAATCTTACAAAAGATCCACTGATGCTTGGGATAACGGAAGATTCAAGAACGAAGTTGTTCCTGTTGAAGTTCCCCAAAGAAGTGGAGCACCGCTTGTGGTGTCTGAAGATGAAGAGTTCAGAAACA
The DNA here is from genome assembly GCA_050330515.1 of Flavobacteriaceae bacterium. GTDB lineage: Bacteria > Bacteroidota > Bacteroidia > Flavobacteriales > Flavobacteriaceae > Maribacter_C. The sequence continues at coordinate 22,387 of JBHJNU010000051.1, read as the reverse complement.
TAAAGCTGGATAAGATCCCGACGTTAAGGGCGGCTTTTTCAAAAGAGGGTACGGTAACCGCCGCCAATGCGTCTACCATCAACGATGGGGCCGCCGCACTGGTCTTGATGAGCGCCGAAAGGGCCAAAGAATTTAACCTTACACCTATAGCAACAATAAAGGGTTTTGCCGACGCCGCACAAGAACCGAAATGGTTTACGACCGCGCCGGCCAAAGCGCTACCGAAAGCATTGGAAAAAGCCGGCATCTCTATACACGATGTAGATTTCTTCGAGTTCAATGAAGCCTTTGCCGTTGTAGGCCTTGCCAATATGAAACTGCTAGGGCTCAACGATAAGAATGTAAATGTAAATGGTGGTGCAGTATCCTTGGGCCATCCGTTGGGCTGCTCAGGGGCTAGAATTCTGGTGACCCTAATCAATGTTCTCGAACAGAACAAGGCAAAAATAGGTGCGGCGGCAATTTGTAATGGTGGAGGCGGCGCCTCCGCTATTGTAATCGAAAGAAATTAATCCCTAAGCGCGGTTATTGAGTTACATGCAGTACGGTATTTGCCCTCTTAGTGTTGTTCCTATAAGATCCATTGCAGCGGATACCGGTGAAATGACGTCGCAACTTCTATATGGCGAACATTTTAAAGTGCTCGAACAGCGAAAGGTTTGGTGCAAAATTCGTGTCGCCTTTGATGGTTTCGAAGGTTGGATCAATAACAACCAGATCTTGATCATTGACAAAATCGATTATGATTCCGTTGAGGATAGGGTTGATCAGAATTACTCCGTTGATCTGGTTTCTTTTGTCAATGTGCAGTCGGCGGGGCTTCGGCCTATTTTATTAGGCTCTACCGTGAACAATGCGACTATACTTCCTGATACCTTCGAAGGCACCTATGTTAAAACCCGGCAAGACAAATACAATTTAATAAAAACTGCCCTGCTCTATCTTGGCGCGCCATTTTTATGGGGAGGAAGAACTCCTTTTGGGTTAGATTCTTCCGGTTTTACCCAAATGGTGTACAAGATAAACGGGTATCGTTTAAAACGAAACGCCTTGGAGCAGTCCACTCAAGGGGAAGCTTTGAGTTTCATCGAAGAATCTGAAGCAGGCGATTTGGCTTTCTTCGACAACAGTGACGGGGTAATTGACCATGTAGGTCTTATTATGGACAACAATTACATTATTCACGTTTTTGGCAAAGTACGTATTGACCGCATTGACCACGCGGGGATCTTCAACAACGAAATCAACCAATACACCCATAAACTAAGGGTAATAAAAAAGGTGATATAAAAAAATCCCTGAAGGGCTTACTTCAGGGATTTCTATTTATATATCTATGTCAGCTATTCGCCCAATAACTTTTTTATGCGCATGAAATTTTCATTATCTCCCATAGCACCGTAAATATTTTTCAATTGGGTTAAAATCCCCTGATTGTCCGGAGTCTGTTTTAAGGCGTCTTCAAGAACCGTTGCTCCTTTTAAGAATAGATCATCTTTAATCTTTTTCAATTCATCATATCTTGCAATGTCTTTTTTCGAACTACCCAATGAATTCATTTCATCGATATGGCTATTACCCTCGTTCACATAGGTAGTAGAAAGGTTCAGCTGTGCATTGGTATACCCGGGGTTAATCTCCAGGGCCTTTAAATATGAAGCCCTAGCGTCTGCGATATTGCCTTGTTCAGCGTTGATAACTCCAATATTGTAGTGCAAATCGGCATTATCAGGGGCTAGCGCCGCAGCCTGAGACATCATGGCCTTGAACGTGTCAAGATCGCCCAACTTGTAATGAAGATTGGCCTCGTTCAATATCAGGTTAACATCGTTGGGATCATTGGCACGGGCAACCTTGTAGGCCTCCAGAGCTTTGTCATCTTGTCCTAGTTGTGTGTATATCAAAGCTGTATTTTTTACAATTTCAGCTTTTTTTGAAGGCGTTTTTTCATCGATAGGATCTTTGTAGGTACCTGATTTGACCATAAGGTCTCTCTGCAATTTGTCCATCTCTTCTACCTGACCAGATTCCACGTTGGTGGCTTTGAATACGGTGGCACTACCATCATAACCAACTTCTTGAAGTTCATTATAATAGGTCAAAGCCTGCTCGTAGTGCTGACCATTCACCGCACTGCTCGCAGCATAATAGAGATAAGAAGTATCCTTAGGACTGATTTTGTAACTCATGTATAGCTTTTCGGCTGCTTCCTTGTATTTCGCGTTTCCGTTATCTTCTACTGCAGAGTTTACCAGATCAGCGGTCATGGCCGCCAAGCGCTGTTCTACCTCACTTGAATATTTGGGCTTTCCGCTTTTTTTCTCAATATCGATCACACTTTTGAAGGAGCTGACAGCTTCGGGAAATGCGCTATTGTCGCCTTTCTTGGCCAAATCGGCATAAGCCTGGCCACGTAGATAGTAATACTGGGCCTGTGTTTTATCATCGGCACTACCGATCATACCGGAAATACCTTCCAAGGTGGTTTTTACGGCCATCATGTCGCCTCCTTTAAGGGCTTTTTCAGCAGCTTTCAATTCATCTTTCTGAGCAAATGTGAGCATCGAAATAGACATTGCCGCTATAATTAGAACTTTAGTTTTCATTTTCGATCAAATTAAAATGTTAGAGTTTAGATTATTATTTATTCTTCTTCGGAGCTGTTTTCTTCAACATCCGTGCTTGGTTTATCAATAGCCGTGCCATCTTCTGTTTTTACATCAATTTCTCTTATGGCGACTTCGTCAAGATCATCTTCATCTTTCATTACCTTGGCTACGGCCGCAATGGAATCATCGCCTTTGATATTGATAAGGCGAACGCCTTGGGTCGCTCTACCCATAACACGAAGATCCTCGACACTCATTCTTATGGCGATCCCCGATTTATTGATGATCATAAGATCATCCGTATCGCAGACATTTTTTATTGCCACAAGTTTTCCTGTTTTTTCGGTTATGGAAATGGTCTTGACCCCTTTACCTCCACGATTGGTTATTCTGTAGTCTTCGATGCTAGAACGTTTCCCATAGCCATGCTCGGAGACAACAAGAATTTCATCCTCAAAATTATGCACCGCGACCATGCCGATCACTTCATCATCTGCATTGGCCAAGGTAACTCCACGAACACCGGAGGCATTTCTTCCCATAGGCCGTGTTTTGCTTTCTTCGAATCGTATGGCTTTACCAGATTTTAGCCCCAAGAAAATCTGACTGGTTCCGGTAGTCAATTTTGCTTCCAATAGTTCATCGTCTTCACGAACACCAATGGCATTGATCCCGTTCTGTCTGGGTCTCGAATATTGCTCCAATGATGTTTTCTTGACAATACCCTTCTTGGTCGCCATGATTACATAATGGTTATTTACATAATCTTCATCTTTTAGATCTTGGGTACAGATAAACGCTTTCACCTTATCACCGTTCTCAATGTTTATCAGGTTTTGAATGGCCCTTCCTTTAGAGGTCCTGCTTCCTTCCGGAATTTCATAAACCCGCATCCAGAAACATTTTCCAGTCAATGTAAAGAACAACATGTACTGGTGATTGGTACCGACGAACAAGTGTTCCAAGAAATCCTCATTTCTGGTCGACGATGCTTTCTGACCGACCCCTCCCCTATTCTGAGTCTTATATTCAGAAAGCGGGGTGCGTTTGATATAACCCGCATGTGAAATGGTGATCACCACTTGCTCATTTGGAATCATATCTTCCATGCTCAGATCGCCCCCTGCGAAATTGATTTCGGATCTACGGGCATCACCGTATTTATCCTTGACCTCAAGAAGCTCTTCTTTGATAATCTGCATTCTACGCTCTTTTCTGGCCAATATATCTTTGAGCTCCTCAATTGTTTTAAGGATCTCATCATATTCAGCACGTAGCTTATCTTGCTCAAGACCAGTTAATTGACGTAAACGCATTTCAACGATGGCCTTGGCCTGAATCTCGCTAAGCTTGAAACGCTCCATTAAATTCTCACGGGCCACATCTGCATTCGACGAAGCCCTGATAATGGCAATTACCTCATCGATATTGTCCGATGCGATTATCAATCCTTCTAAGATATGTGCCCTATCTTCTGCCTTTTTAAGTTCGAAAGTGGTTCGTCTTACCACTACTTCATGCCTGTGCTCCACAAAATAGTGGATCATCTCTTTAACGTTAAGTAATTGTGGCCTACCTTTTACCAGTGCTATATTATTGACACTGAAAGATGTTTGCAGGGCAGTATACTTGAACAGGGTATTCAAAACGATATTCGGTACGGCGTCACGTTTCAAAATGTAAACAATGCGCATTCCGTTCCTATCCGATTCATCCCTAATATTGGCAATACCTTCGATCTTCTTTTCATTGATCAAATCAGCGGTCTTCTTAATCATGTCCGCTTTATTCACCTGATAGGGAATTTCGCTCACGATGATAGATTCCCGTCCTTGAGCTTCTTCAAAAGTTGCCTTTGCCCGCATCACCACGCGACCTCGACCGGTATGAAAAGCTTCTTTTACGCCGTCATAACCATAAATGATGCCTCCCGTAGGAAAATCGGGGGCTTTGATATGGGTTATCAGTTCATCGATTTCGATATCGTTGTTATCAATGTACGCTACCGTACCGTCTACAACTTCCGAAAGGTTATGGGGCGGCATATTCGTTGCCATACCAACCGCGATCCCCGACGCACCGTTCACCAACAAATTGGGGATTCTCGCCGGCAATACCGTTGGTTCTTGAAGTGAATCGTCAAAATTGAGTTGGTAATCTACGGTATCCTTATCAATATCCGCCAACATGTCATCCGCTATGCGTCGCATTCGGGCTTCGGTGTACCGCATCGCCGCGGGACTATCACCATCTACAGACCCGAAGTTACCTTGACCGTCAACGAGCATGTAGCGCAAACTCCATTCTTGTGCCATTCGCACCATTGAATCATACACCGAAGTATCACCATGTGGGTGGTACTTACCCAAAACCTCACCCACGATACGGGCAGATTTCTTGTGGGCGCTAGTTGACCTTACACCCAATTCGTACATACCGAAAAGCACCCTTCTATGTACTGGTTTTAAGCCATCCCTAACATCGGGCAGGGCGCGTGACACAATGACCGACATTGAATAGTCAATGTAGGCAGATTTCATTTCATCTTCTATATTAATCGGAATCAATTTTTCTCCGTCCGCCATCTGAAAATCTTATGTTTTGTTATTGGTTAAAAAAGCATGCCAATATACGTAAAATCGATACCTTGAAAGAACACATCAACCACTTTATTCAACAATTTATTAACACTTTCCGCGTTCTTAGTATTTGATAATTACAGTGTTAATTATTTTGTAATTAAGGTCTTTTTTCGTCAATTCGAACTAGTTTAACGATTATGGGTACGTTATTTGCCTTAGATTGCTGTAGATTTATTAATTTTATGGCCTAGATGGCGTAGTATATGGATGATAATTTTTCACCTAGAGTTAAAGATGTAATCGCTTACAGCAAGGAGGAAGCTTTGAGGCTGGGCCATGACTTTATTGGAACGGAGCATTTGATGCTTGGCCTATTGCGTGATGGAAACGGTAAGGCGATCAGTATTTTAGATGCACTCGATGTCGATTTGGACCATTTGCGCAGAAAAGTCGAAATTCTGAGTCCTTCTAACCCGAACCCGAGCAATCTTCAAAAAGACAAGAAAAACCTGCATTTGACCAGGCAAGCTGAACGCGCCCTGAAAACAACCTTTTTAGAAGCCAAGCTTTTTCAGAGTTCGTCGATAAATACGGCGCACCTGCTGCTCTGTATTTTAAGAAACGAGAACGATCCCACGACGAAACTGCTTCACAAGCTGAAGGTAGACTATGACGGGGTTAAGGAACAGTTCAAATTCATGATCACGAGTGATGACGATATCGTCGATTCACCGGCTTCCGAATCTTTTCCTAACGACAACGACAATGATGAGCCTGCAGAGGGCAAAGAAAGTACCTTCGGAGCAGCGGCGAACCAAAAAGGAAATAAGAAATCGAAGACACCGGTCCTGGATAATTTCGGACGTGATCTTACCGCCATGGCAGAAGAGGGCAAACTTGACCCCGTGGTCGGTAGGGAGAAGGAAATCGAAAGGGTTTCACAAATCTTGAGCAGACGAAAAAAGAACAACCCGTTGTTGATCGGGGAACCCGGAGTTGGCAAAAGTGCCATCGCGGAAGGCCTAGCGCTGCGGATAATCAATAAGAAAGTTAGTCGTATTCTGTATGGAAAAAGAGTGGTCACCTTAGATCTGGCCTCTCTTGTCGCCGGTACAAAGTATCGCGGCCAATTCGAGGAGCGTATGAAAGCGGTCATGAACGAACTGGAAAAGAACGACGACGTAATTCTTTTTATTGATGAGATACATACCATTGTCGGTGCCGGTGGGGCAACAGGAAGTTTAGACGCTTCCAACATGTTCAAACCTGCCTTGGCGAGGGGAGAAATTCAATGCATCGGTGCTACCACCTTAGATGAATATCGTCAATACATCGAAAAAGACGGGGCTTTAGAGCGACGCTTTCAAAAAGTGATCGTTGAACCGACATCGGTAGATGAGACCATCGAAATACTTCATAATATCAAGGGTAAATATGAGGATCACCACAACGTAGAATATACTGACGAGGCGATTATTGCATGTGTTAAATTAACGAACCGATACATGACAGATCGCTTTCTGCCTGATAAAGCGATCGATGCCCTAGATGAGGCCGGCTCACGTGTTCATATCGTGAATATGGATGTTCCAAAACAGATTGTGGATCTTGAGAAGCAACTTGATGATGTTCGTGAGCTCAAGAACAGTGTGGTTAAAAAACAGAAGTACGAAGAGGCTGCCAAATTAAGGGATGACGAAAAACGTTTGGAGAAAGAACTGGCGGTAGCCCAAGAGCGATGGGAAGACGAGAGCAAACTTCATAGAGAGATTGTTTCTGAAGACAACGTAGCCGATGTGGTCTCCATGATGAGCGGTATTCCCGTTAATAGAATAGCGCAGACGGAGAGCAATAAATTGGCAGAATTGCCTCAGCTGATAAAATCGAATGTTATCGGGCAAGACGAAGCGGTCGCCAAGGTTGCCAAGGCCATACAGCGCAACCGTGCGGGACTCAAAGACCCGAACAAACCTATAGGATCCTTTATTTTCTTGGGTCAGACAGGTGTTGGTAAAACCCAATTGGCTAAAGTACTTGCCAAAGAACTGTTCGATTCGGAAGATGCGTTGATCCGTGTTGATATGAGCGAATACATGGAAAAATTCGCTATCTCACGTTTGGTAGGAGCGCCTCCGGGCTACGTAGGCTACGAGGAAGGTGGTCAATTGACTGAAAAAGTTCGTCGCAAACCATATGCGGTCATTCTTTTAGATGAAATTGAAAAGGCACACCCAGATGTTTTCAATATGCTCTTGCAAGTTCTGGATGACGGGTTTTTAACCGATAGTCTTGGTCGCAAGATCGATTTCAGGAATTCCATTATCATAATGACCTCCAATATTGGAGCACGCCAATTGAAAGATTTTGGGCAAGGGGTCGGTTTCGGAACCGCTGCCATGAAATCGCAAGAAGATACCCATCAAAAAAGCGTTATCGAGAATGCCCTAAAAAAGGCCTTCGCCCCTGAATTCTTAAACCGGATCGATGATGTTGTGGTGTTTAATCCTTTAGAACGTGAAGATATCCATAAAATAATCGATATCGAACTTAACAAGCTTTTTGCCAGGATTAAGGATATCGGATACGAACTTAAACTTTCAAATGCAGCCAAAGACTATATCGCTGAAAAAGGTTTTGATAAGCAATATGGAGCCCGTCCTTTGAAAAGAGCCATACAGAAATATATTGAAGACACCCTTGCAGAAGAAATCGTGAATTCGAAATTAGAGGAAGGCGATACGATCTCAATGGATCTCGATAAGAAAAAGGAAGAATTGACTATAAAAATCAAGAAAGCTGAAAAACCATCAGAAGCATAAGCTAGATTTCGTAAGAAATTAGAATCAAGGGAGTCCTATAAATGGGCTCCTTTTTTTATGGCTGTAAATCAGCTTGGTAAGAAATAAAAAACAGGCCGAGACCACATGCAACCATATGAACGATATTTACGCCTTTAGTCTATTTTTTTTCTTAATCGAAAGAGGTAGTTCTACATTCGTTGAAGACACAGAAACATGAGAAAAATGAAAGTGGGACAAACAACAAAGACGATTATCGTTAGAGAATATAAGTTGGACATAGGAACCGTTCAGGTCTATGACGACTATATGGTGGGAAATTTTGACGAGGGCGCAACAATTACTTTGGAGCGGGCCTATCAACTCATAGGAATCTCAGAAATACATTTCAGGGGAAAAGATTTCGGATACATCAGTTTACGAAAGAAATCTTACGCGATCGACCCTACCATTTACAACTACCTTCGCGAAATAGACAACCTCAAGGCTTTTGCCATTGTTTCGGTAAAGGAGTTAGATATGCACAATTTCAAAATCGAGAAGTTGTTCTACAAAAAACAGATGAAATTTTTTATAGAATATGACAACGCGTTGACCTGGGTCAAAAGACGGGTCAGGGCGAACAAATAAGGATAACCTTAGCTCGTATCAATTAGCTTCCTATTCTTCAGAACGGGACTCTGGTATCTTGAACAAATCGATATAGGCTTCACCGATGCCATCGATAATTTTTAACGCCGTCAAAGCCTGATAGCCAACTTTCTCTACCGCGATATCGCCTGCTCTGCCGTGCAGGTAAACGCCGAACAACGTTGCTTTCAGCGGCTCGTAACCTTGACCGATGAGACTCGTGATGATGCCCGTAAGAACATCACCACTTCCGGCTGTGGCCATACCGGGATTGCCCGTTGTATTCAGATAGCCCTTTCCATTATAGATAGTTAGGGTATGGGCTCCTTTCAGCACAATGATACTGTCATATTTTTTTGAAAAACCAATGGCTTTTTTCAGTTTATCAAAATCATCTTTCCATTTTCCGATCAAACGCTCCAATTCTTTGGCATGGGGAGTTAGCACCGACATCTTCGGCAGTTTTTTCAACAATTCTTTATTTGCGGCGAGCATATTCAGCCCATCGGCATCAACAACCAAAGGGGCCACATTGTTGCTTAAAAATTCGGAAAAAGTATGTACAGTGGCTTCCGATGTTCCCATACCAATACCCAAACCAACCACAGAAGGTGTAATGTTGTACTCGATTTTAGAGATATTCTTTTGGGCAATATCGGTCAAGACCATCGCCTCCGGTAAATTAGTCTGTAAAGGCAATAGCCCACATTCAGGCACAAAGGCCGTTACCAATCCACTTCCCGTATTCAGGCAGGCCTTTGCGGCCAAGTGTACCGCCCCAATTTTTCCGTAACTTCCACCAATTAGCAGGGCATGACCGTTCAATCCCTTATGCGAGAATTTTTCTCGGGGAATATAAAACGGTAGCACATTATATTTTGCAATTAGTTCAAATACCGTTTCCGTTATCATCAGGTACTCAGCATCCAAACCAATATCCAAAACTTCCCATTGGTTCGAATAAATTCCCGTTTGAGGCAGAAAAAAGACCAATTTGGGCGACTGAAAACTAAGAACATAATTGGCTTTAATGACGCCTTTATCATTCTCGGGAATCCTGTCCATGTACAAACCCGAAGGAATATCTACTGAAAGAATGAACGCTTCGGATCGATTCAATTCATCGATAAGATTGACGACCCAAGGGGCTGGCGGGCGGTTCAATCCGATGCCGAAAATGGCATCCACGATAATATCATCTTTACCAATTTGAGGAAACCCATGGTCAGAATCTAAAAACTCGGGCCATAGTTTACGGTCCTTCAAACGTTCCATGTTGATCAGAAAATCTTTAGATCGGGTTTTACTATAATTGACCACGTAAACAGCAATTTTGTAGCCATGCTCCTGTAAATGGCGGGCCAACGCGATTCCATCGCCCCCATTATTTCCTATTCCACAGAACAAATGAATTTTGACCGGCGCCCCCTGCATACGCAAGTGGATCCAGTTAAAAATTTGTATCGCTGAGCGTTCCATTAGCTCATCGCTGGTAATCCCCTGCTTCTCAATAGTGAATCTGTCAGCAGCGTAGATCTGCTCGGCGCTAAAAATCTTCATTCAATAACAAAATTTGGTAAATACTGACGAATCGGTAAAAATAACGTACATCGTATAATTCAAAAGCTAAAAGTACTACTTTTGCTGCTTTATTCGAAGTATGCCTTTATACAACACTAACATTCGAACAGTACTTACTTCAGTGGCCAATGGCGCGACCAAAACAATTGGCACGACCACCCCTTTGGGGTAATAAAAGATATTCAACTCCGTCTTCGCTACATAGCACATCGTATCAATTTTGATCGTAAATTACTTTTAATATGCAAGTTTTAAAATTCGGCGGTACTTCAGTTGCCAATGCCCAAAATATCACCTTAGTGAAAAATATTGTCTCCAATAGAAATGGAGAAAAAACGATAGTTGTAGTTTCTGCATTAGGCGGTATTACCGATTTACTATTAAATACCGCCCAGCTGGCATCGGTTCAAAACGAACAGTACAAAGCGGTACTTAAAGAAATCGAGCTTCGTCATCTAGGCGTTACCAAAGAGCTGATCTCTATAAATGCGCAAAGCAAGGTGCTTAGTAAGGTAAAGAGCGAGCTGAACACCCTTGAAACACTTTTAGAAGGCGCTTTTTTGATCGGGGAAATCACTCCGAAACTTTCTGATAAAATCGTCAGCTATGGCGAACTATTGTCTTCTTACATCATCAGTGAGTTCTTTATGCAGGAAGGAATGGATGCCATACACGCCGATAGTAGACAACTTATAAAAACAAACAGTGTTTTCGGCAAGGCCGCAGTAAACTTCGAACTAACCAACTCGAACTGCCAAAGCTATTTTCGTGAAGTAGCACAAAATGTCATTGTTTTGGGCGGGTTCATAGCGTCTTCCGAAAACGGTAACTCCACCACATTAGGTCGTGGAGGTTCTGATTACACTGCCGCGATACTAGCCGCTGCCGTTGATGCCAAAATTCTTGAAATTTGGACCGATGTGAGCGGCATGTATACCGCCAACCCCAAATTGGTCAAACAGGCCAAGGCGATCCCCCATATTTCCTACGAAGAAGCCATGGAACTGTCACATTTCGGGGCTAAGGTGCTATACCCGCCCACCATACAGCCTGTGCTATCAAAAGGCATTTCCATAATTATCAAGAACACTTTTGAACCCGACAACGCTGGAACCCTGATCACCAAAAACAAGAACGAAAAGGGTAAAACAGTGCGTGGCATCAGCCATATAGAAGACATCGCGTTGCTGTCTTTGGAAGGCCCAGGAATGGTGGGCATTCCCGGCATCTCGAAACGCTTTTTCGAAGTGCTGTCGCAAGCAGAGATCAGTGTAGTTTTGATTACACAGGCGTCATCTGAACATTCAATTTGTGTGGGTATTTCAGATAAAGATGCTGATAAGGCGGTGACCATAGTGAACATTGCTTTTGAGTATGAGATCGGGCGTGGCAAGCTAAATACCGTTGTTGCCGAAAAAGATATGGCGATCATCGCCTTAGTTGGTGATAACATGAAAAGTCACCAGGGCCTTAGTGGTAAAATGTTCAGTACTCTGGGTAAGAATAACGTTAATATTCGTGTAATCGCCCAAGGTGCCTCAGAACGCAACATTTCGGCGGTCATCAAGAAAGAAGATGTCAAAAAAGCACTCAATTCGCTCCATGAGGAGTTTTTCGAAGAGAATATCAAACAACTCAATCTTTTCGTCATGGGGGTAGGTAACGTTGGATCCAAATTCTTGAACCAAGTCTGCCGGCAGAAAAAGTTTTTACGCGACAATCTCAGAATGAACATCAGGGTCATTGGCATATCGAACTCGAGAACTATGGCATTCGATGAGAACGGAATTCCATTAAAGGATTGGGAAACAGTTCTAGCTGCAGGAGAAAAAGCGGACAAGGCCAAATTTCGTGATACCGTAAACCGATTTAATTACCGAAACAGCATATTTGTTGATAATACTGCCAGTGCCGAGGTTTCATCGACCTACAATGCCTATTTAGGAAACAGTATATCAGTGGTGACCTGCAACAAAATAGCCTGCTCATCAGAATATTCGAATTATCTAGCGCTGAAAAACCTAGCAAGAACCTACAATGCCCCCTTTCTCTTCGAAACCAATGTAGGTGCCGGACTTCCCATAATCGATACGTTGAAAAATTTGATCGCTTCCGGTGATAAAATACTTAAAATTCAGGCGGTACTTTCAGGAAGCCTTAATTTCGTTTTCAACAATTTCAACGACAAAACCACCTTTCACGATGTGGTTAAGCAGGCCCAAAGCGAGGGCTATACCGAACCGGATCCAAAAATAGATCTCAGCGGTGTCGACGTGATGCGAAAAATCTTGATCCTTGCCCGAGAAAGTGGCCATGTTTTAGAGATCAGTGATATTGAAAATAAATCGTTTCTTCCCGAAGAAAGTTTGAATACCGACAATAACGATGATTTCTTTGCATCTTTGACGAAGTACGAAGCTCATTTTCAGGAGATGTACAACGAAGCGGTAGGCTCGGATAGTAAGTTGAAATATGTAGCCCAATTTGAAGACGGAAAGGCAAGTGTAGGCCTGCAACGTATCGCCAAGGGTCATGATTTTTATAATTTGCAGGGTAGCGACAACATCGTACTCTTTTATACAGAGCGTTATCCGAACCAACCGATGATCATTAAAGGGGCAGGTGCAGGAGCCGATGTTACCGCTTCGGGTATTTTTGCCGATATTATTCGAATTGGAAACTTTTGAGGTTATAGCTTGGTCAGGGTAGCACATGAAACTACCATAATCTGCGGCAAGGGCGACCTGAACTTTGAAATTAATTTTATGAACGAACTAAAAATATTCTGCCCGGCAACTATAGCCAATATCTCCTGTGGTTTTGATGTGCTTGGCGTAGCCTTAGATGGGGTGGGTGATGAGATGGTGGTTCGAAAAGTTGCCGAAAAAGGCATTCGAATTACAAAATTGGAAGGCCAAGACCTGCCGATGGAAACCCTTAAAAACGTGGCAGGGGTAGCGGCTATGGCCTTTTTAGAGAAAAATAGTTACCGCGGTGGCTTCGAGATAGAAATCTACAAAAAAATAAAGGCCGGTAGCGGTATCGGAAGCAGTGCGGCCAGTTCAACGGGAGCAGTTTGGGCCATGAACCAACTGCTGGGCGAACCCTTTTCAAGATTAGAACTGGTACAATTTGCCATGGAAGGCGAACGCTTAGCAAGCGGCGTTGCACATGCTGACAATGTTGCCCCTGCCCTATTTGGCGGCTTTACCTTGGTTCGCAGTTATGAACCATTGGATGTGGTTTGTATTCCATGCCCCCCTGAGTTGTTCGCTACGGTTATCCATCCTCAAATTGAGGTGAAAACATCAGATTCAAGAAGAATATTGAAGGCGAACATAACCTTGGCCGACGGCATCAAACAATGGGGAAATGTGGGCGGACTCGTCGCCGGACTTTTCACCAACGATTACGAACTCATAGGTCGATCTTTGGTAGATCATATTATTGAGCCGATCCGTTCGATTTTGATTCCAGGTTTTGACACCGTAAAATCTGAAGCTCTTAAGGCAGGCGCTCTAGGTTGTGGTATTTCAGGCTCTGGCCCCTCTATATTTTCATTTAGCAAAGGAGAAGAAAACGCTTGGAAAGTAGCCCATGCAATGAAGGAAGTTTACGACCATATCGGTATTGACTATGACCTACATGTCTCGAAAATCAATATGAACGGTGTTCGGGCAGTTTAACTAAAATATGCGAAAAACAATATTATTTAAAAGTGAATTTTATTAAATTACTAGAACCTTTTATTGAACCATATTTACCTTAAATCAGATTTAAATTGAATTTCTACAGCCTACATCAAAAAGCTCCCAACGTATCTTTTAAAGATGCGGTTATCAAAGGAATCGCCCCGGATAAGGGACTGTACTTTCCTGAGCACATAGAGCCGTTACCCAAAAGCTTTTTTGAAAAGATCGAAGATTTAAGCAATCATGAAATTGCCTTCAATGCAATTCATCAGTTTGTTTCAGATGATATTCCGAACGAGAAATTGCGCGAAATTATAGGCAACGTGCTCGACTTCGATTTTCCGGTTGTGGAAATAGGCGAAAATGTGGCCACTTTAGAACTTTTTCATGGCCCGACCATGGCCTTCAAAGATGTTGGTGCCCGTTTCATGGCGAACTGTTTAGGTTTCTTTTCAGAAGGAGAGAAGAGCGAAGTAACGGTTCTGGTAGCGACCTCGGGCGATACGGGAGGCGCCGTAGCGAATGGCTTTTTGGGGGTAGATGGTGTGCAGGTCGTTATTCTCTACCCTAGCGGAAAAGTAAGTGATATTCAAGAACTGCAGCTTACCACCTTAGGTAAGAACATTACGGCCCTTGAAGTTGACGGTACCTTTGACGATTGCCAAAAAATGGTCAAGACCGCATTTTTAGATGTCGACCTTCAGGACAAAATGCAATTGACCTCTGCCAACTCAATCAATGTGGCGCGATGGTTACCACAATTGTTCTACTTTCTTTTTGCTTATAAACAAGCGAAATCAAAAGGAAAAGAAATCATTTTTTCGGTACCGAGCGGAAATTTCGGCAATATCTGTGCGGGTATGCTGGCCCAACGTTTGGGTATGCCGGTCAAGCATTTCGTCGCCGCTACGAACAGGAACGATACCGTGCCTGAATTCATGAAAACAGGCGAGTACCATCCAAAGCCATCAACCGCTACAATTTCCAATGCCATGGATGTCGGGGATCCGAGTAACTTCATTCGCATACGTGAACTGTACGATAATGATTTCGATGCACTTTCCCGAAACCTGACTTCGTATACCTTTTCAGATGAAGAAACACGCGAAGCCCTACTTACCCTTTACAACGATCACAATTATGTGGCCGATCCACATGGTGCTGTTGGCTATTTAGGATTGAAAAAATACCAAGAACAACACCCAGCAACCTACGGTATCTTTTTAGAAACCGCACATCCGGTGAAGTTTTTAGATGTTGTTGAGGAGACCATTCGCGAGAATATAGACATCCCAGAGAGTATTGTAAAATTGATGAACAAGAAGAAAAAATCAATCGCTATAATGGAATACGACCAACTAAAGGCATATCTTCTTGATCACTAGAGAATGCCGCGGTTCAAGACTTTACAGGTAGGGTAAGCATCACCATTTTTGAAAACTCAAACGATCAATCTAACCTAGGCAAGATAAAATCGTCTAACGGGCTCGGTTGCTTCATCATCGCCTCGATCGCATCGGTAGTTCTAGGCGCACCTGCCGATAAATTAATAGGTCCATTATCGGTGATTAGTATGTCATCTTCTATTCTAACCGCGATACCCCACCATTTCTTATCGCAATCGCTGCCTTCGGGAATATAGATACCTGGTTCAACGGTAATCACGGTATTCGCTTTGAACGGACCATAAGTGCCTTTATCGTGAACATCCAACCCTAAATAATGCGAAGTACCATGCGGAAAAAAGGTTCGAGCCTCTTCAGGTTTTGCGATAATGCCCAAGGCCAAAAGCCCCTCGGCAACCACTTTGTTCGACACCTCGCCCACTGACTGAAAAGGCGCACCCACAAGGCTTGCTTTTATACCTGCTTCCTGTGCATTATAAACAATATCGTAGATCTGTTTCTGTTCAGGGGTGAATTTTCCGTTTGCAGGAATTGTTCGGGTAACATCGGCGGTATAACCGTGGTATTCCGCGCCTAAATCCATCAGAACCAAATCATCACCAACCTTAGTTTTGTTATTTTCTATATAGTGAAGAATACAGCCATTATTGCCTCCACCTACAATAGATGGGTAGCCTTCATATTCGGCACCGTATTTTTTGTATACATATTCGTGTATGCCCTGAATTTCGGTTTCCGACATGTTCGGGTGCATGGCCTTCATTACTTCTACTTGGCCGACCGCCGAAATCTCGATGGCCTTCTTCAAAAGTACCAATTCAGCTTCGGTCTTGGTCTCTCTTAACGTATTCATTATCTCCCCGATGATGGAAGAATTCAGGTTGTTCGCTTTCAACTTTAAGCCTACTTTTTCTTTTATCTCGCCGCGCAGGGCATCATCGGTGGCATTGACGAAACCTGTTATGAACTCATCTTCCTTAAGTTCTTCGTAATAATTGAGATAGCGCCCCAAGGTTTGGGCCACGTTCGCACTATTTTTAATGTCAGTAGACCTTATCATACCATAAAGATGCTGCTTGGTAGCATTATAATCTGAAGGGTAGTTCGTTTTCTCCTTAAAACTCTTAATCAAATCGAATAAATCGGCCTCGCCACGATGATCCCGAAAGTCGTTGTGAAAATCAAAAAACAGCACATTATCGAATGCTTTATAATCGATGGTCGATTTTAAGAACTCACCGCCATTGAACGCCATCTCAAAACCTAACTGCTGTTTAGCACCTTCAACACCTAAGCGTTTTCCGTTCCATTGTTCTGCAGCTGGGTCGCGTTCCTGAACATAGAGAATTTCATTATAGACCTTTGCTTCGGCATTTTCCTGGGCTTCTGAAAAAATGACCAGAACGGCGTTCGGTTCCTTATAACCGGTTAAATAATAAAAGTCGGGATCTTGGTGGTAAACATAGTCCACATCATTGGCACGGTTGCGTTCCGCATTGGCGAAAAATACGGCGACACTATTGGCGGGCATCATACTTCGTACGGCCTCTCTGCGACCTTTATGAAAATCGGCGGGCAAAAAATCTAACGGTGTGTCTTGGGCATTTATAAAAAGTACCGTAAAAAGTGCTATCCACAGTGTTTTGAAATACTTCATGTATCAATGTCTTATTGGTGCTGTAAAATAGCGATAATATTTTTGGGTGTACGCATAAAACAAAGAAAAAAAGCCGCTCCTTAATCGCATCGTAAAGAACAGCTTATCTTCAGTTTATTCTACAAACAAAAATGCCCAAGTTTTCCTATCCTTAAATTATTCAATAGCTTTGCAGCCAAAGAAGGGCTAGTTCGAGCAAGATGTTATCGTACTGATTTTAGGGCTGGCCCGAAACCTAAAACCTGAAATTTATAGCTATGAAAAATACCGCCCTTACGACAACACATCAAGCCCTTGGCGCGAAAATGGTTCCCTTTGCGGGGTTCACTATGCCGGTTTCCTATGAAGGTGTAAATGCCGAACATGAAACGGTAAGAAACGGGGTGGGCGTTTTTGATGTTTCGCACATGGGCGAGTTTCTGATCAGTGGCCCCAATGCCCTTGACTTGATCCAAAAGGTAAGCTCTAATGATGCTTCAAAATTGACCATCGGAAGGGCGCAATACAGTTGTTTGCCCAACGAAACCGGTGGTATTGTCGATGACTTGATTGTATACAAAATCAAGGAAGAGCAATATCTCTTGGTTGTCAATGCAAGCAATATCGAAAAGGACTGGAACCACATTTCTCGGTACAACAACGATTTCAAAGCTGACATGCGCAATATTTCAGATGGATATTCGCTTTTGGCTATTCAAGGTCCGAAGGCGGTTGAAGCGATGCAATCCTTGTCTTCGGTAGATTTATCGGCGATTAAATTCTACCATTTTGAGGTAGCCGATTTCGCCGGAATCGAGCATGTGATCATTTCGGCTACGGGCTATACGGGATCGGGCGGATTTGAAATCTACTGCAAAAACGAAGAGGTGCAGCAGATTTGGAACAAGGTTTTTGAAGCGGGAGCGGATTATGGCATCAAACCGATAGGCCTGGCAGCCCGTGATACACTTCGTTTAGAAATGGGGTACTGCCTTTATGGAAACGACATAAACGACCAAACTTCTCCCCTCGAAGCCGGCCTAGGCTGGATTACCAAATTCACCAAAGATTTCGTGAACCGGGAAGCTTTAGAAAAAGAAAAGGCCCACGGTACGGAACGCAAACTCATTGCTTTCGAATTGGATGACAGGGGAATACCAAGACATGATTACGACATTGTTGATTCGCAAGGAAAGAAAATAGGCATCGTTACTTCGGGTACCATGTCGCCTTCCATGGGCAAAGGTATTGGCTTGGGATACGTGCCTTCGGTTTTTTCTGAAGTTGGAAGCAAGATCTATATTCAAATTCGTAAAAATGCCATCCCTGCAACAGTAGTAAAACTTCCTTTTTATAAAGAATAATGCCAGATTTTGAAAAAATCATCCACACGATCTATACCAATGTCAGGAACAATCCGTGCAAAGGTAAAGTTGCATCCTATATACCTGAATTAGCAACGATAAGCGATGAGAAATTCGGAATTCATCTGATCGATTTACATCAAAACCACTTTAGCATAGGCGATGCCGGGGAACGCTTCTCGGTTCAAAGTATCTCAAAGGTACTGACCCTTTCGATGGCCCTGGGGTTGATGGGGGAAACGCTATGGCAACGTGTGGGGGTAGAACCATCGGGTGATCCATTTAATCATCTATCCTTATTGGAACAAGAACATGGGAAACCAAGAAACCCGTTGATCAATGCCGGGGCAATAGTCATAGCCGACATCTTGGTTTCTAGGTTGAAGAACCCAAAGCAAGATTTTTTATCCTACGTTAGAAAACTTGCCGATGATCCTTCTATAAACTATGATGAAAAAGTGGCCGAATCAGAAAAGGAAACAGGTTTTAAGAACTATGCCGCGGCCAATCTTTTAAAATCTTATGGCAATCTTACCAATAAGGTGGCAGACGTATTGGATTTCTATTTTCATCAATGTTCTATAAAAATGAGTTGTTCACAACTTTGTAATGCTTTCTATTTTTTGATGAATAAGGGCGTATGCAAACAAAACGTGAACTACCTGAACATAAATCAAATAAAACGTATCAATGCCTTGATGTTGACGTGTGGCTTTTACGACGAAGCGGGAGAGTTTGCCTTTGAAGTGGGCTTACCCGGAAAAAGTGGTGTTGGTGGGGGCATAGTTGCTCTCTTGCCCGATAAATTTTGTGTAGCCACTTGGGCTCCCGGCCTTAATGAAAAAGGGAATTCTTACCGGGGCATGTCGGCACTTGAAAGTTTAACCACCATGTCAGGCTTATCCATATTCTAATTTGAAACCAAAAAAAATACTCATATTCGGCGGAAGTGGTTTTATAGGCAACGCCATTTATAAAGAACTATGCAGTTATTTCGATACCTACGGCACCTACTTTTCTGCGCGGAAATCTTTCGAGGCCAACAAGCAGTTCTTCCGGTTCGATCTGGAGGAAGACGATGTTTTCGAAATTTTGGAGAAAGTGCGGCCCAATTTGATCATTTCGGCTTTACGCGGAAATTTTGCCGCCCAAGTGCAAGCGCATCAGCATATTGTGGAATACCTGGCCGAGCATGATTGCAAGCTTTTTTTCATCTCATCGGCCAATGTTTTCGATGCCTATAGCAAATACCCTTCCTATGAAAACGACAAAACGCTTTCTGAGAGCGTTTATGGGCGGTTGAAAATTAAAATAGAGAACATGCTGCTGCGACTTCCAACACCTAAAATGGGCATATTGAGAGTGCCTATGGTCTTTGGTAATTCATCCCCTAGAATAAAGGAAATCAAAAAGAGTATTCTCGCCAATGAGCCGGTAGAGGTATTCCCCAATCTTATCCTAAATGTAACCAATGATGATAAACTAACCCAACAAATACATTACCTAATCAATAGGGATAAAAGCGGAATCTTTCACTTGGGCAGTCAAGACCTCATACATCATGAGGAGTTCATCAAAGAGGTTGTTGAACGTATCGGACAATTCAACCCTATATACAAAAGGGTATTTACAACCAATGAAGAGCGCTATCTGGCGGTGCTTCCAAAAGACAACAAGCTACCTAAAAACCTAAGCTTCAGTTACCAAGATATCATAGCACATCATATTATAAATTAAAAAACACTCGAACGAAGGTACGTTTAGCATAAAAAATATAGTTTACCCTATTGGGCGCAGCTATAGATTGGTAATCAGTAGTACCTTTGTTGACCTAAAAAATAGCGACCACTGCAAACCTTCGTTTTTATTAACTTTGAAAAAACAGCGTATGGAAAAATTATCGGATCAACAGATACATGAATACCTTGAAAAACTAGAGGGTTGGGAATATGTGGATGGCGCCATTGAAACGTCTTTCGAATTCAGCAATTTTAAGGAAGCTTTCGCCACTATGACCCGTATTGCCTTTGAGTGTGAGAAGCAAAACCATCATCCTGATTGGAGCAATGTTTATAACAACCTGCATATTCGGCTGAACACACATGATGCCGGTGGGGTTACCGACAAAGATTTTAAGCTTGCCATTACCATCGAGGATATCGTTTCTGGGGACTAATACCTTGGTGTCGGGCGGCACGAACAAACTGACATCCAACCTTAGGGAAAAGCCCTTTAAACTTGTTGCCGTTTTGGTGGAAAATACTACGTCATGCGCACCTTGAACCTACTGAAACACATCCTAGAACTTTCAACACCAACTGGAAAGGTAATTTGTGCAAACATGTTGAATTTTGTTAAATTTGCGGTCATTCGAATTTTATTAATGATATACTATGGGAAGAGCTTTTGAATTTCGAAAAGCACGAAAAATGAAACGTTGGTCTGCCATGTCGAAGGCGTTTACGCGTATTGGCAAAGATATTGTCATGGCGGTCAAGGAAGGTGGTCCGGATCCCGCTTCCAATTCGAGACTTCGTGCGGTCATTCAGAACGCGAAGGCGGTAAATATGCCCAAGGATAATGTTGAGCGCGCCATCAAAAAAGCAAGCGACAAGAGTCAGGGCGATTTTAAAGAAGTACTTTTCGAGGGCTATGCCCCGCACGGAATCGCAATTTTGATCGAAACCGCTACCGATAACAATACCCGAACCGTGGCCAACGTACGAAGCTACTTCAACAAATGCAATGGTAGTTTGGGCACCTCGGGTTCCGTGGAGTTCATGTTCGACCATACCTGTAATTTTAGGATCCCGGCAGATGGAATAGATCCTGAAGAGCTTGAGCTCGAGCTAATCGATTTTGGTGCCGAGGAGGTCTTCATTGATGATGACGGTATACTTATCTACGCCCCTTTCGAAAGTTTCGGCGCCCTTCAAAAAGAATTGGAAGGCCGGGGTATTGAAATTCTATCCTCTGGTTTTGAACGAATTCCGCAAGTGACGAAACAATTGACCGAAGAAGAAGCCGCCGATGTTGAAAAACTATTGGAAAAAATAGAGGAAGACGATGATGTGCAGAACGTTTACCATACGATGGAGGAATAATTCAAGCCAGTAACTTTTAAGCATAAAATAAGGCCCCGTTGTAAAACGAGGCCTTTTCATTTTACAGTGATTCTATCACCTTTCGATCAACATTTGGTTTTGGTATTCGTTGCCATATTGATCATAGGTCTTGACAAAATATACCCCACCCGGCAATGAATTAACATCCAACTGATAGAAATCAAAAGAGCCAAGTTGGTTTGTACTTACTTCATCCACCAGTCTTCCGGTAATATCATATACGTAGACCATATTCATAACAGCATTACCGTCTGTAGTTTTCATACTGACGGCTACCGTAGTGCTTGCAGGATTAGGCGATAAGCTGACGGACGTAGATTTACCCGAACCTGCCAGATTATTAGAACCCCCTGAAGTGATCCGAAGCGTAGGCGCCTGAGCGGTCTCGTCCGAGGCGAAGGCCACGTCGTTGCCGTTGCTGTGCTTAATGATCAAGGTCACCATGCCGCTTGCGGGCAATCGGCTGGCATCAAGGTCCCAGGTCTTTACCTGCCCTAGGGCGTGGGTGCCCGAGATCGACGCCAAGGCGTTGCCTACGGCTATGGGCCTGTTGCTGCCGTTCAGGCCGGACTCCGCGTCCAGTTCGAATGGCTGGCCTAAAATACTTGGAGCGTACCGCTACCAGGGTCGCTGGACACCTGCATCTGCAACTGCGCGGCCGTGATCGGGCCGGTGGAGGGGGACAGGTTGAACTTGAGGTAAATTTCCCTGTTGTTCTGCTCCGCCCTGAGTATGGGTCCTGTGGGGCTTGGGTTGGTGGATCCTTGCAAGAAGGTGGCGTCGATAAGATCGGCGAAGGATTCTACCTGGTTGGCACAGCCTTCGGCCCTGCCCCCATCAAAAATGGTCCACCCAAAATAATCAATGAGCTTTTGACGCGCTTGCTCACCTTGACAATATTGGATGTTAACATTATTAAATGTTATGTTTGGAAGCAGTTGTTGTTTACTCCATCCTATTAACG
>JBHJNU010000050.1:0-2622 GCA_050330515.1 Flavobacteriaceae bacterium | reverse complement strand
AGTTGGGGCAGCTCATCGAGTGAGCTTTTGCGCACGAACTTACCAAAAGGGGTAATGCGGTCGCCATCGGGCAGGAGTTTGCCGTCTGGGCCTTTCTTATCGTTCATCGACTTGAACTTCACGATCTTGAAGATACGGCCGTCTTTCCCCGGCCGTTCCTGAACAAAGAAGGCCTTGCCCTTGTTCGCTATGTACAGGGCAATGAAGGTGAAGAGGATCAGCGGACTGGCCAAGAATAGAATGATCGAGGCGATAAGGACGTCAATGGCTCTTTTAAAGAAAGCTCGGTACATTTTTACTAATTGTTTTTTGTTTTGGTTTTAACGTGCTGTCTGACCCATCACGGCCATTATTTTGCTGTATGCCTTATGGCTAGATAAATGCTCTTTCATGTAACGATGGCCGTTGGCACCCATTTGCTTTCGAAGTTTGGCATCATGGTATAGTACCATTAACTTTGCTTTTAATGCCTCGGTTTGGCCGGCTTCTGCCCAAAGCCCAACCTGTTCTTTTTCCAGGTTAATACCAAAATCGGTGTTTTTATCAACAGAAGCCAAAATGGGCGTACTTGAATTATAATACGATAATACCTTTGAAGGGATGTTCGGAATGGTAAAATTTTCGTTCAATGAAATCAAACCAACATCGGCCATTTGCACCCAAAGGGTATACTCTTGTAAATTGCGCTCGGCCATTAATTTTAAGTTGCTAACCTTGCGTTTTTCTATAAGTTGTTTAATGTTCTGTGCCTCAGTACCACCACCCATGATAATGAACAGTACATCGGGCATATCGATACAGGCTTCTGCCAACGCCACGATATTTTCCAACTTTTGGGGCAAGCCCAAGTTACCGCCAAATATCACAATGAATTTATTTTCCAGTCCTTCTTTGCTTCGAAGCTGGTTCACTTCCTCTTCTGGTGCAAGTGGCATTAGATCGGACCAATTGGGCAATAGCAGTAATTTTTCAAGTTCTACGGTTGGATTGTGCTCTTTAATATAGGCAATATTGCCCTCTGACATGCAACCAATATAATCTGACACCTTGTAAAGTTTTTTTTCTTGCTGTCTGAACATCCAATGAATCGGACCATATTTATTCATTAGTCCAAGGTCAACAGCGTTTTGGGGAAAAATATCCCTTAGGATTAAGAACGCTTTCGCTGACGATTTTTTCTTTAGCCAAGCCACAACGCTGTACAAAGTAATAGGAGGCGTAGGGGTTATGATGAGATCGAAACCATGGTCAAGACCCTGATCTTGCATCGCTTTTTTATATTGATATGGAAGTAGAACATTAGCTATGCCTTTTTTTATGATGCCCGTACCGAATAATGGCAATGTGGTGACCCGAAGTACCTTGATACCATTTTCAATTTGTAATCCCCTAATTTCTTTGTTTTCGACTGGGGCGACAACCGTTACGTCATGGCCGTTCTCACAAAGTTCGGCCACCAAGCCGTAATACATATATTTTACCTTGCTATGGGTTGGGAAGGAGAGTGCCAGGAAAATTACTTTCATTGATAAAGGTTAAATTACTTTATAGACCACGGTGTATTGGATACCAAGTTTCTTGACCTTAGTATTTTGACCAAATCACCCGGTTCACATAATCGACATAAGATAGAATAATCCGCACTACCTTCTCACTTACATTGGGCATCGAATAGTCTGCCACGGGCCTGAAATTTCTATCTGGGTTCCTTTTTTGTACCTCTAAGGCCGCCAAGGCCTGCATGATCCGTTCCGGGTTCATGCCCACCATCATCACCGAGGCTTCTTCCATCGCTTCGGGGCGCTCATGGGCCTCCCTTATATTTAAGGCCCTGAAATTGAGCACCGAAGATTCTTCCGAAATAGTGCCACTATCTGATAGCACGGCAAAAGAATGATATTGCAATGCATTGTAATCGGTAAACCCGAGGGGTTTTAAAAACTGGATGTTTTTGTGTGTTTGTAGTTTTTTTGAATCCAACATATTTCGCGTACGCGGATGCGTTGAAACAATGACCGGGTAATCGTATTTTTCGGCGATTTGGTTCAGGGAGTCGATTAGGCCTTCAAAATTTTTGGGATTACTGATATTTTCCTCCCTATGCGATGATATTACAAAATACTTTTCCTTTTCCAAGTTCAATTCGTGCAACACCTTCGATTCTTTTATCTTAGGAAGAAATTGGTGCAGCACCTCAAACATCGGGCTACCGGTTTTTATTATTCTATCGGCAGGTAGTCCTTCCTTCAGAAGGTATTCACGGGCAATATCGCTATAGGTTAGATTAATATCGGCAACATGGTCAACGATCTTGCGATTGGTTTCTTCGGGCACGCGTTGATCAAAACAACGGTTACCGGCTTCCATGTGAAAAACGGGTATCTTTCTTTTTTTGGCAGGTATTGCGCATAAACAAGAATTGGTGTCGCCCAGCACCAAAAAAGCGTCAGGGGCAATTGCTTCCAAAATGGGATCGATCTTGATGAGGATATTGCCTACCGTTTCGGTGGCATTTTTGCCTGCGGCGTTTAAAAAGTAATCCGGTTTTCTGATACCAAGGTCATCGAAGAATATTTCATTGAGCTCGTAATCATAATTTTGTCCTGTATGAACCAAGGTGTG
>JBHJNU010000049.1:0-24855 GCA_050330515.1 Flavobacteriaceae bacterium | reverse complement strand
CACGTGATGTACCTGAAGCTGGATACCTATTTTCTTAAGCCGCATACCCCGGCTACCATCAAATTGTTCAACGGTACGTTCGAAAAGAGTGAAAATGTTATCGATCGCAACCGTATGCTAGATGTAAGTTTGGTGGGTAATGGAAATAGAACAAGAGTGGAAGATACGCAGTGGACGGAAAAGGATAGTATAACACTCTTGAATTTTCAGACAGGCGAAGAAGGCACATGGATTGCAGGTATTTCTACAGCTCCAAGGTCCATTGAAATGGATGCCAAAGCCTTTAATACTTATCTAGAACACGAAGGCATTCTCGATATGCTGGCCTGGAGGCAAAAAAATAACGCCCTAGATAGCAGCGCTACCGAAAAATATGCGAAACATGTGAAAACGATCTTTCAGGTCGGCGACAAACGCAGTGATGATTGGAAGACTGTTCTTGGCTACCCCATTGAATTTATACCGCTTGATAATCCCTACGACCTTAATACTGGCGATAGTCTCAAATTCAAATTGCTATTTAAGGGTAAACCTTTAGCGAACCAATTGGTTTATGCCGACTTTAAGGTACCAGTAAATGACCATAGCCATAATACCAAGAACGAAAATGGCCACAGTCACGAAACGGAAACCCCAAAAAACCATAGCCATGAGGCTGAGAGCGAAAAAAGCCATAACCAAGAATCTGAACATGGCCACAGCCATGACGGTAAGGCCGAAAATACGCATACTCATGAAACAGGTACGCCAAATGAACATACACATGATGAAAAAGCCGATTCATCTGCAGACCACTCGCATACCTACGGACAACAGCTTCGTACCGATGCCGATGGACTTGCAAGTGTCAAACTTACAGCCGATGGTATCTGGTATTTAAAAACCATACATTTGATCCATACGGCGGAGGAAGGATTCACCCATGAATCAAACTGGACAACCTTGACCTTTGAGGTTACGCACGGGCATGGTGCCGATACCCATACTCACGAACATGAGGAAGAAGGAATACCTTCGTACGTATATTGGATAGCAAGTCTTTTTCTGGTGGGGTTATTATTTTTATGGTTCAATAAGAAAAAATAGATGGCTGCCAACGGAAAGAAAAAGCTTGTTACCGCCCTTTTACTGATTTCTCCCATTTTGATAATGGCTCATGGGGTTAGTTCCGCGGACCAAGAGACCCTGAACAACGGTGGTCTGCTTTCGTACATTTATGTAGGTGCCAAACATATGGTCACAGGGTACGATCATTTGCTGTTCTTGGCCGGTGTTATTTTTTATCTGAACGGGTTTAAAGACATCTTACGTTTTATTACGGTCTTTACTATAGGCCACAGCATTACACTGATCGGCGCCACCTATTTGGGCATTAAGGCAAACGAACATCTGATCGATGCTGTTATTGCCCTAAGTGTTTTTTACAAGGGCTTTGAAAATTTGGGCGGTTTTGAAAAATACTTCAAAGTTAAGTCGCCCAACCTGTTATGGATGGTCTTTATCTTCGGGTTGATTCATGGATTCGGGCTGTCGACCCGTTTACAATCTTTCGATGTGGGTACCTCGCAGTTTTTATCGAAAATAATAAGTTTCAATATTGGTGTTGAACTAGGTCAAGTTTTGGCCCTGGTACCTATTGTTCTAGTCATCACCAAATGGAAAACAAAAGAGAGTTACAGCGCCTTCTATAAGGCGGCCAATTTCTACTTAATTATTGCCGGTATTGGTCTTTTCGCCTATCAAATCTACGGTTACTTTAAAGGCCACTAACTAAACCTAAATGGTTTGAAGTTTTTAGTCTGTTCTGTTCAACGTTGAACTATAAACAACAAAACCGCTGTCTGAGACAGCGGTTTTGCAATATTCAATTCATATAGGGAAACTGGAATCACCTTATATACGGATCAAACCCCTCGGGCAGATGTTCTTTGCTGTCAAAATCTAATTCTATTTCATCATTCAGATCAATGTAGTCCATGCTCATTACATTGGTAGGATGGCTAAAGGGGTCAAAATCTTTAGGTAGGCGTCTGGCCAATTTTTTCTTTGGAACAAATTCCGCCTCAATATAGATAATGGTATTTAGATCAAAATAGGCTTTGTAAGGATCAAAGTTCTCTGGCAGCCAGTCGGCCGTGTTAAAACCAAGTTCTATTTTAGGTTCTTCTTCTATGAAGACCACTGTATTGATATCAAATTCTTCCTTCTCAGTTTTTAGGACAACGGCAAAAATGGAGTTCGCCGCTAAAATTCCGAATGCCAAGGCTACCTTTAAATTCTTATTATTCATTTTAATATAAGTAAATATGAAAGTTTATAACGCAGTTTTATCCAGATATTGCGTCTATCCTTATTCGAAGATTGTTTGTGCCTATCGAAAAATAGAAAGATTGGTTACAAGTCGCCCTTTCCGCTGAGAAAAAAACAGGTTGTTACTCAATTCTTTACCATTATGGTAGTGAAACCCGTTGTTTGTTGAACCCTCTGAAAATGTAGGTTTTCGACGAAATACCTGAGTGGACCGTACTGAAATGATGCCTTAAACGCGCATTTTCATAACTATAAAAAGACAAAGCCGTAAATACCAATAACAGTTTACGGCTTTATCATTGACTAATTCAGAAAATTATTTAATGAAAATTCTCTATTAAATAAGACTTGTTAAAACCTAAAATGTTACAGTTTCTTGGTGTTTTTTTATTCAGGTAATGGCATTTTTTCAAAAAGATCATCCGGGCCTATAATTCTCTTTAACCAACACGCTCTGCGTTATTCTACCTTGTGTTGGCGACCATTAGACCGCATTATGTAAGAATAAACCTCTTTACGAACAGCTACTTAGGCCACCAGGTATGGTTTATGGCATAAATACAGAAAAGATTACCTCTTTTTAAAGCGCTAACACGGATTACCAAAACAGGTAGTTTTGAGAGGCATCCGACCAAAGGAAAATTAATCCGATGAGTTGAAACCGCTTACCAATAGAAAACCGCATTTGACCACACGAAATGGGCCATTTGACAACAACGCGCCATTTTGTGTTGACCTCCGCTGTAAATTAGCCCCAGAATTAAAAACCAAATCACCATGTCGCACAAAGTAAAAAGTTCATTGTATTTCGCAAGTCTAGTGCTTGCCCTTGCAACCTATTATTCAATATCAGAAACGAATCAACCGGAGGCCGGAGAAATGGCCAGTGCAACAGCTGAAAACAGTATCGCTGTTCACCAAAAAGATATATTTTAAGAACTACCTACTTGCAGTACCAAAAAACGGCATTCGCTTCCCCAAGCTGATGCCGTTTTTTATTTTCCCTTCGTAGTATAGCTTTATTCGTTCTGATACAAATACTTTCTTCACCTTCATAAACGTGTTTCAGTTGCAGAAGCATTTAGCCTACATTAAATCATAAACGTGAATCACTGTTATAAAGAAAACGATTGGTAACCTTACAAGTGGTAAAGTCTTTTCAAGAACCCCCCGCATTTAATCTATTTTTCCCCTGATTCACCACAGTGCTAAAAGTATTTCGGGCAAGCCCCTATTTAGGCACCCTTCGACCAACGGAAAATTAATCCGATGAATGAAAACGATATGCTACAGGTATCGCTATATTAACCACAGAAAACCCTTATTTGACAACAACGCGCCATTTTGTGTTGACCTCCGGCGTAAATTAGCTCCAGAATTAAAAACCAAATCACCATGTCACATAAAGTAAAAAGTTCATTGTATTTCGCAAGTCTAGTTCTTGCCCTTGTAACCTATTA
Organism: Flavobacteriaceae bacterium; assembly: GCA_050330515.1. Classification (GTDB taxonomy): domain Bacteria; phylum Bacteroidota; class Bacteroidia; order Flavobacteriales; family Flavobacteriaceae; genus Maribacter_C. The sequence continues at coordinate 21,085 of JBHJNU010000049.1, read as the reverse complement.
TTCTATCACAGTTACGAATCAACCCGAGGCCGGCGAAATTGCCGGTGCAACAGTTGAAAACAGTATCGCTGTTCACCAATAAGATATATTTTAAGAACCTACCTACTTACAGTACCAAAAAACGGCATTCGCTTCCCTAAGCTGATGCCGTTTTTTGTTTTTCCTTTTGAGCGTAATTGCCCTAGCCCTCGTGCAAATCAAAATCAGCCATTAATTTGGTTCATCTTGGCTTCTATGGACTTCATAAACTGAGATTGTAGCACCTGATTAAAAAAACATCCCCGTTAAAATTTTCCCAATCGAAGCAAACCGATTAAACCAATTGTACACCCCTATGTCAAAGGTGTATAAATTTTAAAATTCAACATGATGAAAAAAGTAGCAATAGCAGTACTATTAATGGCCGGGCTGACCGCGATGGCGCAAAGAGGACCTCAAGAAGGACGCAAGGCAATGAGTGACTTAACCCCAGAACAAATGGCGGACCTGCAGACCAAAAAAATGACCTTAGCTTTAGACTTGACCACTGCGCAGCAAGCACAAATCAAGGCCCTCAACTTGGAAAAAGCCAAAACGAGGAAGGCGAAAATGGAAGAACGTAAGACCATGAAAGAAGCAGGTGAACGTAAAAAACCAACTTCTGACGAACGTTACGCCATGCAGAACCAACGCTTAGACCAGATGATCGCTCAAAAAGCCGAAATGAAGAACATTCTATCTGATGAGCAGTATACGAAATGGGAAAAGATGCACCAAAGAGAAGGACAGCATCAAAAAGGGAGAGAAAAAAGAGGTGAAGGCAGGCACAAGGGCCAAAAAGAAGAAAATAAAGAATAGTTGTTTGTTATAGTTGTGAAAAAGCCATCCACCAAAAGGGTGGTTTTTTTATACCATTGATTTAACCATTACGTTAGAAATAGTGCTTCACGTATTTTGACCCAATTACTTGACCTTATCGTTTTTTCATAAGATCAGTATGGTATTCGACATATTTTCACCTTAAAACCCATTAAAATTGCGGAAAACACTTTTGTAACAAGATTTAATGGCGAGTTCGGTAATGATTGGTTCACTGCCAAAAATGGACACCTTTTGGCGATTTTCTACTGTGAAGGCGTTCAAGGGTACAAAAATCTATTGACAAGAGATTTTGCAAATGAAGCACGATACGCTGGTTATATCGAGCATAGGCAAAACAACTGACACTAGCTATGCGGTAATTTTTTTTCCCACTTACGGATAGAAAAATCAAGAACAGAACATTGATTATTTTAAACAGAGGAATAAAATAAGGGCTTTATTTTTCGATGTGATCTAAAGAAGGTTTGTAATGACACGGTAAGTCTAGGTCTGGTCAACAATTTCAAGCAAACCTATGCCTTGCATCAACACCACCCCACAAACTATCTGGGGCCTAAAATGACCTTTAATTGCGTTACAAATCAATATTCCGAAGCGCCTCAACGGTGAAATCAATATCGGCATAACTCAACGCATCGTTCAAAAAGTAGCTTTCAAAGGCGCTTGGCGGCAAATAAATACCTTGATTCAACATACCGTGAAAATAGTTTTTAAAAGTGGTGTTGTTGCCCTTCGCAGCCGAGATAAAATCAACCACAGGTTGATCTGTAAAGTGTACCGAGATCATACTGCCAAACCGGTTGATCTGATGGGCAATGCATTTTTCAGTTAATACATCGGCCAGACCTTGATGCAAATAGGCACACTTGTCTGCCAAACTTTGAAAAACCTCGGGGTGCTTATTGAGTTCGGTAAGCATGGCAAGGCCGGCACTCATCGCCAAAGGGTTGCCACTAAGCGTGCCTGCCTGGTAAACTGGGCCATCCGGTGCTAAATGGGCCATGATTTCCTCACGTGCGGCGAAAGCCCCTACCGGCAAACCACCACCGATGACCTTACCGAACATCACGATATCGGCATGGATACCCAGGGCTTCCTGTGCGCCACCCCTACCCAATCGAAAACCGGTCATGACCTCATCAAACAACAAGAGTATTTTCTCTTGTGTACAGATTTCCCGAAGTCCTGTCATAAATTCATCGGTAGGAATAATACAGCCCATGTTGCCGGCGACCGGTTCTATAATGATAGCCGCAATCTCGCCCCGATTCGCTTCCACTAATTTTCTTACGCCCACCAAATCATTATATTCCGCCAGTAAGGTATCTTTTGCTGTACCCTGTGTTACACCGGGACTATTGGGACTACCAAAGGTTACCGCCCCACTGCCCGCCTGGATCAAGAACGAATCGGAATGACCATGGTAGCAGCCCGCGAATTTAATGATCTTGTCTCTACCCGTGTAGCCCCGTGCCAAACGAACCGCACTCATACAAGCTTCTGTACCACTATTCACAAAACGTATCTTATCAATATTGGGTACCATTTCTATGGCCAACTTGGCGAGTTGCGTTTCAATTTCGGTGGGCATGCCAAAAGAGGTGCCTTTTTTTGCTTTTTCAATGACCGCATTGATTACGGGTTCGTAAGCATGGCCTAAGATCAGCGGGCCCCAAGAAGCGATGTAATCGATGAAGCGATTGCCATCTTCATCGTAAAAATAAGCTCCCTTGGCTTCCTTTACAAAAATAGGTTCGCCACCAACGGCTTTGAAGGCGCGTACGGGCGAATTCACACCGCCCGGAATATATTTCTTGGCCTCTGCAAACAGGGCACTGCTTCTTTGGTATCGCATCTAGTTGTTGAAAGTTTGGGTCTTGATGGTCAGTTTTTGACCTACAGAAATTGTATTATCGTATAGATAGTTCCATCGCTTAAGATCATCGATGGTAACCGCGTATTTTTTTGAAATGGAATAAAGGGTATCGCCGGTCTGCACCACATGTTTATCAACACTGGGTTTTGTGGTAGCGACAACTTCTTTGGCAATGTTACCATAACCCTCGCCTACCACGGCCCTATCAAATTTGTGCAGCTGGTGGGTTTCGATCAGGCTGATCAATTTATGGGGATAGCGTTTATCGGTGGCATAACCAGCCTCTTTGAGTCCGTGTGCCCATTTTTTATAATCGTCATTGCGCAGGTCGAAAAGTGCGGCATACCGCGAGCGGTTCTTTAAAAAAAGACTGTGATCACGGTACGAGTACATGGGGTGATTGTATTTGCGGAAGCACTCCCCTTTTTCATCATCATCATGAAAATCATAATCGCCCTGCCAGCCGGTATGGCATTTGATTCCGAAATGGTTGTTGGTCTTCAGGGCCAAGGCTCCTTTACCGAAACCGCTTTCTAGAAGACCTTGGGCGAGCGTGATGCTTGCAGGAATGCCATACACCTTCATCTCTAGTTGCGCTATCTCAGAAAAGGTCTGTATGTATTCGGGTATTGAACCAATCTCGAAACTTACGAATTCACCGGTATCCTCGGGCAATGGATAGAGGCCGCCATCATCGTTCGTTTTAGGAATATCCTTTTTAGGGGTCGCTACCGTTCTAGTGTCTCCTTTTCGATAGGTTACGCGTTGTTTCACTTTGCATCCTATAAAAAAAACAGCTAGAAAAGCTACTAGGGCCAGGCGTTTCATATGTCGATCAGGGGTAGGTTTTTCTTTTTCAAATTTACATTCATTCCCACTATTCCTTGAAGGCCACCAGTATGTATGGCCAACAGCTTCGTATGGGGTCTAAAACGGTTCTCTTTGACCATATCCAACAACCCGAAAACCATTTTTCCGGTATAGATTGGATCGAGGCCAATTTGGGTCTTCTTCTTAAAATCATTGATGAACAGGATAAGTTCTTCAGTAACTTTGGCATATCCTCCAAAATGATAATCGGTCTGCAATTCCCAATTTTCTTTGCGCACAAATTTACGAATATCTTCCTTTAAAAAATCGCCTCTCAGGGCAGGAAAGCCCAAAACCCTTTGTTTTTCGAGCGACCCCTTGATGATTCCTGCAACGGTACCACCTGTTCCGACCGCTGATGCTATCACATCGAAACCTGCATCTGTGGCGCCCAATATTTCTTCACAGCCCTGCACCGCAAGGCTATTGGAGCCACCTTCGGGCAAATGATAAAAACGACCGAACTGGGCTTCGAGCTGTAGTAGAAATGATGGTTCTTGCTTATTTCGATAGGCATGTCTAGGCACAAAACAAAAACGCATGCCTTGTTCGCTTGCCATTTTCAAAGTTGGATTTTCATGCCATTTTTGAGCTAGTTCTTTGCCACGAATAACGCCCACGGTCTTTAAACCGTGTAATTTTCCGGCATATGCAGTAGCGGCTATATGGTTGGAAAAAGCGCCTCCAAAGGTCAGCAAGGTTGTATGGCCCGCTGCTTTTGCGGCAATAAGGTTATACTTCAACTTTCTCAACTTATTGCCAGAAACCAACGGATGTAACAAGTCTTCCCTTTTGATATGGAGCGATACCTGTTTTTCTATTAAAATGGGAAGATCTACAACTTGAATCTCAGCGTGCACGGCAACGGTTTCTTACTGCCAAAGGTATTTAATAAAGCTGAAAAACCTGCGTTCAAAAGGGTATTTCAAATTGTGCTCGTTGGCATAGGCCTCGCGCTCGAAACTAATGTTCTGATAGCCCCGATAAAAACTAAGGCAAAAAAGGCTACGGACCAACCATTCAAGAACATAGACGATATAGAAGGGAATGATCAGCAATTCCATCTGTTGTTTCAGATGTATCCTTTCATGATTGATAAGCACGCTATCTTCTTTCAGGCCGTCATTTTTTAATATGATGAAGGGCCAAAGTGATAGGCCTACGTAGTTTTTATAAAATAAATGTTTGAAGACTAAGATCATATTCGAGTGCTAAAACGACCGTATGTAAAGATAATTGTTAGTCAAGCCCTTATTTTGATAACGCAAAGATGTTGCCAACAAATTCAAGAATTCGTTAAATCGCGCCATTTTCCCCGTAAAACATGGTGCTAACCGTGCTCAAGGTTAGAATTATGAACAGAAAAGCGTAATTTTATAGGGATTAAGTTGAATGTAATTGAAAAAAATTATTCCTGTAGAAGAAGGTGACTTTTACTTTTCTGAAGAAGGCTACCGTGTTTTTACGAAACAGTACCATCTAAAACGAGGGTATTGCTGCGAAAGTGGCTGCCGCCATTGCCCCTATGGCTATGACCCGAAGACCAATTCGCAATAATTGTACACCTTGTTCGGCACGGTTTTTGAGGAATATTTAAGGACGAATGAGCTTGAAAAACTCCAAAAAAAAATAACGTTATGAAAAAAATTAAAATCGCCGTAATACCAGTACTTCTTGTGCTGCTATTCACTTCTTGTACGTCTGTTAGAGTCATAACCGATTATGATAAAAATACCGATTTCAATAGCCATAGGTCCTATGCCTTTTACAAAACGGGTATCGACCAGGCACAAATTTCAGATCTTGATAAAAAGCGTATCCTACGAGCTATCGAAACCGAAATGGGCACACGGGGCTTCATCAAGTCCAATAATCCTGATATCCTTGTGAGCATCTTTACCAAGGAGAGCGAACAAGTTGATGTTTTCAACAACAACTTCGGTTCGGGTTGGGGAGGCTGGGGAGGCTGGGGCCGGGGAGGCTGGGGCTGGGGAGGCTGGGGCTGGGGAGGCTTCGGTCCAGGATTAGGTTGGGGTTGGGGAGGCTGGGGCCCGGGCTTGGGCTGGGGCGGCGGTAGTCAAGTAAGCACCAGAACCGAAGGTTCATTATATATTGATGTGATCGACGCCAAGGGCAAAGCATTGATCTGGCAGGGAAAGGGTGTCGGCGCCTTGGGCAACAACAAGAACATTGAAAAGAAAGAGGAACGTATACGTGAATTTGTCGCTGAAATCATGCAACAATATCCCCCTAATGCAGTGGCGGTCAAGTAAGAACGCCGTTGCGAATACGCCCGGCACATTAGGGCAAAACGAAGCAATCTGATGAGGTCACCGAGATCTCACAGATTGCTTCGTAGTTTTGTACTGTTTTCAATTTCTTTGTCAGCGCCACCTTCAGTGCCTTCTTAGGCGTGCCTATAAAAGGAGGATGTGTGCCAGACAAAGAGCATTTTCGTAACTTTACTATGGCAACCGGTTCGGCAGGCTTGGTAACGAAAATCAACTCCGCCCGTTGAATAAGCAAGGCAAAAAGCAAAAATGAATGTCGTACGAAAGCAATTCAATTCTAGATAAACTACCTGATCATCTTAGGCAATTCATTAAGCCTCAATTGTATTCAGACTATACCGCTATCGACCAAGCGGTTTGGCGTTACGTGATGCGCAAGAATGTAGATTACCTTAGCAATGTAGCCCATAAGACGTATCTTGCCGGACTTCAAAAAACAGGGATTTCCATAGACCATATTCCCAATATGTACGGCATGAACCGTATTTTGAAGGAGATTGGCTGGGCAGCCGTAGCCGTCGACGGGTTTATACCGCCTTCCGCATTTATGGAGTTTCAGGCCTATAATGTACTGGTTATCGCCTCAGATATTCGCCAGCTTGAACATATAGCCTACACCCCTGCCCCCGATATCATACACGAAGGCGCCGGACACGCTCCCATCATCGCGAATCCTGAATACGCTGAATATCTGAGACGTTTTGGCGAAATAGGCTGCAAGGCCATTTCAAGCGCAAAAGATTTTGAGCTTTATGAAGCGGTACGGCATCTTTCCATTATAAAGGAAGCGCCAGGAACACCACAGGAAACAATAGACAAGGCCGAAAGGCAGATTGAAGAGTTACAGCATAACATGGGTGAACCCAGTGAAATGGCACTGGTCAGAAACCTGCACTGGTGGACGGTAGAATACGGATTGATCGGCACGGTAGAAAATCCGAAGATATATGGGGCCGGTTTGCTCTCATCCATAGGCGAAAGTGCCTGGTGCATGACCGACCAAGTCAAAAAAGTGCCCTATTCCATTGCCGCTGCGAACACTTCCTTCGATATCACAAAACCGCAACCGCAGCTTTTCGTCACTCCCGATTTTGCCTTTTTAAGTCAGGTTCTTGAAGAATTCGCGAACGGCATGGCGCTTCGCAAAGGTGGTTTAAGTGGCATTCAAAAACTCATCCATTCAAAAGAACTAGGTACCATAGAGCTTAGTACAGGACTTCAGGTATCGGGCAATTTCGTGACGGTTATTGAATTTGAGGGTAACCCAGTTTTCTTTCAGACCAAAGGGCCGACCGCACTATCGTATCGGGAAAAAGAATTAGTGGGGCATAGTGCCAAACACCATTATGACGGCTTCGGCTCGCCTATAGGAAAATTAAAGGGAATCAATCTTGCCATTGAGGATATGAGTCCGAGAGATCTAAAGGCCTACAATATTTATGAAGGACAGACCATTTCTTTAGAATTCGAAGGCGATGTTAAGATATCAGGCGAGATCATCACCGGAACGCGAAACCTTAGGGGTGAAATCATTCTGGTCACCTTTAAGAATTGCAAGGTTCACCATAAGAACAAAGTGCTTTTCGAGTCTGATGAACGGCTGTATAATATGGCTGTTGGCCAGCACATTGTCTCTGCTTTTAACGGCCCTGCAGATTTGAAAAGTTTTGATTTGACCACTCATGAAATTTCATCTACAACCGTAAAAGCCCATCAATCAAAGCGTTCACAAAAACTGGAGTTGCTCTACAGCCAGATCCGTGAATTTCGAGAAGGTACCAATACTACCATTTCAAGACATAAGGTCTTTGATGAAATAAAAGCCGATTATCCGAATGATTGGTTACTTTGTGTGGAACTTTACGAGTTAGCCGTTTCCAATGGCGATTCCGATTTCGCAGATGAAATTTTGACATACCTGAATAGCGTTAAACGGAACAATCCGAAATTCGGACACTTAATAGATGATGGAATTTCGTTGGTAGACAAGAGTCTAGTCGGTTAGTTTCAAGTCTTCTAGAGTTGTGATGGGTTGCTTTTTATACACCAAGGTCCAGCCCATCGAATGGGTAAGCAAATAGAACTTTGATAGCTCGCTGAGCAGTCGGTTCTGCGCGTTTGACCTTAGGGTAGAGGCCTCTATCTTTTTCATTAAAGAAGCGGTGACATTGCGTTTGATCTTGTTGTAATCTGCCGCTTCGAACGGATTCAAAAAATCGGCAGTAATATCATAATACTCAAAATCGGGATTCACTTTGATTTCAGGCTCTGGAATATTCTTAATATAAAGTGTTCTCTTCGCCTCATCGACTTCGAATGCTATTTTGCTCAAATCGTAGGCCACCGTAACCTCGGCATTAACAACTACCAAAGCTTTCTTATCGGCAGTGATCAATGGTCCGAACAGCTCTTGCGAATCTTTGTAGTTATAGACCTCGGCAAAATGTCCTTCGGTGACGACCAACTTCGAAACGTTATCGATCTGCTGTTGAATCAGCATTGAATTTTCTTGAAGGATGGATCTCTCCTCTTTACCCTCGGTGCACGATCGAAAGATGAGTACGCCCGTCAGCATGATCAAAGCGCCTGCCAGTATTTTTTTCATGACTCGATATTAAAAACTATGAACGGATACTCGGTTTGTAAATAAGTAATACGCTCCCCTAGCGCCTTCAAAAATTCTTGGTGCTTTGCAGCTTGTGCGTTAAATGGGCGATGTTGCAACCCTTTTTGGATCGCTTCCACCGTTGCCATAGTTGCAAGGGCGCCGTCAGAAATGAATGTAGGTTTGAATTTCTCCCAAATATAGTCTATGGCCAGTTGATTTGGATGCACCATATCCAATTCGTAAAACCTATAATCGCGCAACTCGTCCATCATGATTTCATAACTTGGAAAATAGGAAGTATGAGGTTTACAGTTCAAAGTTTGATGAACTGCCGTGATCAGGTGCGCCTTGCTTCTTTGGTTTTCCACAAAACCATCTTTCAAGTGCCGTACAGGTGAAACCGTAAAAATGACCTGTGCCCTTTCATTTACAGATTGTATCGATTCGATACTTTTTTGCAGGCTTTCAACAAGCGCCCCTACGGGTAGTAGTTCTTTTGAAAATTGTCTTTGCGGCACTTTATGGCAATTCGCAACTACATGGTTAGATTCCTTATTCCGGTAGGCCCACGCCGTACCCAAGGTAATAAAGACGTGGCTTGCCTTTCGTATTTGTTCATCTGTCCTTTCGAGGCCTTCACGCAATCTTTGCAAGAGTTTTTCCGGGAATGTATCGCTCAAATCAGAATGCGCATCGTAACAATGCCAACGCTCATTTAAAAAGAAGATATCCTGCTCCGTATAGGTTTCTTTTCGAACGGCCCTCGAAATAAGGTTTTCAATCGCCAAGGGATGAAAAAGAATACCAAAAGGGTTCTTGAGGGATTGGAATTTATAGTGTTCGAATTTACTTCCCAAACGCTCTGCAAAACAAGATCCCAGTAAGAGTAGTTGACTTTGATAGCCGATTTGGTGATCTGTCTTTTCTAAAGAGATTTTGGTTTGGAGGTTCATAGTTCGTTGTTTTTATCAAACCCCAAAATTCTTTGAGACTTTTTCTAGGGCATTACCCTTTTCTGTTCGCTTCCGTGCCTGAATTGGGCGCATTAGACCAAATAATCTTTAGCCTTCCCCAATGCCTCATCGATACCCGCAGGGTACTTGCCGCCAGCGGTGGCAAAAAATGGTTGTCCCCCACCACCGCCTTGAATAAATTTACCGAGCTCGCGAACAATGGTACCCGCGTTCAAGTTTTTTGAGGAAACCAGTTGTTTCGAAACATAACATGACAAGAATGCCTTACCCTCTTGCTCACTAGCGAAGAGCAAGAATAAATTGTCTTTGTTCTGGCCCATTTCGAAGGCGAGGTCTTTGATTCCCGCAACATCAAGATCAAGCTTCTTGGCCAGGAATTGGGTTCCGTTGAAGTCTTCCAATGCGCTGAAGAGGTCGTGTTTGAGATTCTTGGCCTTATCTTTAAGAAGTTGTTCGACTTCCTTTTTAAGTCTTGTGTTTTCCTCTTGCAGCGAAGTTACCGCCTTTACCGGGTCTTGAGCATTATTGAGTAGGTCTTTGATGTGGAAGAGGATTTGGTTATTGTCATAGTAGAAATCCTTCACGGCATCAGATGTTATGGCCTCTATTCTGCGGATTCCTGCCGCGACGGCACCTTCCGATTTTATCTTGAAATGCCAGATGTCGCCCGTGTTCTTCACATGTGTGCCCCCGCAAAGTTCAATAGATTGCCCAAAACGCACCGTTCGTACCGCATCGCCATATTTTTCGCCGAACAAGGCCATTGCACCTTCTTTAAGGGCATCTGCCATAGGTACATTCCGGTGTTCTTGAAAAGGTAACTGCCCATCGATCCTGGCGTTCACGAAATTCTCCACTTCGCGAAGCTCATCGGTTGTCAACTTTGAAAAATGCGAAAAGTCGAACCGCAAATATTTAGAATGTACCGCCGACCCTTTCTGCTCGACATGCTTTCCTAATATCTCGCGCAGGGCCTGATGCAACAAGTGGGTGGCGGTATGGTTCGCTTCCGTGCGCTGTCGTTGCATTTTATCCACCACTGCCCTAAAAGTTTCCCCCGTACGTTTTGGAAGATCCTTGGCAAAGTGCACAATTTCGTTGTTCTCCCTTTTCGTATCGATAATGTAAACTACGTCTCCGTTAGGCGCCTCCAAGTAACCCTTATCACCTACCTGGCCACCTCCTTCGGCATAAAAGGGGGTAAGATTAAAGACCATTTGATACTGTTCGCCGTCTTTACTAGAAGTTACCTTTCGAAACTTGACCAATCTTACATCAGCTTCCAATCTATCATAACCTACAAATTCTTGCATGGGATCATCGATGAGGATGGTCCAATCTTCTTTCGATATGGCAGAGGCAGATTTCGAACGGTTCTTCTGTTCTTGCATGGCAGATTCAAATCCTGCCTCATCTAACGAATATCCCTTTTCCGATAAGATCAAAGCCGTCAAATCGATAGGAAAACCATAGGTATCATAAAGTTCAAAAGCTTTTCTACCTTCTACTCGTTTTCCTTTGGTATTCGAAATAACGGTATCTAACAATACCAGACCCTGCTCCAAGGTTTTCAAAAAAGAGTGTTCTTCTTCTTTGATAACATTCTCGATCAATTGCCGCTGCTCTTTCAGTTCAGGAAAAGCGTTGCCCATGGTATCGCTCAAAACTTTGACCAAACGGAACATGAAAGGCCCTTTTGTACCCAAAAAAGTAAAACCGTAACGTATGGCCCTTCGTAGAATCCTTCGAATTACATAACCGGCTCCAGTGTTACTAGGTAACTGGCCATCAGCTATGGAGAACGATACGGCACGAATATGATCGGCAATAACGCGAATGGCGATATTGACCTCTTCATTCTTACCGTACTTTGAATCGGTAATGGCCTCTATTTCGCGAATGATAGGGGTAAAAACATCGGTATCGTAATTCGATTTTACCTGCTGCATGACCATGCATAAACGCTCGAAACCCATACCGGTATCAACATGCTTTGCAGGCAGCGACTCTAGTTTGCCATCGGCCTTTCGGTTGTATTGCATAAAAACCAGGTTCCATATTTCCACCACATGTGGATGGTCTTGGTTCACCAACGAGGCACCAGGAATCTTTAGTTTCTCATCTGAAGAGCGTATATCAACATGTATCTCGGAACAAGGGCCGCAGGGGCCTTGATCGCCCATTTCCCAAAAATTATCCTTTTTATTTCCAAATAGAATTTGGCTTTCGGGCACGATGTCCTTCCACAGCTCCAATGCTTCGGTGTCTTGTTCTAAATTATCGGCATCGGCGCTTCCCTCGAAAACGGTAACATATAGGTTCGCCTTGTCAATTTTGCAGACCTCTGTCAAGAACTCCCAGCCCCAGGCGATCGCATCTGCCTTGAAATAGTCTCCAAAACTCCAATTGCCCAACATTTCGAACATCGTGTGATGGTAGGTATCCTTGCCCACTTCCTCTAGATCATTATGCTTTCCGCTCACCCTAAGACATTTTTGGGTATCGGCCACACGGGTATTCTTTGGAATGCTGTTGCCAAGAAAAAATTCCTTAAATTGGTTCATACCTGCATTGGTGAACATCAAAGTGGGGTCGTCTTTGATGACCATTGGCGCGGAAGGCACAATTTTGTGGTTTTTTTCTTTAAAAAAATTCAAAAACTGCGTCCGTATTTCGTTGGAATTCATCTGAAATGCTAAGGTTTTATAAATTTTAACGCTTTATACAAAACAATTTTTATATTTGTTTGTTCTGATAGAAGCACAAAAATAGGATAATTTAGATACATGTCTAAGGTAAAGTACTATTACGATCCAGACACGCTTTCGTACCGAAAGATCGAACCAAAAAAATCACAGCGTTACCGAAATATCGCCCTGTTTTTTATCGGCTCTTTTCTTTTCGGCCTTCTTTGTCTGGTCTTTTTGCTCAACACTAACCTAGTGAATACCCCGCGTGAACTCTCTTTGGCGCGTGAGGTTAAAAATTATGAACTTCAATTTGAGCTACTGGACAAAAAATTAGAGCAGATCGAAGAGGTCTTGACCAATATCGAAGATCGCGATAATAATATTTACCGCCTCTATTTTGAGGCCAACCCCATACCTGAAGAACAGCGAAGAGCAGGTTTCGGCGGTGTTAACCGTTACAAATCATTGGAAGGCTTCAACAATTCGGAAATGGTCATTGCCACAACAAAACGCTTGGATATTATCAAGAAGCAGATGGCCATACAATCAAAATCATTGGACGAGATTACGAAATTGGCCGAGGAAAAAGAGAAACTCTTGATGGCCATCCCGGCCATTCAGCCCATAAATAACCAAGATGTGACCAGAATGGCCTCTGGTTTCGGTTGGCGCTCCGATCCTTTTACCAAAGCGCGCAAAATGCATTATGGAATGGATTTTACAGCCCCTAAAGGTACGCCCGTATACGCATCGGGTGATGGCAAGATCAGCCGGGCCGACAACAACTCATCGGGGTACGGAAAGCATATTCGCATTAATCATGGTTATGGTTACATTAGCCTTTACGGACATTTAAGTGAGTACAATGTACAGGTTGGTCAAAACGTGAAACGCGGCGACCTTATTGGTTTCGTGGGTAGCACAGGCCGCTCAGAAGCACCCCATTTACATTACGAAGTCTGGAAAGACGAGGTTCGGATCAATCCCATCAATTTCTACTACGGTAGTTTGTCGGCAGAAGAATTCGAGAACATGTTGAAATATGCCAACCAAGAAAATCAATCGCTAGATTAATGCAGGTAGAACTTCCAGAAAAAAGGTATTACGGAATCGGTGAAGTCGCCAAGGCTTTCAATGTAAATACCTCATTGCTCCGTTTTTGGGAAAAGGAATTCGATGCCCTGAAACCTAAAAAGAATGCGAAGGGAAACCGTAAATTCACGCCAGAAGACATCCAAAACCTCAAATTGATCTACCATCTTGTCAAAGTACGTGGTTTTACCCTTGAAGGAGCCAAAATACATTTAAAGGAGAGCAAACAGCAAACACTGGACAAATTCGACATCATTGACAAATTACAAAGGGTAAAGTCAGAACTCATTAAGATCAAGGATCAGCTTTAAATGAGCATCGAGCCGCATTAAGGGTATGACCGAATTTCTTGTTTAGCATAGGCCACTGGATACCGATTTTCAGGATTAGCCATTTCATAGTGTAACATTCATTCCATTTCGAATACTTATATAACAATCCAATACCTAAAAACACAAAAAATGAAAAAAGGATTCATTGTACTGATCGTTCTGTTGATTGCCGCATTCGCTATTTACCAATGGGCCGTGGGCTTTAACAATAAGGCCGTTGAAAACGAAGCAAACGCCAAGACCGCATGGTCTAATGTTGAAAGCTCGTACCAACGAAGAAACGACTTGATCGGCAACCTGGTCAAAACCGTTCAAGGCGCTGCCGATTTTGAGCGCGGCACACTTACCGATGTAATCGAGGCTAGGGCAAAAGCAACCGCGACCAGCATCGACGCCAACAATTTGACCCCAGAAAAAATGGCTGCTTTTCAAGAAGCACAAAGTGGATTGACAGGCGCTTTGGGCAGGTTGATGGTTGTGGTGGAACGTTACCCCGAACTAAAGGCCAACCAGAACTTTCTAGAGCTACAATCACAATTGGAGGGCACCGAAAACCGCATCAACGTAGCCCGTGACCGGTTCAATGAGCAGGTCAACATCTACGATATACATACTACCCAATTCCCCGGTAAGATCTTAGCTGGTTGGTTCGGTTTTAAGGAAATGGCCCGCTTCACAGCAGATCCAGGTTCAGAAAAAGCCCCGGATGTAAACTTTGAATTTAAATAACCGACCTGAATGTCGCGCGTAGAAAAATTTTTAACGGAAGAAGAAGAGCAAGAAATCGTTCAGACGATTCTGAAAGCCGAAAAAGAAACTTCCGGAGAGATTCGCGTACACCTTGAATCGCACACGAGCCTAGATCATTTCGATAGGGCCAAAGAGGTTTTCCACCTGCTCAAAATGGACAACACCAAAGAAGAAAACGGCGTACTCATTTATATTGCCGTAAACGATAAGGCTTTTGTCATCTATGGCGATAACGGCATCAACAAGGTGGTGCCTACTAATTTCTGGGAAACCACTAGAGATGTCATTCAGGCCCAATTTAAGCTAGGTAATTTTAAGCAGGGTATTATTGAAGGGATCTTAAGCGCCGGAAACGAACTACAAGCACATTTTCCGTGGCACCACGGCGACCAAAACGAACTGAGCAATGAAGTATCTAAAGGGTAATGTCATTTTGCTCTTTGTTTTTTCCTATGGATGGATCCATGGGCAATTTCAGATACCTGCAAAACCCTCGTCACAGACAAGCGTTTACGACTATATCGATTTGATTCCGGCGGCGCAGGAAAAAGCATTGGAACATAAATTGATCCGCTATTCCGATAGTACCTCTACCCAGATCGTAATTGCGGTGATCAGCTCTACACAAGGTGAAAATATCAACTATCTAGGAGCACAATGGGGTCAAAAATGGGGTATCGGCCAAGAAGATAAAGACAATGGCGTGCTCATTATTCTCGCTAAAGACGACCGAAGAATTGCCATAAATACGGGGCAAGGTGTAGAGGGATCGTTGACCGACGCCATGTCTAAACGAATCATCGAGAACATTATACTTCCGCAGTTCAAGCAGAATGATTACTATGGTGGACTTAATAACGGTGCAGATGCTATTTTTCAAGTCTTGAACGGTGAGTTTCAAGAAGAAAGAGATTTTTCGAGCAAGCAGGCGTTTCCTTTGGATTCACTGCTGCCCTTTATCATCTTTTTTGTAATCCTCATCATTCTTTCTCGTCGCACCGGGCGCGGTGGCGGAAAAGGTGGGAAACGTTCTAGAGGACTCGATCTTTGGGATATCATCATTCTCAGCAACATGGGCCGAAGTGGGGGCTCTGGTGGAGGGTTTGGAGGAAGTTCTGGCGGAGGTGGCTTCGGCGGTGGCTTTGGAGGCGGTAGCTTCGGCGGTGGTGGCGCTTCGGGAGGGTGGTAGTATCGTTATTGCTTTTTGGTAAAATACTTGAATCGCCCAACTTAAATTTCCTAGTTCATTACGCTTAACAAAATTACTTCTGCCTCATATAAACCGAGATAGGAACTCCTGAAAAATCGAAGTTCTCTCGAAGCTTGTTTTCTAAATACCTTCGGTAGGGTTCACGCACGTATTGCGGTAGATTACAGAAAAACGCAAACTGCGGATAGGGAGTTGGCAACTGGGTACAAAACTTGATTTTCACGAACTTTCCCTTATATGCCGGAGGTGGGTAAGCCTCGATTATGGGCAACATTATGTCATTGAACTTACTGGTAGGTATGCGTCTGCTTCTATTTTGGTAAACCTGGACTGCAGTTTCAATGGCCTTGAAAATACGTTGTTTGGTCAAAACCGAAATAAACAGAATCGGCACATCGGTAAATGGTTCAATAACTTCACGGATTTTCTTCTCATAATGTTTCATGGTATTGGTCTCTTTGTCTTCGACCAGATCCCATTTATTGACCAAAATCACGATACCCTTGTTATTTCGCTGGGCCAACCAAAAAATATTGGCCACTTGACCATCAAAACCACGGGTAGCATCTACCAAGATCAAACACACATCACTATGCTCTATAGCCCGAACAGAACGCATTACGGAATAGAATTCTAGGTCTTCCTTTACCTTGGCTTTACGGCGTATCCCCGCCGTGTCGACCAAGTTAAACTCAAATCCGAACCGGTTGTACTTGGTATCGATACTGTCTCTTGTGGTACCGGCAATATCGGTAACGATATAGCGCTCTTCCCCTATCAAGGCGTTAATGAATGAAGATTTCCCTGCATTGGGTCGACCGACTACTGCAAACCGTGGCAGCTCACTGTGATCCGTTTCCTTTTCAGGTAACACTTCCACCAAAGCATCTAAAAGTTCACCTGTACCGCTGCCGTTCATACTTGACAAGGTAAAGTACGCTCCCAGACCTAAAGCATAGAACTCAACGGCATCTTCAGCACGTTTGACATTATCGACTTTATTGATCGCTAAAAAGACAGGCTTGTTCACTCTTCGTAAAAGTTTTGCTACATCTTCGTCCATTCCGGTTACCCCATCCTCGAC
This sequence comes from Flavobacteriaceae bacterium, assembly GCA_050330515.1. Classification (GTDB taxonomy): domain Bacteria; phylum Bacteroidota; class Bacteroidia; order Flavobacteriales; family Flavobacteriaceae; genus Maribacter_C. The sequence goes on along the minus strand of JBHJNU010000049.1, from coordinate 4,447 downwards.
ATTGACCATGAAGATAATGGCGTCTGCCTCTTCAATGGCCAGCTCAACCTGTTTGTCAATTTCCTTCTCGAATATGTCTTCACTACCTAAAACGTAGCCTCCGGTATCAATTACTGAGAATTCGGTACCGTTCCAATCACTTTTACCGTAATGTCGATCTCGTGTTACCCCGCTAACGGCATCAACGATGGCCTCCCTACGTTGGATCAATCGGTTGAAGAAAGTGGATTTCCCCACATTCGGCCTTCCCACAATGGCTACGATAGCACTCATACATTCTGCTTTTTGAGGTGCAAAAGTAAGGCCATTTTCTTGAATTTAAGTAATTTAACTGATGGGCAGCTATTAAATACAGGAAACCTGTGGGTAAGAAGAACTTTTTATCCAGCGCAAAGTTTGACGCTGCACCCTGAAGTCACAAAAGATAATTAAGATTAAGATCCTTGGTTTTAACTCTCTTTAGCCAGTAACGGAATCACCTCATGGGTGTTTTTGTTACCCCCTAAATATGGCTCACTTGCTATTCGTTTACGTATCACCCTGGCCGGAGAACCATAGACCACCAGATGGTCGGAAACATTACCCACGACCAAGGAACCTGCTCCAACTACAGAATGCGCACCTATAGTGATATTTTCAATAATATTAGATCCTAAACAAATTGCAGATCCCTTCCCCAAAATAAAATTTCCGCCAACACATACATTGGGCGCTAAACTTGAGAAATGGTTCATAAAACCATCATGGTCCAGAGAAGAACTTGTATTCAAGATACAATGATTACCTATGATCGCATTGGCGTTTACCATAACACCTGGCATTATCACAGTTCCAGCACCAATTTGCACTTCCTTTCCGACCTCGGCGTTGGGGTGAACCGCACTAACATAGTTGAAATCAGGAGCAATACCCGCAATTCTATCAACGATCATACTACGGGTCCAATTATCGCCAATCGCGACAATTCCACCAAAAAGGTCATACTCTTCCATAAGTTGAGGAAGGTCGTATTCCGTTCCTAAAACGGAATAGCCATTATGTTCTGTTCCTTTAGGTTTAAAGGAATCAATGAAACCAACAACTTGGTATTTCGCCTCTTTTTCAATGCAGTCAAGTACTACACTGCCATGGCCTGAGGCTCCAAAAATAACTATGTTTTGCATTTAATCGGGGCTTTTATGCATTTCATCGATAAACCAAAGATAGAAAAAGTTATTAGTAATTTGTTAATAAGTCTACTTTTTTCGTTGAAATGTTATCTCCAGCCATTCAACCCTCTATAAACCTATATATGCTAACCTTCAAAATTTCTATTTATCGTATTTAGTAGGTGGTATTCGATGTGCTCTTGTATCTACGGTTCAATCACACAAATCGGATGATTTCGAAGCTTTTATTTCTGATTATATCCAAACCTTTTTAATTGGCCGGCGTCGCTGCGCCAATTTTTGTTCACTTTGACATACATCTCTAGGTGTACCTGTTTGCCAAAGAATTTTTCGAGGTCCTTTCTAGACTCCACCCCTACTCTCTTTAGGGCAGCTCCTTTATGACCAATGATAATGCCTTTCTGTGAATCACGTTCTACCATGATTACCGATCTCATCCTGATAATTTCTTCATCTTCGAAAAACTCCTCTGTATCAATTTCTACAGCGTACGGGATTTCCTTTTTATAATGGATCAGGATTTTTTCACGGATGGTCTCGTTGACAAAAAAACGTTCGGGCTTATCCGTTAGCTGGTCTTTAGGATAATAAGCAGGAGCCTCAGGAAGCAATTCAATAATACGTTCGAACACATTTTTGATGTTGAAATTCGACAAGGCGGAAATAGGATGTAGCTCGACCGATGGAAGTATCTCTTGCCAATATTGCGCCTGTTCTTCCAACAATTCTTGTGTTGCCGTATCTACTTTATTAAGCAACAACAAAACCGGAATGGTACTGTTCTTTATTTTCTCGAAAAACGCTTCATCTTTCAAAGCCCTTTCTCCGATTTCCACCATGTAAAGTAGCACATCGGCATCTTCAAAGGCAGACTTTACAAAATTCATCATAGAATTTTGTAGCTCGTAAGCCGGTTTTATTATTCCCGGAGTGTCGGATAAAATTACCTGAAAATCATCCCCATTAACTATGCCTAAAATACGGTGCCGCGTTGTTTGAGCCTTCGATGTGATGATAGAAAGTTTCTCGCCCACAAAGGCGTTCATCAATGTTGATTTACCAACGTTCGGGTTGCCAATGATGTTTACGAACCCTGATCTGTGCTTTATTTGCATATCACAAAGGTAGTATTAACCATACAGTTTTCAGTAACATTTTTTCTGTTGTACCACTTTTTAAAAACAGCTTAAAACATTTCGAAACTTATATCGCTGGCTATATCTTTTTCAGTTTGCCAAAATAATCTTTGGCAGCCGCATTCACCTTGGGAGCCAATAAAAGTACGGCAATCATATTGGGTATAACCATTAGGGCATAGGCTAAATCAATAAGGTTCTTTACCAGATCGAGCGATGCTACCGCCGCAAAAACGATCATAACAACAAAATACCAATTATAGAGTTTACCAATTTTAGCATTCGTAAGAAACGAGAGACTTTTTACCCCGTAATAGGAATATGTAAAAAGCGTAGACAGCGCAAAAGCCGTTACAATGACCATTAACAAAACGTCTCCATAACCAAATAAGCTAGTTTCAAAAGCAGAGAGGGTCATTACAATACCACTTGAATCTTCTACATAGGCACCACTTAAAATAATTACGATAGCGGTAAACGTACACACCAAGATCGTATCAATGAAAGGACCTAGCATTGCGACCAGACCTTCTTTTATCGGATTATCGGTCTTAGATTGCCCATGGTACATCGGGGCACTGCCCAAGCCTGCCTCGTTAGAAAACATCGCTCTGCGCACACCGATAATCACCAAACCCCAAAAACCGCCGGTTACCATGGTCTTGAAATTAAAGGCTTCTGTAAATATCAATTTCAGGGATGGTACTATCTGTGCCGAATTCATAATCATTACCGCTACTACCGCCACCAAATAAACTGCCACCATAAAGGGAACGATTGCAGAGGCCACCTTGACAATTTTGTTCAAGCCCCCGAAAATTACCAACGAAGTGATTAGAGCCAGCACGATGCCGATGGTCAATTTCCAGTTGCCCTCACTCATTTCAATTATATTGTTCTCAGGCTTGACCACACTCATGAAAGTCTCTGTAAACTGATTGGCAGTAAAAACACCCAGAAAACCGAAAAGGCCGCAAATAGCAAAGAAAATAGCCAATGGTCGCGCTTTTTCCCCTAAGCCTTTAGTGATATAGTACATAGGACCACCTTGTAAATTACCCTCGGAATCTGTTCCCCGAAACATGACAGCGAGGCTACAGGAATAGAATTTAATGCACATGCCAATTAGAGCGGTAACCCAAATCCAAAAAATAACACCCGGACCACCATCATGAATGGCTATGGCAACCCCTGAAATATTACCTAGACCAACGGTAGCGGCTACGGCGGCTGAAAGTGCCTGAAAAGAACTTACATCGCCTTTGGCATTCTTGTCATCATACTTTCCAGCAGTGATGGCAATGGCATGACCAAAGTAACGATAAGGTAAAAATTTTGAGTAAAATACAAGAAAAAGTCCACCACCGATCAGTAGGATGAACATCGGCCATTCGGTATAGGGCAGGGCACTTGCGATAAAATCATTTATTGCGTTCATAAAAACAGTGAAAACTCCGAAGGTATGGATTTTAAGCTTTTTAGCAAGAAGCACTTTAAAAAAGATTCTCCCCTCAAGTTTTGATTTTACCGAGAAACCTTCGTACATTTGTCGCCCGTTAGCGCAAATAGCGTTTTCGAATTTCTCGGTCGGGGTTTATGTCCCGAAGTTGCAAAACAAAAGAGAAAAACATACATCGCGGGATAGAGCAGTAGGTAGCTCGTCGGGCTCATAACCCGAAGGTCACAGGTTCGAGTCCTGTTCCCGCTACCAGAAAAATAAAGCCCTTCAAGATATTGGAGGGCTTTTTTATTGATCAGGTAATACATATGAAAATGGTCAAGTTTTACACGCTACAACCGAATAAATTCAGTGTCGGGCTCATATCCGCCAGCTGGCGGACACAGGTTCGAGTCCTGTTCCCGCTACCAGAAAAATAAAGCCCTTCAAGATATTGGAGGGCTTTTTTTGACCGGACAGTCAAATAATCTGGACTTAACGCTTTTAGCCTTTACATAAACTTAAAAAACTGCATTTTTGGTGGCAGTTCAATAATCAATCAGCCGGTTAAAGCCGTAAATAGGCCTAGTTCTTTTGCTCAACAAAATCCTTTTTTAAGCGAGTACCGCTTTTTGGCACCCTATTTATCAACTTTTTGCGGCCCCTCTTCTTCACCAACTCAAAGGCGTCATAAAGTGTACCTA
>JBHJNU010000048.1:0-9886 GCA_050330515.1 Flavobacteriaceae bacterium | reverse complement strand
CTAACTTTTTTGTTCTTTATTGAAGTACACCAGGTAATAGTACATCTGCCGTTCTTCGTCCCATCCTTTTTCAACGAATTTTTGAGCGGATTCGGGGTTGATGAAATCTAATTTTATTTGGATGTTGGTGTCTAAATTAATAACATTCTTGATCTTCTTGCGAGCATCGGAAACCGCTTTGTTCGCTATGTCGAAATTAGAAACATCCTCGATACTGTACTTAGGCCCTTTTTCAACCTTGTAGTGCTTGAATTCTGGGATCAGGTCCGGGTTCTCCATCACATCGGTCAAGAAGCTACTTTCTTCGAACGCATCGTTCTTGGCGAAATGGTTTACCGCACGGTTCATGAAAAGCACCTCTTGTTGCTTGTCTTCAGCCGGTAGTACCACATCTTTGGCGAAGTTCTGACAGAATTTAAGGTAGTTCTTGGTATAAAAATTATCGTCTGCCAAGGGTTCCACGGCCAAAAAGTTCTCCAACCAATATTTGGCGTCATATCGATTGCTATCTACCGAAAGTACCTTATAACCCTCTTCTTTGTTCACGTTGAAAATGAGGCAGCCCTTGTCTAACTTGTTGATATTTATACCCTGTTGTACAATGATATCAAGATTTTTTCCACGTTCTTGAAATTGGAAAAAGTCAAGTTTAAGCTCGCTTTTGAAAATTCCGACCGCGTCTACCTTTTGATTATCGAGTACCAAGCCTGTTAAATAGGTTACATAAACCTCACCACTCTTGATGTGCGGATGGTTCGACTGCTCAAAGAGGTGGGCCGCTATTCTTTTTGAGCTTTCATGTATTCTTGCAGGCTTCTCGAAGGTCTCGGATATAATTTTGTAAAGTTCATTGAACTCCACGTCTACCTCGTTCGAAAGTTTGAAATAATTTTCTTCTTTTTCTCTAAACGGCTTGAAAAAATATTCCTTTAAAAGCCCGTTGGTCTCGTCATTTAGCGAAAAAGGTTCTTCGGATAGAAATATACCTTCGCCCTTGTTTTTATTGCCCACGCGGTGTAATGAAATGCTTTCGATTTGGGTATGGTATAGATTGATCATGGAATATGTTTCGAGATTATTTAAAGTTCAAATTAATGGCTAGGTATCCTGTTGAAAATGGTCTGAAGCTTAAGGGTTCGAACAACTTATAGTGCTCATTGCGTGTTGAACATCAGTTCCAATTCTCATCGAAATCAAGGTCTTCATAATTTTCGAGGCCTTCATCGTCAAAATTGAAGGAAGGGTCCGCTTCGAAGTTCTTTTCGGGCGGGGTCTCCGGCAGTTCCCCGAAGCTGAACAGTAGATTGGGGTAGGCCACACCGGGTGTGTTCTCAACGATATCGGCCAACTCAACAAAAAACGTCCACATACTCAAAAAATCATATACATAGATCAGTTTAGGGCTAATCTCATTCATAAGATCCTCAAGAAAGGTCTCGTTCATGAGTCGAACATCAGAACCACTTTCGCTCATGTCAAAAAGTGCGATTTCCTCATCTTGCACCCATTGGTCATCACAAGTATAAAAAGAGGCCATTTCGTTTCCTAAAAAACCGAAAGACTGGGCAATGGTATTATGCAATTCTTCCATTGAACTGCCGGCATCAATTTCGATATCCCTGAATATATCTTCTTGAGCGTCTAAGATGACCCTAATTTTGTAAATCATTGGTATTTTTTTGCGGAAGGTAAAGTTACGAAGTTTTCAGACTTCTTTTTGATTTTAATGCTTCCAAAACCAAATAGAACTGTAAACCGAAAAGTATCGAGGCCAATACCAAATGCAGTGCCTGGGTAGAAAAGGGGAAGTTCAGGTAGTACATGGCCATGCCGGTAATAACTTCGAATAGGATAAAGAGCAGCACCCATTTTATCTTAGAATAGCCTAAAATATGCTTATAGATGCGTAAGGCAATGAACACATTCAAAAATACCACAAGAAGGGAAAATGAACGGTGAATGAAAAACTGTAGGCTTGGATCTTGTAACCAAAGGCTTTTTGCATCTTCACCGACAAGGTCTATCTGTTCATCAACGAATTCACGCACTTGGGTACCCAAAACCACTTGTATCAATGTAATGGTCAAAGCGGCTAGCATGAGCCACATGGTTTTCTTATCATATTTGGCCACCTTTTCTTTGGTGCTACTTACCGAGATTAAATAAAGTAGTAACCCAACAATGGCCAAGGCCATAACCATGTGAACCGTAATTTTAAAGGGATTCAGTACCGAGTACACCACTGTGGCACCCAACCAAGCTTGAAAGCCCATAGCGAATACAACCAACCAAGAGATCAGTGTAATCTTCCTCGCTGTTTTCCAATACCAAAAAGATAATACGGCCAATACCAATGTGGCCAGACCGGCCAGCGCACCAAAAAGGCGGTTGATAAACTCGATCCATGTATGCCATGGGTTGAAAACGGCATATTCATGTTTGGTATAAGCCTTCCAGTTTGATGGGTCGTATGCTGATTTGGTAACGAAATTTTCTTTTGCGACCCGCAGTTGTTCGTTGAAGATGATAACCTGGCCGGCACGGTACTCTTTTTTTGCTTGCCACTGTAGTTGTGAAGCCTCCGTTGGTGGAATATAATAACCGAAACACTTGGGCCAGTCCGGACAGCCCATACCACTGCCGGTCATTCGTACCACTGCCCCCGCCACGATAACCAAATACACCAACACTAAGGATATCTTCGCCGTTTTCAGAAAGTTCTTCTCCAACACCACCCCAATAGTTTTATTACAAAATTACTATTCTTCGACAAGATAACCGACATCGGTTGCCTAAAGATTTAAACGAAAAAGGCCGTTCAAAAGAGAACGGCCATGGGCGGTCGGTTGACGTGTCATTATTCTATCACGATAAATTCAGATCTTCTGTTTTCTTGATGTTTTTCATCAGGACAACTTTCGCGTGTGCTACATTCGTTGATCAATTTTGTCTTACCAAAGCCTTGTCCAGGAATTCTATGGGAATCTACCCCGTTCGCTACCAAATAGGCAATCGTATTTTCGGCTCTTCTTTGAGAGAGCCTATAATTGTACGAGGTACTCGCTTTTACATCAGTATGTGACTGTACCTGAACCTTCAAATCGGGAAAAGCTTTCATGTACGCTAATATCTTCAAAATAGTTGCAGCGGCATCCGGACGAATATCGGCCTTGTCCAAATCAAAATAAACCGGTTCTAGATCCAAGAATTTTATAAGATCAGTACCGACCGAAGCTCTTTTAAGCGTTTTGACGAGGTTTAGTTCAACCCCTTCTGTGTCATTTGAACTGAGTACTGCGAACATTTTGCTACCTTCGTTATAGTCCTCTTTTGAGGCTACCAAATTGTAATCGCCATCCCTACAATCCCCGTCCAAGGCGAAGGAGCCATCGCTGCCAGAAGTAGTTTGCGAAACAATTTCGTTGGAGCTGTTGACTATTGCTATGCTAGCCCCTTCAAGTGGTTCGCCTGTTTCCTTATCTTTTATCACACCATTGACCAGCGTATTGCAAATAAGGTCGATCTCTTCATTTTCTATAAAGGAGTAAATGTCGTCACTACCCTTACCGCCATGACGGTTAGAGGCGAAGAACCCTTTTTTGGTCTCTTCATTGATTATAAAGGAAAAATCATCTTGCTCGCTATTAACCGGTTTACCCACATTGACGATGTTAAGGTTTCCGATGTCTTCCATGGAGGTAGCGAAGATATCAAGCCCCCCAAGACCGGGATGCCCGTCAGAAGCAAAGTAGAGTACGTTTTCAGAAGTTACGAACGGGAAGGTCTCCCTTGCCTCGGTGTTAATAACGTTACCTAAATTGACAGGCGCGCCTATGCTTCCGTCGCCATTCAGGTTTACGACAAAAATATCTGAATTGCCAACACTTCCCGGCATATCTGAAGCAAAGTACAATTTGCTTTCATCAGGGCTCAGGGTAGGATGTGCCGAAGAGTAGTCATCACTATTAAATGGAAGTTCGGTGACTTCTAGCCAACTGTCGTTTTCTACTTTTGCCCTGTATATCTTTAATCTACTGACCCCTTCTTTATCCCTAGAAAACCTACCCTTTTCAGAATTGTTCCGCGTGAAGTAAACCATGGATCCATCTTTGGTGAAAACAGCGGAAGACTCATGCGTTTTCTTGTTCGCGCTTTTGTCAAGTTTCAAGGCCCTACCGTAATCTTCAGAAACCTGACTTGCGCTATATAGGTTCAAAAATGGTTGGTCGTTCCATTGGTGAGTGTAACGGGTTACATTGCCACTATCTCGAGCTGTTGAGAAAACCAATTGTTCCCCGTTGAATGCAGGTGCAAAATCAGATGCCCTGGAGTTTATACCCAGATTCTTTATTTCATATCTACCAGATTGTTTTTCGATTTCCGCCAAATAATTGGCCTTGTCGGCGATTTTTATGGCACGTACCTCTGCGCCGTTCGCCATCCTGAATTTTTCCATCCAAATAGCGGCTGCTTCATACTCTTGCGTACTTTTTAACGACAGGGCGTATTTGTACATGAATTCGGGGTCTATATCGGCGCCTCCATCTGTGAAAAGCTTACTGTACCATGTTGCGGCTTCGCTATATTTTGCGTTTTGGTAATTGGCGTCACCAAGATTTTTGTAAATCTCTTGCTCGGTAAATCCTTTTTCGACCAAGGTTTCATATTTTTCAATTGCAGGTGCATAAGCATAATCTTCAAAAGCTTTTTTAGCTTTTTGTGACTGTCTTTCTTGTGCCGAAATCAGCGTACCGGCCATCAAAAGACTAAGGTACAGATAGTTGAATTTATTTTTCATGATCAGTGTTTTAAAAGAATCTTGGCGTAATCACATTTTTATATCTGGTACGGAACTCGTAGCGCAGTAGTACTTCGAAAGAACCATTGTTAAAGGCAGTGCTGCCCAGTTCTGTGGTTTCCCTGTCATAAGCCAAACCTAACATGAACTGGTCGGTTATCTGAAAGCCAAACAATGCGCTTAGGGCGGCATCCCAACGGTAGGCTGCGCCTAAGGTGAATTTTTCGTTCAACATAAAGTTTGCCGAAACATCTAGCTGTAAGGGCGCACCACTAACCGCTTTCACCAATGCAGCCGGTTTGAACTTCAAAGTCGGGTTTAAATCAAATACATAGCCCGTGATCAAATAGATGTTCATACGTTCCTCGGCCAAACTTGAACTTGAAGAATCAAAATGTTCCGTCTTCAAGAAATTAGGTGCCGAAAGTCCGGCATAGAACTTATCGGTATGATAGTAAACGCCCGCACCAAAATTAGGGGAAAATCTTTTGTCGATATTACTTTGGCCCAAACTTGTCGCTTCATTATTATAATTCTGCAGTCGGGTGAAATCGAGATTAAGTAGATGCCCCCCTGCTTTTAAACCAAAGGATAGTTTACCTGTTTCCGAGGTCTGAACAGTATAGGAAACTACCCCGTCAAAATAGGTGTCTTGATTGGTGCCGTTTCCAATTTCGTCGTTGACGATGGATAGGCCAACACCCAAGCGTTCAGTAACCGGGGTGTTGAAATTAAAGGTTTGCGTGGTCGGTGCACCGTCAAGACCTACCCATTGCGAACGGTGAAGTCCATTAATGCTCAATACGCCCCTAGAACCTGCATATGCGGGATTCACGGCCATGGTATTGTACATGTACTGTGTGTACTGCGCATCTTGTTGAGCCTTTATCCCCCAAATTGAGGCAAAAATGAAAACTGTAGATATAATTAATTTTTTCATGATTTTATCTTTAGCGGTACTTCGGGGTTTTTTAACGATTAACATATAGATATCCGTTTTTGACTTCACTGGATCCGTTTATCATATACTCTATGATATAGAAATATACGCCCACTGGAAGTGCATTACTCTCGTTTATGGTCGCCCTGCCGTTGGAAATACCTTGGAATGCGTTACTGCCATTATCATACCCTTGCGTCTCGAATACCAATACACCCCATCGGTTATAGATGCGTACCGTATTGTTCGGGAAATTCTCGATATTGTTGATCTGGAAAATACCGTTGTTCAGACCGGGGGCGACCATGTCAGATTCTATGGTGATATCGCATGGGCTACCTGTCGGAGGAGTGCCACCACGAGAACTACAAGGATCATCAGGTAAGGTTCCATCAGCTATTTCTTGCCCGTTCGTAATGGTATCGCCATCACAATCTGCCAAAAGCCAATCGCCGCCCCTATCCAAGGTTACGTTCACAATGTTGAAGTCACATGGGTCTTCCGGGTCTGTGCCGTCGGTAATCTCCGTGCCGTTGGTTACCCCGTCACCATCACAATCTGAAATCAAGTAATCACCTGATAGAGTTAAAGTAACACTCGCCGCGCTGAAGTTGCAAGGATCTTCTGGATTGGTTCCATCGGCGATTTCTTGCTCGTTCATCACGCCATCGCCATCGCAATCGGCCATAGCCCAATCACCACCTTGAGGTTCGGTAATACTTGCAATTTCGTAATCACAGGGGTCGTTTGGATCTGTGCCATCTGCAACTTCTTGATCGTCGAGAACACCGTCTCCATCACTTTCCAATCCTTGTCTGTAATCGACATCACCGCCTACCACCTGAACGTCGGGCAGGGTAGTGGGGTCGTCGATCTCATCGTTGACGTCGAAAGGATCGTTGATTTCGGCCCCTTCAAAGCCATCATCCAAGCCATCACCATCGGTATCTGTATTGGTAAATGCGCCTCGGCCACCTTCGGTAAGGTCATCGATTTCATCATTGTCCGAATCTGGATCCAAATAATCAGGAATTAAGTCACCATCAGTATCTTCCGGTGTAAAACCGATTGTGTAGGCGGTATCTAAACCATTTTGCGCTGATACGCCATTAGGTGCAATATAGCCAAATGTTGGTTGTGCTTCAATATTATCCGGAATTCCGTCATCATCGGCATCGATATCAAGATAATCTGCTCCGTCTCCGGCATTGCCATCCGAATTTGGAATAGGCAACGGAGTTGTTCGCGTTGCGTCATCAAAGCCGTCACCATCTACATCAACAAAACCGTCAATTTCTCCATTTGAATCCGTATCGGCACCTCCAGCTTCGGTTGCGTCGGTAATACCATCGTTATCGGCATCGATATCTAAATGATTCGGTTGACCATCATTATCAAAATCTTCAGTAGGTAATGGCGTTCCTGTGCCATCCAGTAGTGCTGGGGTAGTGCTATCCTCTGTATCTACAGAATCTGCAAACCCGTCCATATCGGTATCGGTAAACCCGTCAATTCTTCCATCGCCATCTGCATCGGTTCCACCGGCTTCGGTAACATCGGTGATACCGTCATTGTCAGAATCAACGTCTAACCAATCAGCTATTTGGTCACCATCGGTATCTGGATACGGTAAAGGAGTGCCACCATCAAGAGCGCCCGGCAGGGTATTGTCATTGGAATCTAAGCTATCTGCAAATCCGTCGCCATCAACATCGGTATAACCGTCAATAAGTCCGTCGCCATCGGTATCACTACCACCTGCTTCAACCACGTCAGGTAAACCATCATTGTCTGAATCAAGGTCTAATCTATTTACTATTCCATCATCGTCACTGTCCAGATCCTCAAGTGGGTCGGTTTCAAAACGATCTTCTAAACCATTGTTATTGGCATCGATCATCGTCGAAGAATCGAACCCTGGATAATCTACTTCACCATCACCATCGGTATCGGCATCTGCTCCACCGGCTTCCACAATATCAGGTATACCGTCATTATCCGAATCAAGGTCAAACCAATCGGGAATTCCGTCTCCATCGGTATCACCACCACCTTCTACGGTGTCCGGAATACCGTCGTTATCATCGTCAATGTCATTAACATCCAAGATACCATCTCCATCGTTATCAAAGCCCTGTCTCCAATCACGGTCACCACCGGGATTCTGCGCATCTGGAAAATCAGTGGGTACCTGACCATTGGTAGGGTCCGCAGTAGCGTCGTCATTGTCAAAATTATCATCCAATCCGTCACCATCTGCATCTGCATTTGCTGGAACGGTTTCAGGAGTTCCGTCGGCATCCGCGTCCCATCCTTCAATGACATCTGGAATAGAATCCTCGTCAGAATCCAAGTCACGGTAGTCAGGTAAAGGATCACCATCTGTATTTGCAATACCGTAGATATCAGTTCCAATAAAATCGATATCGTATTGGTTATCGATACCATCCATATCGTCATCCGCATTCAAAGGAGGCATATAATCACCGGTAGTTTGCGCTTCAATATTATCGACTATACCGTCGTCGTCAGAATCGATATCTAAGTAATCAGGATTGCCATTACTATCAGTATTATGAAGCGGCAATGGTGTTCCTGTGGTAATTTCGCCCGCTCCTGAACCATTATCCACATTGTCTTGTGCGTCGTTTAGGCCATCACTATCAAGATCTGAAAAGTTATCGATGATTCCATCTCTGTCATTATCCGTACCTCCTGCTTCAACAACATCAGGAATACCGTCATTGTCGGAATCTAAATCTAGATAGTTGGGAATACCATCATTGTCAAAATCATCATATGCACCAATTCCGCAATAGGAAAATGAATATATTCCCACTGTAACGTTGCTATTCATGTCGTCAGATTTACCCGAGGTGATTACAACTCTATCTACTTCGCCATAAATCGTAGTCTTAAAGGTATTGATCAGGGGATCCGCGCTATTGTCAAATATGGTACCAATGACCGTATTACCATTAGGAACAAGCCCTGGCGTAGAAAACTCACTAAAATTGGCAGGTGTTACCATAATGGGTGTAGCCCCTATAAATGCTGTAATGGTAGCTTGGTCACCATTATTCAGCCCACCTAGAATAAAGGCAAAATCATTCACTGGGGTGGGAAAATTCAATTCGTAGGTTGCAACATTGAGAGTACTCGTGTTGTCGGTATTTTGGGGTTGCGCATAAATAAAGTTGCCTACAGAAGGTTGATTCTGAATTTGAATTCCGCCATTCCATGTAGCGGTTCCACCAACGGAGGCCGTGAAATTAAAAGTACCGTTATCTAGACCGTTCAGCGCCGCGGTACCCATGGCGCCCCCTGTTACCAAGTTGATGTTTGCGGCAAAGCCCGGAGTGTTTATTTCGGAAACCAAAGAACAGTTCGGACCGCCCTCTTCACTATCCAATATACCATCATTGTCATCGTCAAGGTCTAATACATCAGCAACGCCATCATTATCATTGTCTTGCGCTTGAACTTGTACAATGCTTAAAAATCCAAATAAAATCACCAAGGTGGATATGCGGAAGATTTTGGCCAGGAGTATATTTTTTTTCATAGAGGTATGTTTTGGATTATCCTTTGTTTGAACCGTCGATAAAGGATAAAATGATTTTAATGATAGGTAGAGATTGATTTGACTACAAAAGAATTCGGAAAAATTCTTCATTTTCGGGGAAGTTTTTGGTTAGTGTTATATTTACGTTACATCACTTCGAAGAAGCGATGAGTCACATAAAATTTCGACAAATGTATGAAGTAGTTTATATTTCATCGAAGAAATGTTGTGCTTCTCTTATAAATTATCGATGAAAAGCTTCTTTTTGTAGGAAATCTTTAATTTCTTACAAGTATTGCTTATTCTTACAAAAATGTTACAATTAATTTTATGTCAACCCATAGCGAATAGTTTTAGTCTTAAAGGCAAAGGGGTGGAGGTAGAAAGGGAATAAAGTGCATTAGTCAGTTGAGAATTTTCAAACCGAGCTGTTTTCCTTTGATGAGCATGAACTTCCTGGCGGACTCATATTCGTTCGGAATTTCACCTTCCAAGATAGCCTCTTTTATAGCCTCTTTGAGAATGCCTATTTCTTTTGAAGGTTTTAGGTTGAAGGTCTGCATGATCTCTTCACCGGAAATAG
>JBHJNU010000047.1:0-10968 GCA_050330515.1 Flavobacteriaceae bacterium | reverse complement strand
AAAAAGGAGATGATCGGTCTAGGTCATCTCCTTTTTAAAGGTGTTGTTATTTTAGACTTACTCTTCCAATACCATTTTATTGGCCAAGAATGCCTCAATTTCATCGGCCGTGAGACCTGCCTCCATGTCATTCTCATAGGCATAGCCGATAATTACTTTTTCAATTTCTAAGAAGTCATGATCTTCGGCTATTGTTGAGCACATGAAACTACTTTCTATATCGCATTTTTCGGAGTGTCCGAACCCAAGTGCATGTCCTAATTCATGTTTAAATAGTACCGGTAAGGGATTTGAAACCCATATTCTGGAATTACTTAGAACAGAATTGGTATTCAATGTCATGGCGTAGCCTGAAAAGGTTCCCCCGTCAACAATGTTGAACATATCGTCCCATAATCCTTCCAAATCTGCCGTGTTGCCAAAGAACAAATGTGCATTCGATTCTTCTAGGGTGTTCACCAATGAAATGCTGAAATTACTGTTTGCGAACATCTCATTATATTGTTCAACGACGGATTCAACATCGGCCATGAACTGAGGAGTGAAGTTACCGTTCAGATACAGTTTCATAGGTACCATCCATCTGCTTGAATATTCTAGAGCACTGTTGGTAGGTGCTTGCCAGAGTGTCAGGTATTGATAATAGGCAATGGTTTCTTTCTGTATTTCTGATAATAAATCGTATTCATTGATATTGTTGATCGAAAGTTCAAGATCTTGATCGACGATCACTTTTCCGTCGAAAACAGAAACGGTGAAGGGCAGACTTTCAGCGGCCTCAAAATCTAGGATCAAATTAGGGCCGATTGATATTTCGCCACTTGCCTCGTTGATTTCAAGTCCACTTTCACTATTGATCGTAAAGGTGAGTTCATCATTATCCGCATCGGATGCCGCTATGGTGCCGACTATGGTGCCTGCTGCTGCATGTTCGTCAATCGATAATGATTGTATATTGATGATGGGTACCTTGTTCGCGGTTTCTTGTTCAATATCCTTCTTGACCTCATCGGAATCGGAGCCACAGGCAAAAAGAAAAATCGAGGGAATAACAAAGAATAACTTTTTCATTGATAAGTTGGGTTTAATTTAAAAGCTTAAAATAAACCCATTTAAAGAACGGCCTGAAATTATTGTTGTCAATGTCAGGTCATGTGTTGTAAATCGCTGTAAATAAGAGGTTCGGTCAGTAAATACCAAACCAATGACAACTATATTTAGGCACTTTTGTTCAACAGTCCTGCCCTTTCCAACAAGGCCTCAACCTTAGGTTCGGCCCCTCTAAATCGTTTGTAGAGAACCATCGGGTTTTCTGTACCGCCTTTTGATAGAACATGTTCTTTGAAATTGGTGGCGACTTCTTTGTTGAAAATACCTTTTTCCTTGAAATAGGCAAATGCGTCGGCATCCAATACTTCGGCCCATTTATAACTGTAGTACCCAGAGGAGTAACCGCCTTGAAAGATATGGCTAAAAGAGGTGCTCATGCAGGTTTCCGGCGTTGCAGGGTACAGGTCGGTACCCGCAAAGGCCTTTGTTTCATGAGCCTTTACATCAGTTATTTGCGAAGGGTCCGCACCATGCCATGACATATCCAACAGGCCGAAACTTAGTTGGCGCAGTGTCTGCATCCCTTCCTGAAAGGTAGCAGATTGCCTTATCTTTTCTACGAGTTCCATTGGAATGACCTCGCCTGTTTCATAATGTTTGGCAAATAGCTCCAAGGCTTCTTTTTCATAACACCAGTTTTCCATTACCTGTGAAGGAAGTTCTACAAAATCCCAGTAAACAGAGGTACCCGAGAGACTTGGGTAGGTGGTGTCCGCCAACATGCCATGAAGCCCGTGCCCGAATTCATGGAACAAGGTGGTAACCTCATTAAAGGTCAGCAGTGAGGGTTTTGTGCCGGTAGATGGGGTGAAATTGCACACGTTGCTGATATGCGGCCTCACGTTTTCGCCGTTCTTTCTCCATTGCGATTTGAAGGAAGTCATCCAGGCACCATCACGTTTTCCGGCTCGAGGGTGAAAATCGGCATAGAAAAGGGAAACGAAATTGTTGTCTACGTCATAGACCCTGAACGTTTTTACCTCTACATGGTATTTTTCAATATCGGATACTTCTTCAAATCGGAGTCCGAACAGTTTTTCGGCTACTTTGAAAACCCCGTCAATTACATTTTCTAGTTTAAAGTAGGGTTTCAGTTGCTCATCATCTAAACTGAACAGCTTCTGTTTCAACTTTTCGGCGTAGTAGCTGCCGTCCCATTTCTCTAGCCTATCGATACCGTCAAGTGATTTGGCGAAATCTTCCAGTTGCTTGAATTCGCGTTCAGCGGCCGGTTTTGCCTTTTCTAGTAATTCGTGTAGAAACGTATGTACTTTTTCGGGAGTTTCCGCCATACGCTCCTCCAACACAAAATGCGCATGGGTTTGATAGCCCAAAAGCACGGCCCTTTCATGACGTAGTTTTGCAATCTTTAGTACATTTTCTTGATTGTCAAGTTCGTCACCTTTAAAAGATTTGCTTCCAAAGGCCATGAAAAGTTCTTTGCGCAGGGCGCGATTCTTCGCATATTTTAGAAAGGGAACATAGCTAGGGTAATCTAGGGTGACCATCCAGCCTGATTCCTTTCCTTTTGACCTTGCCATTTGGGCGGCAGCTTCTTTTTCTCCCTCGGGCAATCCCTCTAGGTCGGCCTCATCGGTGAGGTATTTTTGGTATTTGTTGGTCTCCGCCAGCACATTTTCACCGAAAGTCAATTTGAGTTTGGCCAGCTCGGCATCTATTTCACGAAGTCGTTTCTTTTTGTCTTCTGATAAATGGGCACCGTTACGACTAAAACTCTTGTATTTTTTGTCCAATAAAGTTTGCTGTTCTACCGATAAATGCAGCGTATCTTTTTTCTCATGAACCGAATTGATTCGCTTGAACAATGCCTCGTTCAAGGTGATATCATTGCTGAACTCCGATAATAGCGGTGATATTTCTTGTGCTATTTTCTGGATTTCCTCGTTTGTTTCTGCAGAGTTCAAATTAAAGAACACACTTGAAATACGGTCAAGGTGTTGGCCTGCGAACTCTAAAGCTTCAATGGTATTTTCAAAAGTTGGCGCATCGGGGTTCGCCGTGATCGCATCAATTTCAGCACGTGCTTCATCCATAGCTTTTGTAAAAGCAGGTTTAAAATGCGCGTTTTTTATTTTTGAGAACGGTGCGGTATCAAAAGGTTCAAGAAGTGGGTTCATGGGTAAAGTGCTACTTTTAAGTTGTTGTATTTTAAGTCGGAAAATCGATTGCAACGGCCAGCTTTTTAAGGCTTTCTGCGAATAGAGGCGGCCCCGTCGATCACTTTCTGCTTCAAGCCTTCTTTGTACAGCATAATTTTATCGAGAACACACTTGTCGGAAGAACCTATGATTTGGGCAGCAAGAATACCGGCATTTTTAGCACCGTTCAAGGCAACGGTCGCTACGGGCACACCACCGGGCATCTGAAGGATGGAGAGAATCGAATCCCACCCATCAATGGAATTACTGCTTTTTACGGGTACACCGATTACGGGTAAGGGCGACATGGATGCGACCATGCCGGGTAAATGTGCTGCACCGCCCGCGCCGGCAATAATGACCGTATACCCTTTGATGTGTGCGTTTTTACTAAACTCGAACAGCTTTTCCGGGGTTCGGTGTGCCGAAACGATATCTACATCGACCTCGATATCGAAGCCCCTTAAAATATCAATGGCTTCCTGCATTACAGGTAGGTCGCTGGTGCTTCCCATGACTACGGCTACTTTGCTCATAATTGTTTGCTGATTACTTTTATTTTTTCCTTAACCTCTTGGGCTATTCTTCTGGCTTCCGTAATATTTTCGTTCACAATGGTCACATGGCCCATTTTGCGAAAAGGACGGGTCTGTTTTTTACCGTAAATATGGGGGGTAACCCCATCCATTGCTAAAATCTCATCAATATTTTCATATACCACATCTCCGGTATGGCCCTCGGCACCCACTAAATTGACCATGATGCCCGCAACTTTGCTGTCGGTATTGCCTAAAGGTAGATCTAAAATGGCCCTGATATGCTGTTCAAATTGATTGGTGTAACTGGCCTCTATACTATAATGACCGCTGTTATGGGGGCGGGGAGCTACTTCGTTCACTAAGATCTCATCATCTTGGGTCTGGAACATTTCAACGGCCAATAAACCGATATGCCGTATTTTTTCGGAAACGTTCAGGGCGATCTGCCGGGCCTTCGCAGCTACTTTTTCATCGATGCGAGCAGGACAGATAACATATTCTACCTGATTGGCCTCGGGGTGGAATTCCATTTCTACCACCGGGTAGGTTTTAACTTCTCCACGAGCGCTTCTGGCAACGATGACCGCCAATTCGTTCTTGAAGGCGATCATTTTTTCGGCGATACATTCTCCGGCGGGTAGGTTTTCTAGATCTTCTAGTTTGCGAACAACTTTCACCCCTTGCCCGTCGTAACCGAATTGGGCCGCCTTCCAAATAAACGGAAAAGCCATTCCACCGTTTGAAATGCTGTCCTCTATTTCGCTTTTGTAGGCAAAACGATGGAAATCGGCCGTAGGGATGCCGTTATCCACATAGAACAATTTCTGTTTCGCCTTGTTCTGAATGATACGAAGCGCCTTGGTAGGCGGGTATACTTTAAGACCCTCTTGCTCCAACTTTTCTAGGGCATCAAGATTCACGTTCTCTATTTCAATGGTCAAAAGGTCTACCTGCTTGCCAAAATTGTAAACGGCATCGAAATCCATCAGACTTCCTAAAACAAACTCATCACATGCTATGCGGCACGGGGCATCGACCGAGGCTTCGAGCACCTTGGTCGCAATGTCGAATTTTCGGGTCTCGTACAAGAGCATTTTGCCCAGTTGTCCGCCACCGAGTATGCCGAGTTTGAAATCTGACGAAAAATAGTTTGTTAAGTTTGCTTTAGGCATAGGTTTTCGTAGGTTTTCGATATATCCACAAAAATACGCCGAATTCTTAAAACCGTCCTTATCCGTCTTAAAAAGAGAAATCAAAACCCTATATTTGCCTTCTTTAAAAACATAGCGTGATAAAGCTTCACAATACCTATTTCAAGCCTTTTCTGAGCCAATCGGAGATTCTTGCCGCGGTAAAAAAAATTGCGGGGCAGGTAGCTGCCGATTACAAAGAGGAGACCCCGATTTTTGTTGGGGTGCTGAACGGTGCTTTTATGTTCGTAGCCGATTTTTTGAAGGAATACCAACATCCATGTGAGGTTTCATTCGTTAAATTGAGCTCTTACCAGGGCCTGACCTCAACGGGAATTGTAGAAACCCTGCTTGATCTGCCCGAAAATATCGAAGGACGAAGTGTTATCATTCTTGAAGATATCATCGATACCGGTAGAACCCTCAAAGAATTGGTGCATTTGCTCACGAATACCAATGTGAAGGAGTTCAAGATCGCAGCACTTTTTTTTAAATCTGAAATCTATAACGGGGAGTATACCATTGATTATATCGGTGTCGATATTCCCAATAAGTTCATTGTAGGCTACGGGCTCGATTATAAAGAATTGGGCCGTAACCTTAAGGAAGTTTACCAACTAAACCAGCAACATATGATCAACCTAGTATTGTTCGGTAAACCCGGGGCCGGAAAAGGTACCCAGGCCGAGTTCTTAAAGGAAAAGTACAATCTAAAGCACATATCGACCGGTGATGTGTTCCGGTACAACATTAAAAACGGTACGGAATTAGGAAAATTGGCCCAATCTTATATGGACAAGGGCGATCTGGTACCTGACGAGGTGACCATTAAAATGTTGGAAGATGAGGTAGCTAAAAACCCCGAGGCCAGTGGTTTTATTTTTGATGGTTTCCCAAGAACAACGGCACAGGCAGTGGCTTTAGATGCTTTCCTTAGCACTAAGGATATGAAAATTGACGCTACCATAGCTTTAGAGGCGAACGATGAAATCTTGATCCAACGCCTTTTAGGAAGGGGAAAAGTAAGTGGAAGGCCCGATGACCAAGACGAGGATAAGATCCGTAACCGATTCGATGAATACAATCAAAAGACCCTACCACTGCAAAAATACTATGAGGCCCAGAACAAGTTTCATAGCATAAACGGCATCGGTGAAATTGATGAGATAACGCTCAGACTGGCAAAGGTTATCGAAGAGCTGTAATACGGTTTAGGGAGTTATCATACCAATAGGCGGGGCAACATGGCAGAGGAAGTAATAGATGCGAAGACGGGGTTGAAAGGATGTTTATTTACAACGGGCATTGCCTTTCTGTTATTTGTGCTGGCCGCAATCGCATATCTTATTTATGTCTTCTATCTCGATGACTCGATTCCATCTAATTGATGGGATCTAAAGAACATTAAATTTTTCGAATGACCGAAGGTAATTTTGTTGATTATGTAAGAGTGTTCATGACTTCCGGTAACGGGGGTAAGGGCTCGGCGCATCTACATCGCGAAAAGTTCATTATCAAAGGAGGTCCCGATGGGGGCGACGGAGGTCGGGGCGGACACGTGATCCTTCGTGGAAACCAGAATCTTTGGACCTTGGTTACCTTCAAATTCAAGAAACATTTTCGGGCAGGTCATGGTGAGCATGGCGGTAAAAGCCGAAGTACGGGCGCCGATGGCGAAGATGTGTATTTAGATGTGCCACTCGGAACCATTTTGAAGGATGCTGAAACCAACGAGGTCATTTTAGAGATCACGGAGCATGGCGAGGAGAAAATAGTGCTTGAAGGTGGCATGGGCGGTAGGGGTAACTGGCATTTCAGAACAGCAACCAACCAAACACCAAGGTATGCCCAACCAGGTATGGAAGGAAAGGAAAAAGATTTCATTCTTGAGCTCAAGGTTTTGGCCGATGTAGGGTTGGTGGGCTTTCCGAATGCCGGCAAATCTACCTTACTCTCCGTAATCACTTCTGCAAAACCAAAAATTGCCGATTACGAGTTTACGACCCTCAAGCCGAATTTGGGTATCGTTGAGTATAGAGATTTTCAGAGTTTTGTGATGGCCGATATACCCGGCATTATCGAAGGGGCCGCCGAAGGCAAAGGGCTAGGCCACTATTTTCTCAGGCACATAGAGCGCAACGCTACCCTATTGTTCTTACTACCTGCGGATAGCAAGGATATCAGCAGGGAGTATGAAATACTGTTGGATGAGCTCAGAAGATATAACCCAGAGCTGTTGGACAAGCAGCGCTTGGTGGCCATTTCAAAAAGTGATATGCTCGACGAAGAACTCATGGCAGAAATGGCCATTGAGTTGAAAAAGGACCTGAACAATACGCCTTTTGTATTTATTTCCTCCGTTGCCCAACTGGGCATCCTTGAATTGAAAGACCGTCTTTGGAAGATGCTTAATAGCTAACAAAAAGCCCACTTTTGGGGAGATATCGGCAACTAACGGACTACATAAGGCCCTCTCATTTTCGTTTCACCCTTACCACGTAGGTCGCTACAATTTCTTCGTCTACTTGAATGTGTACGTCGTACAGCCCAAGCTTTTCAAAAGTATGTTTTAAGACATACTTATTTTGTTGCACCGCGATTTCGGGCCGAACCTTTTCGCTTGAGTTACCTTTTTTCAGAAGCATGCTAATGGCATCTGTTTTCACGGTATTGAAAAAGGAAAATGTGAAGTGTATCATTTCATGCTTCAGGGTTTCAATGTGCATTTTAGAAGGCGAAAGGGGAAGACTCCCATGTGTAAAAGCTTCTTTATAAAGTATAGGCCCTTCGGCAAATTCCTCGAAGCTTGGTGGTGCTGCTAGCAGGGCGTAATCTATTTCAAGGGGATAGTGGTTTTTTATAAAAAGTTCGGGATCGGCTAAAAAGTAGCCATCGTTATAGCGGTGCTCAAAACGCGGTCCGCTGTCTTCCAGTATGATTCTGCCGGCAGACCACGTGGCGTCACAGAGATACCATTTGTCATTTAACTTTACTGCATTCCATGCATGGTTCGGTGGGCTATCGGCCGTTAATATTACATTCGGTGTGCGCCCAAAACCATTCACAATTTTACATTCAATATCGGCCAATTCGGCCATTTCACGAATGAGATAGGCATAGCCGGAACAGGCCGTTTGTTTGTCCTTTAGCATCTTTTGAAACATTTTTGGCGCATAAACACTGTTCCATGCTAAAAATGCCTCTTGATCGTTGGCCAGTTGTATTCGTTTATTTCTGGTTTTTTGGTATCCCCGATAGTCATTTTCAATATTGGTACTGACCCATGTATAAATGGCCCTGAATTTTTCAACATCCGTTGAAAGATGACTTGTTAGGTCATGGGTCAGCACCGGTAAATTGTTCAGACCTGCACCTTTGCTCCTTTCGGCAATACGATCAGCTATGCTAAAATCAATTGTTGAAAAGTCTGCCCGTTGTGAAAAGAGTATAGCGCTTGTAAGAAAAAATAGGAGTGAGGCATATTTCATTATCTGAATAGGTCGCCAAGTCTTTGAAAGAAACCTCTCCTGCTTTTGTGAACACCGCCAACAACGATGTCACCCATCAATACCAGGTCATCGTTGCTAAAGTTAATGGTAATGTCTATTGCCCTGTTTTCGTTGGCCGTAACGGTATATTCTTTGCGGCCATAGCCCACATAACTAAAAATAAGAACATCATCGACTTTTAGTGCCTGCGGAAATTCAAACTTACCATCGAAATCAGTGGCAGTACCGGTTTTGGTGCCCTTTAAAACTACAGAAGCTCCGGGAAGCGGTAGATTTTCCTCATCAAGCACAATACCCTTAACGGTATACTCCTCTTGCTGGGCATTTATATTGATCGCAGTTAGGCCGGAATGCAGTTCCGTTTGAACCACGGGTTTGCCCATGGCGATATCTTGGGCTTCTACATTCGATACGGCACATAAGGTCAAAAGCGAAAAACCAATGGTTGCAAACTGCTTCGGAAAAATAGGATTCTTCATTTGAATGGAATGTTCGGGTTCATAGGTTTTCAATTGTGCTGCCTTGAATCTGCCACAACCAGATTCATTCGAATTTTTGAAAAAATCAAAAATCACAGCATCTGGCCTTTGGGTAAAATCGACGACCTCTTTTTCACAACTACCACAATAACCACCGGCAGAAGTCTTCTCAAATGTATTAAAATTTTCTGAGCAGGGGTTCGCAACGGAAATTCGAAATGCATTTTTCATAATGATCAGGTTTTAAAGTTTATACCTCTAAACTAGGGTACACACTTGGGTAGTAAAACCAGTAACTAGGCTGCTAAGGCTCGCAATGAGTGAACTGGGGTTTTCAGTGAGCCTAACAAAACGAACGCCTCGATGACCACTAGTTTTAGACCAGATGATGAAGAAACTCAGCGTTAAGGGCAACAACCATCTACTGCCCACCCACCGACACCCTAACCCCTTCGGAATGACTGCTAAATTCAGGGGCGTACATACTTTGTATGGTGGTGATGCCATTGCTGAATTCGCCCGCATTGTTAGCTCTTAGATCGTATTCAAAAACGTACACGCCTTTGGGCAAATAGTCGAAAAAGAAGTTGGTGCTGGCATCTTTGGTGCTTTCATAGTAACCCAGACCATCTTGCCATTTGTATTGTGAGATGACGTTTATGGGTTCAAAACCGGCCGCACGCATATCTTTCATATGAACGAACTCCATATCGCGGTCCGTGCGCAGCTCAATGCGAACGCGAACCAAATCGCCAACTTTTAAATCGGTCTTTTCCGTGATCTCTGAAATCTCCTCTCCGGTATCGGTATTCTTTTTAAGGAATAACTTTTTCTTTAATTTCAAAGGGGTTTCAGCAGAGGTGATCTTATCCAGATCTTCAAAATATTGCCAATATAATGCGCCCCATGCAATGCCCTCACCTTTTTTAGAAATTTGGACCTCGCCCATTTTGGGTTCGATTCCAGCACCGCTCCATGACGTTTTGTAATACCCAGTGCCCGCCTCGACCTTTACATTGTCAAGTTTGGAGGGTTCAATCTTTTTGCCGCCCACCAAAACATCCACTGCGTCGGTGACAGATAACCAATCGCTGCCCTGCAACAACAGGGCATAAACGGCCTCGGTTGTGGCCTTGGTAGTACTCCATTGGTTGGTTTGCTTGTTTTTGAGCAACCATATTTTAAGGTCATCAACGGTTTTTGTATCCGCAGGATGTATTTCAGAAAAGGCCTCGATCAACAATGCCTGTGTTTCAATTGGCGCTTGGTACCAATACCATGACGGTGTATTCGATTTCCAGTACATGCCCAATTCTTCTGACGTGATGCTGTTCTCTTCCAGGGCCTTTAAAATCTTGTTGGCGGTCTTGGCATCATCCATGCGGTGCAGTACCAAGGCCAGCATGCCTTTCGGGTACAAGCCCCTTTGCATCCAATAGTTTTGGGCCTGCCCTTTATAGTATGCAATGATGCCATCTACTTTCTTGGAGGTCTTGACATCCTTGAAAAAGCTGCGCATGTATAAATAATGGATCTGCATCTGGCTCAAATGGTCATCATTTAGGTTGGATGCATATTTTTTCATCTCCTCGTACTCCCGCACAAATTCATCATCTAAATAGGCAATTGCGTTTTGGGTCATTTCGGTCAGCTCGCCGTCGCCCGACTGCACCGATAAGTGCGCCAAGTGGCCCAATCCGGTCACGATATGCTGTGTGATGTATCGGTTGGCTGGCCCTCCATTGAACCAGGGCCATGCCCCGTTCGGCTTTTGGTTCTGTTTCAATTTGTTCAAGGCGATGGCTCGCTCATTTTTCATTTTGTTCAAATTGAACAGGAGGGCAACGCGTTTTTTCTGTTCGGTCTCCGATTGGGCATCGCGCAGCCAAGGGGTTTCTTGGATCAAAAGTGATTTCAGTTCTTCGTTCTTTTCCAGATTGCTCAAGAGCGCATCTGAATTGGCCCATTGGTCAAAGACTTCC
>JBHJNU010000046.1:0-5992 GCA_050330515.1 Flavobacteriaceae bacterium | reverse complement strand
GTAGGATGCACCCGAATCTCGGCACTATCGAACATGGCAATACCCAGAATATCAAAGTCTTTCGATGGTCCTGCACCGACCACTTCGGTAAAGGTGCAGATGCCAATACCCATCAATTTCCCTTGTGCGCGCTTTTCAGCCTGCTCTTTTTTGTAGTCATCATAGCCGATCATCTCCATCGCCTTTTCTAAGGTAGCTTTATAATCACCACTATCATAGCTCCAACCTAAGGGAGATGCATAAGGGAAGTCTTCTTTCTTGATAAAGTTTTCAAAACGCAATTGCGCAGGATCCTTGCCAATTTCCGCGGCCAATTTATCGACCATTCGCTCAATGGCATGCACGGCCTCCGTGACGCGGAAAGAACAGCGATAGGCAACTCCACCGGGCGCTTTATTCGTGTACACCGCATCCAGCTCTGCAAAAGCGTGCTCATAATCATAAGAACCTGTGCAGATAGAGAACATTCCCGTAGGATATTTTGAAGGGTTCGCCGAAGAATCGGTATACCCATGATCCGCTAAAGTTGATACCTTAAAGGCCTGGATTTTCCCATCCTTGGTCGCTGCCAGTTCACAGTCCATATGATAATCACGGGCAAATCCGTTCACTAAATTCTCAGAACGGTCCTCGATCCACTTCACGGGTTTTCCGATTAAGAAGGAAGCCGCAATGGCAACTACATACCCAGGATAAACGGGTACTTTACCTCCAAATCCGCCTCCTATATCCGGAGCAATTATTCTTATTTTTTCTTCGGATAATCCAACATGTCCGGCTACCAAGGCTAAAATGGTACGTATCGCGTGGGGTGCCTGAGAGGTTAGATAAATCAACATTTTCTGCGTATCCTTGTCATAGGAGGCCACAACCCCGCAGGTTTCTATTGAAGCTACGTGTATTCTGGGTAGATGAATCCGCTCTTTTACAACTACATCCGCCGCCGCTATGGCCGCATCTGTCTTTTCTCGATTACCGCGTTCCCAGTGGTAAATATGATTGTCTTTTTGGCCCTCCTTATCAGGTCGTAACAAAGGGGCACCTTCATCTAATGCCTTATAAGGATTAACTATCGCCTGCATTGGCTCATATTCCACTTCCACAGCCTCTGCACCGTCAACCGCGATATATCTGTCCGTTGCTATGACCGCGCACACTTCTTGTGATTGGTGCATAACGGTATCGGTTGGCAGAACCATTTGTGAATCAGAAAGTAAGGTAGGCATCCAATGTAAATTGTATTGCGCCAGATCGTAGCCTGTAATTACCGCGAGTACTCCTTCAATGGCCAAAGCTTTTTCCTTATTGATACTTTTAATCTTAGCATAGGCATAAGGACTTCGCACCATGACCATATGCAACATGCCCGGTAATTTTACATCATCGGTATAATTACCTTTGCCGTGTAAAAAGCGCGCATCTTCCTTTCGTTTTACAGAGTGGCCCATTCCGCCTACCTCTGGTGATGTTTTACATGAGAACATAATTTTCTTTTTTAGAGGTTAGACTTAAACCGAAGCTTCTTTTTCATTCGCCATTTCTGCTGCAGCTTGCTGAACCGACTTGACAATATTATTGTATCCTGTACACCTGCACAAATTTCCTGAGATGCCCCATCTTATTTCCTTTTCCGTAGGATTTGGGTTGGTCTTCAACAAATCGATAGACCTCATGATCATACCTGGGGTACAAAAACCGCAATGCAGCCCATGCTGGTCATGGAATGCCTTTTGAAGCGGATGGTTCGTACCATCAGCGGCAATACCTTCAATGGTTGTAATATTGGCACCATCTGCACGCACGGTCAAGTAGGTACAAGATTTTACCGATTTGCCATCGATCAATATGGTGCATGCGCCACAACTAGAAGTATCACAACCGATATGGGTACCTGTCATATCTAGATTTTCTCGAATAAAATGAACCAAGAGCAAGCGCGATTCCACTTCGGCAGTAACGCTCTGGCCATTAATTGTCATTGTTACTTTATGTTTTGCCATTATTTCTTTATTTGCTAGCTCTTTCCAAAGCTTTGTTCAACATTCGTTTTGTAATCGTATTCACTATAGAACGCTTATAGGCCTCCGAACCCCTTAAATCTGATTCAGGCTCTGCATCTTCGCCAGCTATGATACCTACCTGTTCAATGAGTTCATCTGTTATTTTTTTACCGCGTAGTACTTCCTCGCCTCTTTCCAACCGCATCGGCACCGCACTAACATTGGTGAGTCCGATGCCAATTTCTTGACAGACACCATCGTCATCCAATTCTACATGCACCGCAACTCCGGCCGTAGCATAATCCCCTACTTTTCGTTCTACCTTATGATAGGCTCCACCACTGTTCTTCTTTGATTTAGGTATCTGAATTTCGGTGAGGATATCACCGGGCTCCAGAGCGGTCATATAAAATCCATGAAAAAACTCATCAATCGGGATGCTTTTTTGACCATCGACGCCCTCTGCAATTATAGTGGCCCTTAAAGCAAGCATCAGCGCGGGTTGGTCATTGGCCGCATCGCCATGGGCAATATTGCCTCCGATGGTTCCACAATTTCTAACAGACGGGTCCGCAGTTAGCCAAACGGCATCACCAAAAATGGGGTAATCGTTCTTCAAAAGGGCATTGTGCTCTAACTCTGATTGCGTAGTTAGCGCACCAATTTTAAGAAAATCATCTTCTTCTTTAATATAGGATAAGCCCTCGATGCTGCTGATATCAATAATGTGCTCCGGGGCTGCAAAACGAAGTTTCATCATAGGGAGCAAGCTATGCCCACCGGACATATACTTGGCCTCCGAGCCAAGGCTTTGCGACAGGGCAATGGCATCTTTCAAAGATGTTGCCTTGTGGTAATCGAATTTAGCTGGAATCATAATATTTTAAGGGTTAAATTAAGAGGTAAGCATTAAATGTATTGTTTTTATTTGAAAATGACAATAAGGTTTTACTTTGTTTAACTTTTTAATAATATGCCCACTTATTTATTCTAGTCTAACCGATGCCATGGTTAAACAAACCATAATTTGATTTATTGATTACCTTTGTGCTGTCTGTAAAACGAGGCATAAAATGTATTCTCAGCTCTATTTTGACTACAACGCGACCACACCCTGCGACAAGGAAGTGGTGGATGCCATGCTACCTTATTTTCACGAAGATTTTGGCAATCCATCGAGCAGCCATCACACCTATGGTTGGTTGGCGAAGAGTGCCGTGGAAGAGGCCACCGAGCAAATCGCAAAGTTTTTAAAAGTTACTTCAAGCGAATTGATCTACACCTCGGGAGCTACCGAAAGTATCAATATGGTCTTGAAAGGTGTTTGCAGAAAATACGGTAAGAAAGGTAGCCACATCATAACCACCAAAGCAGAGCACAAGGCGATTCTTGACACCTGCGCCTTTTTGGAGGAAGACGGATTTGAACTCACCTATGTAGACGTCGATTCCTATGGTTTAGTCAACTTGCAGCAATTTAAGGATGCACTGCGGCCCCAAACCCTTTTGGCCGCCATCATGTACGCCAATAATGAAACGGGGGTAATTCAACCATTGGAAGAAATTGCAGCCTTGACCCATAAAAATGGAAGTCTTCTTTTTTCAGATACCACGCAAGCATTAGGGAAAGTCGATTTAACGCATATCTTAAAGTTTCTAGATTTTGCCTGCTTTTCAGCGCATAAGGTCTATGGCCCGAAGGGAATAGGACTTACCTATGTTAAGGGCAATGGAGCCAGTGACCAGTTACCGAGCCTAATCCAAGGTGGGGGGCAACAAAAAAAACAACGGGGCGGCACCATAAACACCCCTTTAATTGTTGGGTTTGCAAAAGCCATACACTTGGCCTACCAAAATTTGGAGGTCGAGATGCTTAAGTTGGAAACTTTACGAGATCAACTTGAAGCGGGACTTTTGAAAATTGAGCTTTCCCGATCCAATTGCAGAACACCAGAACGTTTACCGAATACGGTTCACGTTTCTTTTCCGTTTGTAGACGGGGCTACCCTTTTGACGGCCCTAAGTAGCAAGATTGCCGTTTCGAACGGTTCTGCCTGCAATTCAGCCTCCGTCGAGCCTTCCCATGTTTTAATGGCCATGGGTGTAGAGCGAAGTTTGGCATACGCTTCATTGCGCTTGAGCATTGGGCGCTACACGACCGCCTCAGATGTTGAGAAAGCTATCACCGTGATCCGTACCGAGGTTTTGAAGCAAAGAGAAAATAATATTCTCTGGGAACGCCGTACCGCTGCTTCCGACAATCGCCAACGAAGGCATCTTAACCTAAATGAAGGCCAATAAATGCGCAGTGTGCGCACTATTTTTTTTCGTTTTTTGCTCCACTTACGCCCAAGACAGATCCGTATCGCAAGGAAACCTGCAATGGTTTCAATTCTACAGCCAAATAAAGTTGAATGAAAAGTGGTTCTTACAAACAGACGGGGGTTATCGATGGAACGACGGTTTTGAAGAACAAACACAGTATATTGTAAGAACAGGCGCAAAGTATGCCATCAATAAAAAGTATGGTGTTGGTGCTGGCTTTGCCCATTTAGGGTTTTACGCTGACCAAAACCTGGTGCGCATTGAATTTAGACCCTATCAAGAACTTTCCATTAACAGCAGTTTTGGTGCTATGGGCATCGACCATAGATTACGCGCCGAAGAGCGTTTTTTCAAATCGGTGGAAAATGGCAATGATCAGGCCGCTTCTGCTTTTGGACTTCGTTTTCGGTATTTGATAATGGCCAGTATTCCGATATGCAAGCTATCGAAAACAAAGCCAGATCAGAAGTTGCTGCTGAATGTTGGAAACGAAGTGTTCATTCAGTTGGGCAGCGACGGCAATGAAACCATTTTCGACCAGAATCGATTTCTTATCAGTCCCACCCTTCAGTTCAACCAGAACTTGGCCGTTTCACTGACCTACAACAATCAAGTTGCCGCGACAACCACAGCAAACCATTACAACCATACGCATATTATCTGGGTGAAGGTAAGGCATAAGATCGATGCTAAAAAAAACGAAGGCCCGACCTTTAGAAATTATGAACGGGCGTGAATCGGCCCACTTTTATCGCGTAACAATCCACCCGTATTTCCTGAAAAAACGCTCAATATCTCAGCAAAAATGCTGGTCGCGATTTCTTCCGGGGTATTGGCGCCGATCTCAAGTCCACAGGGGGCGAAAATTCGAGATTGTTCTTCTGGAGAGAATTCGATGCCGTTGGATTTGAACTCGACCAACATTTTATCAAAACGTTTCCTAGGGCCCAATGAAGCGATATAGGGCGCGGAAGTTGTGATCAACTTCTGCAAATTGGCATAATCAGTCTTGTAATCATGGGCCATTAAAACGATGGCCGTGCGCTCATCGATTATAGGTCGCTCTGGCAAGTCTTTAGGATAAAAGTCTTTGACGGACTGTAATTTTTCCTTTTTAAGTTTTTGAATATTGCCTACAAGACTCACATCCCAGTCCAACACCTTGGCCATTTCAAGCATTGGGTATACGTCATAATTGTCACCGTAAATCGCCAAATGAAACTGTGGGGGAATCAGCTCAATGAAAATACTGGCCTTTTTCTCCTCCGATACAAAATGAAAGGTTTTTGACTTTTTCATTTCCCGTACTTCAGCTATTTTCGTTTGGATGAATTTTCTCAAATCTTGATCCGGACAATTATCTAAACTAGCGCTGGTGGCATCATAATAGAAGCTTTTTCCCAAGAAAACACCATTCCAACCGCACTCCAGGGCGGTGATCGTGGTAATGATGTGTTCGCCCCGTTCGGTTACACATTTTTGTAACATCGCCATGAGCAACGAATCTTCAGAAATTGGCGAGATCAGCACATCGATCACACCGTTACAACCTAGCCCCACCCCTATTTCCTGCTCCTTAGACGTGTCATAGGTAACTATGGATGGTTGTTGTTTTAAAATGGCCATTTGAGATCTTTTCAGTGCATCACCCTCTAAACAACCACCACT
>JBHJNU010000045.1:0-29466 GCA_050330515.1 Flavobacteriaceae bacterium | reverse complement strand
TTAAGAAGCTTTTGCTGCTTCACTAGCGTTGCCTAAAGATGATTTGAATCCGCCCGCAGCACTTGAACCGCTGCCTAATGCGCCTCCTTTGCCCTTCATGGTACAAGAGGCATTGAAAGTGGCCCCAGGCTCTACTGCCAATTTGGTTACGGCCACCGTTCCTTCGATAACGGCCGATGACTTCAGCGACAATAGATCGGAAACCAAAAGCTCACCATTAAAGGATCCTTCTATATCTGCATTTACACATTCTACTTTACCGTGAATGTAACCGTCTTTACCAATGACGACCTTACCAGAGGTCTTTAAGTTACCATCTAATTTTCCGTCAATCCTAAAATCAGCCTCGGAGACGATATCTCCTTTGATCTTAGTGTTTTTTTCAATTCTGTTGGGTTGTCCACCAATTTCGCTCATAGGTCTTTTGTTATCTGAAAACATTATTGTTTAGGGTTTTGGGGTTAACATTGAAATCTTGTATTCTTGTAGGTTTTTATGTACTTGTACAATTTTATAATTGGACGATAAGATTACAAAGTTTTCATAGCCTATCTTGTAATCCTTATTGTTTCTCATTAGCTCTGCATAGCCTAGGGCCCTATCTTTAGAGGTAAAACCGTGCACCACTACAAATTGGTCTTCCAAGTTATAAATATCTTTTGAAACGAGGTTCTTATATTTCAAATCTTTTATCGATTTTTCAAGTAATTCCTTCAATTTTAACGCTTCATCGTTCTTATGTCTCTTGAAAGGGAATACGACCTTCCAGTTTCCCGCGCCCGAAGCGCCTTCTTCAAGCGAAAATTCCTTAGGCTCAAGTTTTGGTAGCTGCTCGGCAACCATTTGTTCGGCCTTTTTACCTTCAGGATTGTTCGGGTAGGTCAGGGCCACATAATTCAATGCCTCCTTAAACTCTTCAAAACCATCTAAGCGCCCGATCGCATTTGCCTTAAGCATTTCAAATTTAGGAACAATGGGGTCGCCCGTATATCTATCGATATTTTCTTGGGTACCTGTTATAACTTGAAGAAATTCTTGATTCTGATAGCTCTTGTACAAGGCATTATAGCGCGAATCAGGGGTGTCTTCGCCATCAGCGAGTACCGCCTGGGGATTGAGTAATATCTCTGCATAGCGCGAATCGGGATGGTTTTGTATGATATCGGCTTTCATGGCTTCTGCCAGTGTACTTCCTTCTTCTTCATAAATTTTATAAAGGTTATACTTAGATGGCAGCACCAGTCGCTCTTCTGGGTTCGATACCAATACGTCTTCCAATTTACCAGAAGCCAAAAAGTTTTCTTTGAACTTTTCCTTATAGATCAGGCCTAACTGATAATTCGCAAAGTTTCTGCCATTGTTCAAACTATCGATGACCGCCAAGTCGGTAGGTATTCTGTCGATATACGATTTAACATCGTACTTTTCTTCATCAGTAGGCTCTGCGTCAAGCCCTGCACTGGCAACATTGACCTGATCATTGGCCGTATCAACTGGCAGTGCCTTTGTCTTGTTGCTCCATCGCCAATCATCTTCCAGTTCACGATTTCCCCACCTATTGGTAAAATCATTCTTGCCGAAACCCAGACTTTGAATATTATAGAAGTAAAACTTGCCCTTGTTTTCTTTGCCTCCCTTTGATTCTCCAAAAGAAGCGAAGCTGGCCGTTATTTTTTCCTCGGCCGCCTTTGCCGCTTGCTCCTCTGCCTTTTTCATTTCCGCAATGAACTCTTCAAAATAGGCGATCTGCTCATCTTTCGGCATTTTGTACAAGGTGATAACGCTATCTGCATAGTGAACAATATCTTCATACTTGATGACATCGGCGAGATTATCAAATTTCTTCTTTGTGTCGCGGTATTTTTTGGTGTTCTCCGAAAGATTGGTTATCACACTGTCATAATAGGCGCCGGCAGTTTTGTACTGGTTCTTGTCAAAATTATATTCAGCCAGGTTTTCATAGTTCAGCGCATTCAATTTCGGTTCATTTTGCGTGGCACGAAGTGATTTGTTGAAATAGACCAGGGCCAAACTGTCCGACTCGTTGGCCAGATGGAATTCGGCAAGCTGACGGTAAATTTTATCTAAAAAAGGCCGGTTCTCGCGATTCTCTTCCATATCGGTAAGATAGTCGAGTACCTCCTCTTTGTTTTCTAGGGTCAGTTCTGTGTTTCGTATTTTTTGTATTTCCGCATTGATCATGTACACTCTAGGAGATCTTCGATTCAGATCAACGACTTTGTCGAAGGCATAATTGGCACTGTCTTTATGGCCCAACTGATTGTATAATTGCCCAATGATATAGTAGTACCTGCCTTTTTCAGCATTTTTTTTGGTGTAAAACGATGCTATTTTGAGGTTTTGAATTGCGGTATCGGG
Source organism: Flavobacteriaceae bacterium (assembly GCA_050330515.1). GTDB lineage: Bacteria > Bacteroidota > Bacteroidia > Flavobacteriales > Flavobacteriaceae > Maribacter_C. The sequence continues at coordinate 27,087 of JBHJNU010000045.1, read as the reverse complement.
CACTTTCAGGTTGATGAAGGCCTGTGCCATCATCGCCCGGGCATCTGCATACTCTTGGTCTTTGAGGTCCTCGTACTTCATGAGGCGTTTTAGGTTTTTAATCGCCAGATCTTCGTTCTCGAGGCGAATATTAACCTTTTCGCGCCAAATATGGGCTTCATTAAGCTTGTCGCTATAATTGTATTTCTTTATGATGTAGTTGAAGGCTTCAAGTGCGGGAATGTAGCGTTGATCAAAGTAGCGCGCCTTGCCTAAAAGAAGAAAAGCCTCATCGGTCTGGGGGTTTCGTTCTTCGTCTTTAATGTCCATACTGTGTTTCTGTATGGCTTTGGTGGCTTTTTCCTCTGAAATTACAAAGTTTGGGTTGTTGTCTTCTGAATCGAGCTTAATGGTCTCGGTGACTTGAAGACGTTCTACAGGAAGTAGCTCCCAATAATCATCCCTGTAACTCGAATTCAGTTCTTCCCGACCGGTTTCGAAGGCGATATTACCATTGTATAAGGTGTTGTACTTGGTATTCAGTGCATGCCAATTACGGTTGATGAATTTGTCCTTTTTAACCGAACAGGCATTGAAAAGAAGCCCACCAAGAAAAGCGGCCGTAAAAAGTTTGATTCGTAAGTTCAAAATTGCATGTATTCGTCTGTAGACTTAACTGAAAAAGAGCGGGATTATTATTCGGTTCATCGATAAAATGTAGAAAAAGAAAGGCTAGCATTCTTCCAGAAATGGGAAACTGCCACATCTGTTACCAACCGATTGGTCTTGAAAAGGGTGCATTCATCCTGAGACAGCAGTAAATTAGGTGCTTTAAAGATATTTTATGGCACCAAATCGGGTAGGGAATACCGAGGGAATTAATTTTGCGTCCTATAAACCGACCCCGTGGTCGGTTTCACGGTTCATAGTAATTTGTATTCGGGATACGTTTCTGCAAGTAGTTCTTCCGCTTTTTTGGGGATTACGAAGACCATCACATAAGATAAGGTCAAATAGCAAACCGTAAATACACAAATACCGAATTCCAAAAAAGGATCGGTTAGGGTATAATTGGAGCTCACAGATAAACTACAAATGTGTCCTGGAAACATTGCCATTAAGGACCACTCACCAAGGTTATATATTTTCTCTTCCAACATCCAGCGTTTTTGATTGGTCACTATCTTATTTTCATAAACAGCACGGTTTTTTTTGGCGCAGAAAGCACAATAAAATCCAGCCGCAAAAAAAAGCAAGGTTACCCCGAACAATTTATACATCGGGTTTAAAAACTGGAGAAAAACAAACAACAATAATGACAAGCCTATTACGAGAAGTATTTTAGGGAGTTGAAAATACGCTTTGTAGAACCTTAAAATAAGGCCTCTATATTTTTTCAACATGACTTTTTTTCGCTTTTTGACAATGGCCTTGAAACCAAAATGTCCGAATTTTTTAAACTCGTTAGCCAGTGCTTCGTTAAAAGGTACTTCACTTCTGGTTTTCCATTGCGATTCAATACCATTGGCCAAATGGTCGACTAACTCGGTTTGTAGGTCATAATGTTCTACAAGCCGCTTTCTTGTAAAGGTATAAAGTTCTTGTATCTGTCTTTCCGAGAGTTTCATACCAAAGATCCATTCATAGTTCTATAATCTTTTAGTATACGGTCATAAAGCAAATCATATACATTGATCGTGGCAAGATTTACCACTGTGGCCAAAATCACGAAAAGGGCTAGCAAATTTGTATTCAGGTGCCCATTTAAACCGTTAAGCAGTAATGACGTTAAACTTAAAGCCATATGAGGCCAAGCGCTTAGGGTCCCCAACTTCATAATGGCCAATACTTTTTCCCGAAGTTCCTTTTTGAAACCCTTTAAAACATAACGGCCGTGCAGTACTACAAAGGTTGCCAAAAAAGGTGCTAACAATAGAAAAAATGTTGTCAGGGCCGAAAGTTGATTTTTTGATACCAAAACTGCCGCAACATAAATTAAGATGGGCAATATTACTTTAACGTTTAAAACAATCTTGACGGCCTGTTTCCATACTGCCTTTTGAACGCCCCAATGCATAGATTTCTCCTTCTCGATGGCGGTGAACTTGCACCAATGTAGCCTGTCTCTTACAAAGGTCTCCAAATTGGTTTCTTCGGTTTGTTGCTCAAATTCGAGTACCAGATGATCTACCAATTCATAACGTACATCGAGATAGCCAATGCCCGCAAACTGAAGCCAATTATCTATGAACTTTATTTCTTTTTGCGCCAGTTTCATAAGCTAAATCAATTAATACTCCATTTAGGGTTCACCAATTGCTGCATGCTGCGAATGAACTCCTCTAATTCGGCCAATCGGTTCACCGATTCCTTTTCGCCTTGTTCTGTGAGTTTGTAATATTTCCGTATGCGGTTGTCGACCCTTGCCACCTCAACATCTAAAAATCCATCTGCCTCTAACTTGTGAAGTGCGGGGTACAGGGCCCCTTCGGTGATTTTCAGTTCTCCCTTGGTCAATTCCTTTACCTTTTGCGTAAGTTCGTAGCCGTACATTTTGCCGTTTTCTTCCAATAATTTTAGAAGGATGGTGTTAATACTCCCTTTATATAGTTTTGAATTTGCCATTTTTGTTTCTAACAGTCCCGAATATAAGCATAATTTACTTATGCATATGTAAATTATGCATTCTTTTTTTGCTTATTACATTTCAAAACGCGGTGCCAATACGTATTTTTGCACTAAAATTGAAACATGGCCGATTTTCATTCCTTAACCGTAAAACAGATCAAACCGCTAACGCCAACCTCGGTGGCTATCACTTTTGATATTCCTAAAGAGTTGATCCAGAATTTTTTGTTCGAAGCCGGACAATATATTACCATTAAAAAGGAAATCAAGGGCAAGGAACTCCGAAGGGCCTACTCAATTAGTTCATCGCCTAAATCAGACTGCCTTACTATCGGCGTGAAAAAAGTAGATAAAGGTGGTTTTTCCGATTATGCAAACACCGCATTGGCCGTTGGAGATGTATTACAGGTGATGCCGCCCGAAGGCCGGTTCGTTTTCATACCATCAGATTCGCCAAAGAACATCGCAGCGTTCGCAGCCGGTAGCGGCATTACCCCGATCATGAGTATCGTGAGAACAGTTTTAGATAGTCATCCGAAGAACAAATTCGTGCTAGTGTATGGCAATAAATCGCATCAAGAAACTATGTTCTATACGGACCTGGTCAAATTACAATTAGAAAATACCGGCCGGTTCTTTATTTATTTCACGAACAGTGAGGCTAAGGAAACGGATTCTCTTTTTGGCCGAATAGACATGTCTACCGTTAACTATGCCTTGAAGAATAAGCATGCCGATATAGGTTTTGATGCCTATTACATTTGCGGACCCGAAGCCATGATACATTTGGTGACCGATACGTTGGTTGACAATGATGTTGCTAAAAACAAAATTCATTTTGAGCTGTTCACGGCGACCGATGTTAAAGATGATCTACCCATTACTATAGAAGGTACAACGGATGTGCAAATCACAGTAGACGGCGAGACCTTCTCTTTTTCTATGGATAAAAAGATGCTGGTACTCGATGCGGTGTTAAAGGAAAACATTGACGCGCCATATTCATGCCAGGGGGGTGTTTGTAGTAGTTGTATCGCACGGGTTACCGAAGGAAAAGCTGAAATGGTTAAAAACCAGATATTGACCGACGGCGAAATCGCAGATGGATTCATCCTTACCTGTCAAGCACATCCCCTGACCCCTACCCTGAAGGTCGATTATGATGATGTTTAGTAGCGAACCCCATTAACGGAGATGTCTAAAACCCGTTTCCGAACTTCCCCTAGTTAGGCTGTTTTGTTTCCTTTCCAACCACATTTGCCTCGACAACAGTGTAGGCATCATAACTAGGTCTGCCCTATCTGAATTCAATTACAGTGGGTTCGGATCGCAGAATTGACTTATTCGAATGTAAAAAGGATTTCAGGAGAATCGTTTTTCAAGAGCCCTAGCAGCATGCTCATACCCGATTGTGTAGGCTTTTTCAATCCCTTTTCTATCTAAGACACCAATATTCTCAAGCTCCTTGGGCGCTATCAATAAATCACAGGCATCTAATTTTGCCTTGTTGATCGCGTAAATCATTAGTCCGGTCACTCTTGAGGTTAGTTGTATGGAGTTGTTCAGCTCCTTTTTTTGTACCTCGCCGACAATGGATACGTTGCTGCCGATAACAAAATCGGCTTTGCCCACCAAAGGTTCGAACGGAAAATTGTTCATGATACCGCCATCAGCATAAAGTTGCCCGTTCATCTCAACAGGACTAAAGACCGGGGGCAGGGCGGCAGAAGCCAAAAGAGGCCGTATCATTTCTCCTTCCGAAAAGAAGACCTCCTCTGCCTTTTGCAAATTAGTGGCGACTATATGCAGTTCACGTTCAAGGGCTTTGAAATCATTCTCAGGAAAATATCCCTCAAAAATCGCCACGTACCTATCAGTATCAATGAAACCTGGTTTCAATATGGTCAAGAAATTATACTTAAAGAGTGGGGTTTCCTTGAAGAAGGCCATCATATCTGCCACTGTATTGCCGTTGGCATATAGGGCGCCTACCAAGGCACCGACACTGCTACCACTGACTATTTTTGCCGAAATTCCAAATTCTTCCATGGCCCTAATTAGGCCGATGTGTGCCATGCCGCGCACGCCGCCGCCAGATAGCACAAGCCCGACCGTCTTTGATTCCAGAATTTTTACCATACTTTTTAGTTATTGTCCCTACAAAAGTAGACCGTTTTTGCCACCCGCATTAATCAGCCGCCCATTTCTTTAAGGTCTACCCCCAACCTCTATAGCTAACCTAACCGTACCGTGCTTAAAGTTATCAAATTGATTTTCAATAGCTTAGCTACTAAAGAAGGCCTTCTGTTCGGTTATGTGTATTTTAGATCTATATTTAGGCTTCGGTTTTGTAATGAAGATGGTAAAGCTTCGACCTAACCCACGGTTACCGCAAGGTGACTTTATCCAAAGAATCCCTCTTAATGTATTCGTTCAAGGAAAATAAATCGGCTATCTTAATCTTTGCGAATTCTTCACTAGAAGAATTGAGGCATAAGGCTATTGCAAACGGTGGAGGCATATTCGATGCCTTAACATCACAAACTATAGCAACCGCAGTAAAAACAGGATTGCCTTATTTTCTAATATCGGAAAAAGAACAATTCGGAAACACTTTTGGTGAGCGATTTACCAATGCCATTGCGTCGGTCTTTGATAAGGGGTACGAGAAAGTGATTACCATAGGTAACGACTCGCCCCAGCTGAAGGCCTCCCATATTTTAGAGGCCAGAGGCCAGCTTGAATCGAAAAAATTCGTTCTAGGCCCTTCTACCGATGGCGGGTTTTATTTAATGGGAATACATAAATCGCAATTCAATTCGGCAGACTTTAGGAAGTTGTCTTGGCAAACCTCCGCCCTATCAAAACAATTGTTGCATTTGGTCGCCGCGACTTCCGTTACCGTATTTAGACTACCTGCCTTGTTCGATATCGATACAGTCGACGACATCAAGTCACTGGTCGCCTATGTTTACCGACTTCCCGAAAAATTGTTGTTGCTACTTCTAAAACTTCTGCCATCCGAAGAAAAAATACGTTCGCAGGAGACGTTGTTGATCCCTCGGCTGCATAAAAATAACTTTCAAAATAAAGGTTCGCCTTTAGTACTTCCATTATAACCTAAATAACGCCTCTTGTAAAGTGCATTGAATTCCAGTGCCGATCATCAGGTAGAAGAAGTACTAATATTTTAAGAACCTTAATGAAATATATATTTATAGCGTTTGCTATTTGCTTTTCGGCAATGGGCTATTCGCAAGTAACCCTTACGGGCAAAGTTACCGATGCCAACAGCGCACCTTTACCCTACATCAATATCATTCTATCGGGAACGGACAAAGGAACCGTTACCGACGAAAATGGCCGCTATTCTTTTGAAGTGCCGAACAGAACGGGCGCACTCGTGTTCTCGGCAATCGGATATATGACTGAGCGTATAATTTTTGGAAATCAAACGGTCATAAACGTTACACTCCAAGAAAGTTCAGAAGCACTAGAGGAAGTCGTACTTACTGCGCTTGGTGTAAAACGAAGCACTAAAGAACTCGGCTACGCCGTTCAAAGTCTTGATGCGCAAGGCGTAACCGAAGTTAAATCGGTCAACTTTTTAGACAATTTGGCCGGAAAACTCGCCGGAGTGACCATTACCCAAGGTGCAACGGGCGTTGGCTCATCTTCTAAGATCACGATTCGCGGAGAAGCTTCCTTTTCGAACAACAATCCGCTTTTTGTGGTCGACGGGGTGCCGATCAACAACAATACGGTCTTCAATTTCACCAATGAAGCGGCGGCCGGTTTTCAAGAAATCGATTTTGGTAATGGTGCCATGGAGGTCAACCCAGATGATATTGCCGAGGTTTCCGTATTAAAAGGTCCCAGCGCAGCTGCACTTTATGGTACCCGCGCATCGAACGGGGTAATCGTTATCGAAACCAAAAATGGTTCGAAAGCCAAAGGCCTGGGCATCAGTTACAATACAAGTTTCTTTTTGGATACCGCATTTCAACTACCTGAATTTCAAAACGAATACGGACAAGGACAAGCAGGTGTATTCGAATTTGTAGACGGGCTAGGAGGTGGAATCAGCGATAACATCACCTATAGTTGGGGGCCACGATTAGATGTGGGCAATCTAATTGCTCAGTTTGACAGTCCGGTGACTTTACCCGATGGTACCGTTGTTCGTGGCGGCGATACGGCCCTTTACAACGATTTGGCCATAGTACCAACGGCGTTCCGTTCCAATCCGAATAACTTAAAGGATTTCTACCAGACCGGCACCACCTTTATCAACAACATTGCCATTTCCAACGGATTCGATACCGGCAATTACCGCCTTTCGTTTACCGATCTGCGAAGTGAAAGTATCATTCCGGGCGTAAATCTAGATCGCCAGACGGTGAGTACCCGCTTGGGCTTTCAGCCTAACGAAAAATTTCGTATCAACACATCCATCAGCTATATGAATTCACAGAGCGACAATCGCCCAAGTAATGGATACGGTTCTGAGAACGTGAACTATTCGTTGGTCGCCTGGGGGCCGCGTTCCTTGAATATCGATAGCCTACGAGAATATTGGCAGCCCGGACTTGAAGGAGTACAACAATATTCATATAACTATACCTTTTTCGACAACCCGTTCTTCATTTTGAACGAGAATCGCAACTCTTTTAACAGAGATCGAGTGTTTGGAAATATTTCGGCCAGTTATGAGATTTCGAAGCATTTAACAGCTACCATCCGCTCGGGAATGGATTACTCCAGTGAACTGCGCCAATTGCGCCGTGCTTTCAGCTCTAACCGTTTTCAAAATGGGGGTTATGCCGAACATGACGTGTTCTTCAGGGAAATCAATACCGACTTCCTACTCAATTACCATGCGCTCTTGGGTAACCTTAAAGTAGATGTTTCCCTCGGTGGAAACCGTCTTGACCAGAAAGCGTTCACTTCACAGTCGCAAACAACAAGCCTAGCACAACCCGGTATTTTCAGGCTTTCCAATGCAGCATCGCCTATCGAAGTTTTCGAATTCGAATCGAACAAGCGTATCAATAGTTTCTACGGTATCGCGAAATTCGGCTATAAAAATTTCCTTTATGTTGACCTAACCGGAAGAAATGACTGGTCAAGTGCCTTGGCAACACCTTTTTCGGTAGACAATACCGCGTTCTTTTATCCGTCGGTATCGAGCAGCTTACTTCTCTCCGAAATCGTTCAACTGCCCAAGATTATCTCATTCGCCAAGCTTAGAAGTAGTTGGGCCCAGGTAGGTAATGATACTAACCCGTATCAGACCACTGGGGCTTTTGTCGCGGAGACTCCCTTTAATGGGCAACCCACCTTTAGCAATCAGAACACCATTGCCAACCCTAACCTGAGGCCCGAGCGCACTTCTTCTTTAGAGTTCGGCGCAGATATCCGGTTTTTTGGTGACCAGCTTCGTTTTGACGTGTCATACTACAATGCCCTTACCCAAGATCAGATTATTTCGCTACCCATAGGGATCTCTTCCGGTTTTTCCCAGCAAGTGGTAAATGGCGGAAAAGTACGTTCGAAAGGCGTAGAGATCATTGCCGGAATTTCCCCGATAGTATCTAACAATTTCACATGGAACAGCACGTTGAACTTCGCCACTAACCGAGCCACGGTAGAAGATCTTCCTCAAGATAATGGACGTTTGACCCTAGCATTCTCAAGAGTTTACGACAGTCAAAACCAAACGGTATTTTTACAGGTAGAAGAAGGTGGCCGTATAGGTGATCTCTATGGAACAGGGTATTTGAAGAATGAAAATGGCGAATTTATACTTACCGATGCAGGGCGCTATATTCCCAATAACAACCTCCAAAAATTGGGCAACTATAATCCCGATTTTACCTTGGGCCTTACCAACGATTTTAACTATAAGAAATGGAACCTTGGCTTTTTGCTCGATTGGCACCAAGGTGGCATCATCGTTTCGAGAACCCGGGCCCTTGGCAATGTTGGTGGTCAATTGGCGGAAACCGCTTTTCGCCCTGACGCGGGCATTGTGCCTCAAGGCGTAGTCAATACGGGTACCGCAGACTCCCCAGTGTATACCCCGAATACTGTTGCCGTTTCAGCGGAAAGTTACTATCGCGAGTTTTTTGACCGTAATCACGAAGAAAACAATACGTATGACGCCTCTTTCCTAAAATTTAGACAGTTTTCGATAGGATATACATTTGACAACCTTACTTTTTTAAATCAAAAAAGCACTTTAAGCCTTTCCTTCATTGGTAGAAACTTATTTGCTATAACAGAAAACCCGCATTTTGATCCCGAACAGCTAGCCGTTCAAGGTCAGGGATTTGTAAGTGGTGTAGAAGATATGTCATATGCGACAACCCGTAGTTTCGGTCTTAAGGCCGGGTTTAATTTTTAAATGGGATGAAGATGAAAAAAATATGGAGCTTTAGCTTCGGTTCGCCTCTCTTGCCGTTTTCCGCAAAACTGGCGATAGGAAATTCAATACGTATAGTAAAAGCCAAATACCCCCTTAACGCATGGGTAGACAGATTCGCTAACAATACTATGCCTTTGCTGCTATTTTTAATGGTCTTAGCCTCTTGTACCAAAGACTTTGAACAAATCAATACCAACCCGAACGCGCCAGTTACGGTACAACCGAGTTTATTGCTGCGTCAGGTAATTTACGACTACGGTGAACAAATGTCTTATGAAGGTTTTACGGCGGGCAACCTTTTGGGACAATACACTACGGCCTTAGATTTTAACCTCTTCGACCGGCACAATCTGAAATCACCTCAATTAGGGGGTAACCCATGGCCGATTTTTTACAAGAACCTTCGTGATAACGAGATTATTCTAGGGCTCGTTTCAGAAAACGAAACCTTTGCCGTATACGAAGGCCCATCGCGCATCATGAAAGCGTATATGACCGCCGCCTTGACCGATATGTTCGGTGATGTGCCCTACTCAGAAGCTTTTACCGGTCAAGTTGGTACGGTTACGCCCATTTATGACTCCCAGGTGTCAATTTACTTGGGCGAAGAGGGAATTTTAGAGAACCTCAACAAGGGTATTGCAGCCATTGAAAACTACAACGGTTCCATCACCTTAGAAGGAGATATTCTATTTGAAGGCGATTTACAGGGGTGGCTTCGCTTTGCGAATTCCTTGAAATTCAAATATTTAATGCGCATTTCTAAGAAAATGGATGTCTCCACCGAATTGCAATCACTATTCGCCGACGGCAACTTTATACTTGAAAACAGGCAAAATGCGGTTTTCGACTTTAATGATGGTGAACCGAACAACTTCCGCTTGGCGCGTTTACGAATAGGGGATTTTAATAATTTTGTTCAGTCCGAAACTATGGAAGATATCTTGAAAAGTCTGAACGACCCTAGGATCGAAGTACTTTTTAGACCCTTCGGCAACAGCGCTACGGGCGATGAGTTCAACGGGTTGTTAAATGGAATCGATGCCACCCAAAACGCTGCTACTTTGGCAGACTATTCACTTGCCGGAACAATCTTCCGCGAAAACACCGGTCAGTTAGATGCGAATTTTATGACCAGCATGGAAATGTATTTTCTTTTAGCTGAGGCTGCCGAACTTGGCTTGATCAACGCTGACGCGAAACAGTTCTACGATTCTGGCGTCGCCCAGGCCTTTGCGTATTGGAATACCGAACTACCATCAAATTATTTGACCTCGGAAGCCGCTTATGGTATCGCGGGCGCAAACCCTATAGAACAGATCCTGACCCAAAAATGGATTGCCAACATGATCAACGGTTATGAAGGATGGATCGAATACCGAAGAACAGGTTTTCCCCGGTTGCGGACCATCTCGGCAAGTTTGAACAATGACCTGATTCCTGTTCGTATGCCGTATCCGGCCGAGGAAGAGGCTTTGAACAGTTTAAACTATGCCGACGCCGCTGCAAGAACGGATGGCAACAGCATTAATGTGAAGGTCTGGTGGGACCAATAAAACAGTGATGATCAACATATGACCGAGATAAAAATTTGGCAGTGGGTACTGGTAATTGCATCAAGTTTGGTGTTACTTTGGCTTTCTCCATTGGCAAAAAATACCAATCAGTTTTTTAAGGCCCAACATAAAAGGAAAACCCCCAACACGTTTATGCTAACCGGTAGTTTGGTCATTTCTTGGCTATTCGCCAAAAGCATTACCAATGCCGCAAACCTAGGTCTAGATTATGGGGTCGTAGGCGGAGTAGCCTATGCCGGTTACTATGTATCGTTCGCCGTTGCGGGCGTTGTCATTTATAACATGCGTACCCTGGGTAATTTTAAGAGCATTCATCATTTCTTGACCTCAAAGTTCGGACAAGGTGCCGTTACCGTCTTTTCCATTTTAATCGCCATTCGTCTTTTCAACGAAGTGTGGAGCAACACCATGGTCATCGGATCCTATTTTGGGGATATGGGTTCAAGCGCATACTACTGGTCTATTCTGGTCTTTACCTTTCTAACGCTGGCCTATGTGCTTAAAGGCGGTATGGCCAGTTCCATTTTTACCGATGTCATACAAATGGGCTTGTTTTCGGTATTGCTACTTGTGATCCTTGGTAGTATTTTTAGTGCCGAAAGTTCATTTACTGCCCATGATGTTGCAAGTTCTGGTTCTTGGTCGTTCGAAATGGGTTTGAACCTGCTATTTGCAGCTGTTCTTCAATCACTCAGTTATCCCTTTCACGATCCTGTTCTTACCGATAGGGGTTTTTTAAGTAGTCCGAAAATCACCCTGAAAAGTTTTCTTTGGGCCAGTGTAATCGGCGCCCTTTGTATAGTTCTTTTCAGCCTTGTTGGCGTTTATGCGCAAACAAAGGGCATGCAGGGCCAGGCAGCGGTGGAAGTAGGTAAGGCCTTTGGCATTGTGATCCTTTTGGTCATCAATTTAATTATGATCACTTCGGCAGCTTCGACCCTAGATTCTACCTTTTCCTCATTTTCCAAATTATTGTCGGTTGATCTAAAAATGGGTGACTCCATAAAATTCGGGCGATGGAGTATGGTCTTGATCGCGATTATAGGTACGATTCCCGTTTTTTTGGATGCTGAAATACTTTCTGCAACTACCATTAGCGGTACAATGGTTATAGGGCTTACCCCGGTTTTCATTTTTTGGAAGAAAGATGCCCCCAAAATTAGTTTCCATTTAAGCGTTTTCTGTGGAATCATCTTTGGATTTTTATTGGTATTCAACCTATTTCCTGGCAGTTTGATTTTCACCAACGGAAAATATTCCGATTTGCTCTGGATTAATTTTTGGGGAATTATATCTTGTGTAATGTTTTATTTTATGCCCATATGGATAAAAAAGTAACTGCTCTTGGGCCGAAGCACGGCAAGATGCTCATCTTCGGGGGTATCTATAGCAATCTGCAGGCTTTGGAGGCGCTGATTGCCCAGTCTAAAGTGCTGGGCATTCATCCTGAAAACTGCATTTGCACCGGTGATATCGTAGGTTATTGTGCGCAACCTGAGGAAACGGTGCAATTGTTTCAAGAATGGGGCGCCCATAGTATTGCGGGCAACGTGGAACTGCAGTTGTACGAAGGCGCCGAAGATTGTGGTTGCGACTTTAGCGAAGGAAGCCGCTGCGATGGCTTTTCTAAATTGTGGTACCCCTATGCGCAAGGGTGTTTAACACAAGGATCGCTAGATTGGATGGGTGAATTGCCCCAGCACATTGCCTTTGATTATGCGGGCAAAAAGGTAGCGGTCTTGCACGGGTCTGCACAGCATGTCTCGGAATTCATTTTCAAATCTACCCCAGAAACTATCAAACTAAGAAGTTTTAAGGAAACCAATAGCGATGTAATCCTAGCAGGGCATTGCGGACTACCTTTTTACCATCAAATTGGCCAACAACTTTGGCTAAATGCAGGCGTTATCGGCATGCCGGCCAATGATGGTACCCGAGGAGTATGGTATCTGGTTTTAGACGATGAAAACGGACATTTAGAATATACTTATCAGTTTTTAAATTACAACTATGAAGTATCCTATGCCTTGATGCTTGCGAACCATCTTCCTACTGAATACGCGCAAACGTTAAAAACAGGGCTCTGGGACAATATGGAGGTACTTCCGCCCGAAGAACGGCAGCTCCAAGGATTAACCTATAATTTTAATCAAGCGAACACAGCGCATCCAAATAAGAACATTCAAAAAACACAGAAAATGGCAGATTCCTATTACGACCCAAAAGATTTGAGAAAATTTGGAAAGATTACCGAATGGAGTGAAGAACTCGGAAAGAAATTTTTCGATTATTATGGCAAGGTCTTCGAAGAAGGGGCCCTCAGCGCCCGTGAAAAATCATTGATCGCCTTGGCCGTCTCACATGTGGTGAAATGTCCGTACTGCATCGATGCATATACGAAAGACGGCCTACAAAAAGGTATTACAAAGGAAGAAATGATGGAAGCCGTGCACGTGGGTGCAGCTATCGAAAGTGGTGCGACCCTAGTACATGGCGTACAGATGATGAACAAGTATGATAAACTTTCTATGTGAGCAGTGCATCACTGTAAGAAATACAAACCAAAGGGGACAAAAGAAATAGAATTAAAAAAATGGCAACGAAATCATTAAAGGCAAAAGGGAACGAGCTTTCGGAAATCAACAATCAACTCAGCATATTAAACGGAGGTATTTTCGCTGATGGCGAATTGCCCTATTTTAAAGATAAGATAGCTGAAATTGGGCATTTTCCGCTTCGGCCAAAAAAGCTTGAGATACTGCAGATCAATGTAGGCTATATGTGCAACCAGGTATGTGAACACTGCCACGTTGATGCGGGTCCTGACCGTAAGGAAATCATGACCCGAGATACCATGGCCTATTGCCTAGAAGTAATTAAGAACACAGGTGCACACACCCTAGATCTTACCGGGGGGGCGCCGGAAATGAATCCAGATTTTAGGTGGTTTGTTGAAGAAGCCGCCAAAGTGGGCATTAAAGATTTTATTGTACGATCCAACTTGACCATCATACGCGCGAACAAAAAATACTATGACCTACCTGAATTCTTCAAAAAGCACAATGTGCACGTAATTTCGTCAATGCCGCACTACACCCGGGGCAAAACCGACAAGCAAAGAGGCGACGGGGTTTTTGACAAATCGATAAGGGCGTTACAAGAATTGAATTCGGTCGGGTACGGTATGCCCAACAGCTCGCTGCGCTTAGATTTGGTATACAACCCCTCTGGCGCTTATCTACCAGGCGATCAAATGGCGCTTGAAATAGACTTTAAAAAGGCCCTGAAAGAAGATTTCGACATTCAATTTCATAACCTGTTCGCCATAACAAACCTGCCCATCGCCCGCTTCCTAGATTATTTGATCGCCTCGGAAAACTATGAAGATTATATGTATTCTTTGGTGGAAGCCTATAATCCCGCTGCGGTGGCCAATGTGATGTGTACCAATACCATTTCGATAAGTTGGGATGGATGGATCTATGATTGCGATTTCAACCAAATGTTAGATTTGAAAGTAGCCAGCAAGGTAAAGCATATCAAAGATTATAATGAAGAACTACTGAACGACAGAAATATCATTATTTCACAACACTGTTATGGATGCACGGCTGGTGCAGGTAGCAGTTGCCAAGGAGTTGTCGCCTAAGTCTAAATAGAACCATGTAAAGGCACGTTGACAAAATCCAGGCCCTTTTATCAAGGTCAATAGTCGTAATTTCTTTCTACAGACCGATTGGTCAGTTTTTAGGGGCTGGCTAAGTGTTAAAAGATAGTCTTTGACAACATGTTTGTACTTTTTCACAACATTATTGTTGCAAACCCCAATAAAATAGGCATCTTCGGGGCATCTAATTTTCCCGACCCCATAGTCGGTTACACTAACTATAAAAATGACCTTATGGAAAAGAATCTAAAACGTATGGCGACCATGAAACGATTACAAGTAATGGGCTTGCATCTATTCTACAAAAACGGCTACTATAACACAAGCGTAGACGATATACTTAAGGAGCTTTCGTTATCCAAGGGCGCTTTTTATTACCACTTTGAATCTAAGCAAGATTATTTTGTGCAGATCATTGAACATATTGTTGTTCGTAAAGTGTATAGTATGCTTATCGAACCGATAGAAGGGCACGATAACGCCTTGGAACAAATAACCACTTGTTTTGAAAACGCCCTAGAAACGGCAGTACATAATGACTTGGACTATGGTTTCATATTGAGCAATTTCGTTAACGAGTTCAACGGCCGTAACACCGAAATAATGACGCATCTGAATGAAATTCTAAGAATTTGGGAAGTAGCCCTGATCACCGCTGTTCAGCGCGGTAAGTTCGCCGGCCATATTGACCGGCATGTCGATGCAGAGGGGGTAGCCATTTATTTAATGAGTTCTTTCATCGGAATACGAACCTTAATGGTAGAAACCTCCCCTAGCGCAAGAAAGTACCGTTTCATGTCGCAATTGCGACAGTACTTCAAGGCAATCGAAGCCAAACCGCAAAGCCAACCGAAAAACACGATTTACTAATCAAGTAATTCCTTTATTTTTTTAAGGATTTGCTCGATCGATATGGTTTCGATCGCTTTTTCATAACCTTTGGGCATTTTATTACCATAAACCGAGGTTGGAATCAAGGGGAAGATTTCTCTATTGGCCAAAAGGGCGTTTTCAATGGGCTGTGCAAAAGGGGCGAAACCAGCGTACGGATGTGTTACCCCCCAAAGAGTAACCGTAGGCACGCCGTACATTGCGGCAAGGTGTGCGTTACCACTGTCCATGGCAAGCATCACATCAAGATTGGAAATCAAAGCCAGTTCTTCGGCAAAAGTTGCTTTGCCTATAGTACTAAAGGTGTGTGAAAATTTATGCTCCCAAACATCAAGCAATTTCTTTTGTTCTTCTCCCCCGCCAAAAAGCACAATGGTATACTTGGCCGAACTTGCCAATCTTGATACCACTTCCTCCATTAAATGCGGAGGGTAAGTCTTACCTTTGAACGCTGCAAAAGGAGCGATTCCTATGAGCTTTCGCCCAGACATGGCTATGAAGTGCCGAAATTGGCAAGGCACGGCTTCTTTCGCTTTATAGAGTGCTTTTGAAAGGTCGACGTCAAAGCCTAATCGTCTTAATACTTCAGCATAGCGCTGATGTGTACTTTTCAATTGTTTGAAACCACCCGCGACCCCCGAGGTCAGCGCTCTTTTTTCCGCCCGCCCTTTGTCTATTTGAATAACAGGAATATCGGCCAAACGAAAACAATACTTTAACACAGTGCTCCTTAGCACACAGTGTATATCGGCAACAGCATCTATTTTTAATAGTTTCAGTTCTTTGTAAAGCCTCCATAAACCATAAACTCCCTTATGCCTGTCGTTTACCGCCGCTGCATGAACCTTAACATTAGAAAGGTTAGAGAATAGGGGTTTGAAAAAAGCCCTTGTCAATATGGTAACCTGCAAATCAGGATATTGCTTGGTCAAGGCTAAAACTACCGGAACCGACATAGCAACATCGCCCATGGCCGACAATCGGATGACCAAGAGATGATTGATAGGTTTCATAAATATCGATCGGATTACTTCAGGTTTCGCAAAACCGGATTCAGCTCATTGTCATTGTACATTTTCATCTGCTTATATACTTTCATATACTTTTTGCCCGTTTCAATGGCCGCCAACAATTGATCAATGGCAATGGAGAGATCCTTCTTTTGTTCCAACAACACCTTCAATTTCTGTCGGCATTTTTCAAGATGTGCCTCAGAGGCGTCTGGGCGCACTACCTCTTCCTTCATATGATAGATCTTGAGCGCCAAGATCGATAATCGGTCAATGGCCCAAGCAGGACTTTCGGTATTGATGGTGGCATCGGCCAACAATTGAACCGATTGGTATTTATCTAAGAAATAACTGTCGATAAACTCCACTAGATCTGTTCTATCTTGGTTACTTGCGTCTATTTTCCTTTTCAAGGTCAGGGCGTCTGAGGGGTCGATATTAGGATCGCGAATACTATCTTCATAATGCCATTGTACGGTATCTATCCAGTTTTTGCGATAGAGCAAATGTGAGATGTCTTCTTTCGGATATGGATTTTCGAAGGTTTGATATACGTCGTCCAAAACATGGTACATATTGATGCTTTCCTCGAAAATCGAAAATGCAAAGTCGCTGAACATAAGCTAAATTTTAATGCAAAGTTACCATAATTATCCGACCATCGTACCCATCAACAAAACCAGCAGGGGCACAATTATACAGGCAATAAGCAAGATTTCCTGTAGCTTCTCCTTTTTAATAGACTCCACATAATTGGAAAGAAATACCACCGCAGGAAAAAATGTAATACTGATCGGATAAGCCGTATCAGCCTTAGAAAGTACTTTGACCACCAAGCCTACAATAAAAAATAAGGCGATCAAACGCATCGTGACGATCTTTCCCAGGCCAGCTTTGCCCAATTTTAAAAAAGCGAATATGGTCAAAGCAAGAATGGCCAAAACATAAAGTACCAACTTCGAACTGTTAGTAACGTTCGCAAAGTATAGAACATCAAAATTGATTGCGAACGTATAGTGCTCTGCGAGAAAATTAGTATGCCCCGACAGGATCAAAACGCCATAGGTAACCATGAAAACCGCAAAAACTCCAGCAAAGGGTACCGCCCAATTTCTAATGTTCTTGGGCTCATAAATGTAAATAGCGGCGAAAATTATAATCAAATAAAGCAGTGCCCAGTCATAAAACAAGCTTGCGACAACCACCCAAAAAGTAGCGTCAAAAATTTTCAGCTTAATGTCCTTTAGCGACCGCACCGTAATCAAACGACGCATTGCCAGCAAGAGAAACAGACCGCAAAAAATAGCATTATTATCTAACAAGGCCTCAGGAAAAACCACCATTAGTATCGTGAAAAAAAGAATCGCGAACGAATTGGCGTCAGTTAATTTATTTTTTAAAACGATGTGATCAACTAAGAACATGCTGCCCGATAGCACCGCAAATACGAGTAATTGTAGGCCCAGTTCTTGAACGGAATAGCCCTTGTTGAAGACTACAACATGTACGAACCAATAGAAAAAGAACAAAAACGTCAGAAGAATGATGTAGTTGATCGGTTTTGTTTTTCCAAAAATGCTTGAAATCATCTTAGGATTTTATATTTTTGCATCGTAAATATACCATTAAGATGAAAGCATTCTTTGAAGGGATTGAGGATTTATTTGTAAATGTACTTTTCGCACCCTACGATTTTTTCCGTTTTATGGAAAATTGGTGGGGAGCCAATACCATTAATTGGCTTTTGGCCCTTATCGGTTTTGTTGCTTTTGTTTATTGGATGCTGCAATTAAAGAAATACGACGACAATAAAGAAGAGGACAAGAGTATTACTTCTCACTCTTACTTATAAAGCTTCCGCAGGGAAGTTTATATGCTGAGCGACCCAGAAATGGCAATTAATTTTCAGGTTCATTAACCTGCGTCATAGATCAAAACCGATATCTTTTCTATAATTCATTCCCTCGAAACTTATTTTAGCAATGCTCTGATAAGATGTTTTCAACGCTTCTTTAAAATCAACCCCAAAAGAGGTAATGGCCATGACCCTTCCTCCATTTGTTACCACTTTCCCCTCATTTAATTGAGTTCCTGCATGAAAGACAAGCGATTCTTCGATCGAATCGAAGCCTGACATTTCCTTTCCTTTATCATAGGCTTCGGGGTATCCTCCAGAAACCAGCATTACCGTGGTGGCCGTACGTTCATCAAGGTCTAACGTAATATCGTCTAAAGTTTGGTTCGCAACTGCCTGAAAAAGTGTTACCAGATCATTTTTGATTCGCGGTACCACAACTTCGGTCTCCGGATCACCAAGGCGAACATTGTACTCGATTACTTTAGGGTCGTCACCAACCTTTATCAGGCCGATGAAGATAAAGCCCTTATAGGGTAGCTTATCAACTATAAGGCCTTCTATAGTGGGCAGTACAATTTGTTCTTGTACCTTTTGCATAAAATCACTGTCAGCGAAGGGAACAGGTGATATGGCCCCCATGCCGCCCGTATTGAGTCCGGTATCCCCTTCCCCGATGCGTTTATAATCCTTGGCGGTCGGTAGCACCTTGAAGCCTACCCCATCGGTGAGCACAAAAACACTGAGCTCAATGCCGTCTAAAAACTCTTCAATAACCACCGTAGTGCTAGCCGAGCCAAACTTTGCACCGATCAGCATTGTTCGCAATTCGTTCTTTGCTTCTTGCAAATCTTGCAAAATCACAACCCCTTTGCCAGCCGCCAGTCCATCTGCTTTCAGCACATAAGGCGGCCTTAAGCTTTCAAGAAATATGAAACCAGCTTCTAAACTTTCAGCGGTAAAGCTTTTATAGGCCGCGGTGGGAATAGTATGCCGCTGCATAAATTTCTTCGCAAATTCCTTACTACCTTCTAATTGGGCGGCCGCCCTTTGAGGTCCGATTACTGGAATAAGGGATAGTTCAGGATCCTCCAGAAAAAAATCATGTACGCCATTGACCAAAGGGTCTTCAGGACCCACAATAACCATTTCTATACTTTGGGCCAAAACTACCTTCTTAATTGCCGGAAAGTCATTTACACCAATTGGTATGTTTGTAGCAATGGCTGCCGTTCCCGCATTTCCAGGGGCTACGAACAAGTTAGTCAGCTTTGGGCTTTGTGCCAACTTCCATGCTAGCGTATGCTCACGACCGCCAGAACCAAGAATAAGAATGTTCATTTTTATAAATTTGCCGTAAAAATAGAAATGTTATCGCCATTATCGCCAAATTTCAGACATCAAAATCTAATAAAGTGTTCCTTGTAGCTTAGAGGTTTACGTTCAACTTGAACTATATTCTTAGAAATTGATACCTTTTAGTTGTAATGGCCTCATACTATGCTGTCGCATTTTTTTAAACCGGATGATCAGCTAGCGTTTAAAGAAATTGTTTTTGTAGGTCGCTGGCAAAGCGTTTTTGAAAGTGTATTCCTTGTCCTTTTATTCCATAAAAATGTTGCATATGCGATAAAAATATACCAAAGGTATACGTTTTAAATGCGCACTAAAAAGAACATCAAATCGAATCAAAAACGGCGGCCATAGGCCTATTTACAGAAAACCCCATAAATCGTATACGATTTATGGGGTTTTAAAATCCTGTATAAAACATCGTAGAACGGCTACTTTTTATTCCTTTGTGTAAAATCGCGATGTTCGGTTTTCTTCAACTCTTCTTGAGAGAGTGTTTTAAAATACTCAAAGGTTTTTTTCATTCCTTCCTCGCGCCCGACCTTAGGTTCCCATCCCAAAATTTCCTTTGCTTTGGTAATGTCAGGTTGTCTTTGCATTGGATCATCTTGTGGAAGATCTTTATAGATTACCTTTTGATCCGTTCCCGTTAATTTGATGATTTCCTCTGCAAAATCGCGAATACTGATCTCATGTGGGTTTCCAATATTAACCGGCAACGCATAATCACTCATCAACAAACGGTAAATACCTTCTATCTCATCATCAACATAGCAGAAAGAACGTGTTTGTGAACCGTCGCCAAATATGGTAAGATCTTCGCCACGCAGCGCTTGGCCCATGAAAGCCGGTATCACCCTTCCATCATTGAGTCGCATGCGCGGCCCGTAGGTATTGAATATTCTGACAATACGTGTTTCTACCCCATGAAAACGGTGATATGCCATGGTAATGGACTCTTGGAAGCGCTTCGCCTCGTCATATACCCCTCTCGGGCCAATGGTATTGACATTGCCGTAATATTCTTCTGTTTGGGGGTGTACCAAAGGATCTCCATAAATTTCAGAGGTTGAGGCGATCAAAATCCTTGCCCCCTTCTCCTTCGCCAATCCCAATAGATTGTGGGTGCCCAAGGCGCCAACCTTCAAGGTCTGAATCGGTATCTTCAAATAATCGATCGGACTTGCCGGTGACGCGAAATGCAATATATAATCTAACTTACCGGGTACATGAACAAATTTTGTGACATCATGGTGGTAGTACTCGAAATTCTCTAATTTGAATAGATGTTCGATATTCTTCAGGTCTCCTGTGATTAGATTATCCATAGCGATAACATGGAATCCCTCTTTGATAAAGCGATCGCATAGGTGAGAGCCCAAGAAACCTGCAGCCCCTGTAATAAGTATTCGTTTCATGTGTATTTCAATGTTTTTGGATATGTTATGTATGTAACGCCGGAAAGTATAAAAAATTGAATGGTCAAAACTAGGTTTACTAAAATTGCTGCCCAACTAATTCAGTCGAACGACCTTAATATAGGTTTAAAAAGAGCTAACGTCTACATTTAGGCCCAAGTTCACTATATTCCCCTCGAAAACAGCACGGTAGTAACCGTCTTGAAGATAATGCGCAAATCTAGGGTAATCGATTTATTCTTAATATAATAAAGATCATACTCCAGTTTTTGTATCGAATCATCTAAATTCTGCCCATACTTGAATTTTACCTGTGCCCAGCCGGTGATTCCTGGTCGAATCAAATGTCGCGCATTGTAGAATGGGGTTAGTTTATTCAATTCCTTAACAAATACCTTACGCTCGGGTCTAGGCCCAATGAACTGCATATCTCCCTTGATCACAGAAATGATCTGCGGCAGTTCGTCAATACGGAAGACCCGCAAAATTTTTCCGAAAGGGGTTATTCTACTGTCATTTTTTGAAGCCATGGCGGCGCCTGACTTTTCAGCGTCTACTACCATAGACCTGAACTTGTAAATTTTAAACTCCTTTCCGTGCAGGCCGACCCTTTTTTGAGTATACAACAAAGGACCCCTATTAAAAAAAAGGTTTAAAAACCACACAAAGGGCGTTACAAGTATGAACAAGAACCCTACAAAAAAAGATAGAACGAAATTTACACCGAAACTAAAAATAGTTCTCAGATATCGTATTTTCTTATTGCGAAGTTGCAGGATCTCATAAAAGCTATCGTTATTGCTTCGTAATGGCAATGCTTCATAGGTGCTTTCATAGAAGGTGGTATAGGAAATGACCTCCTTTCCCCTTAATATCGATTGCAACATTAGGTTCTTTATATCGGGCGGAAGGCCATCATAACTTTTGATATTCAGGATCCAGGCATCTATTTTGTCAGTTGCCAATAAGAAGAGCTTTTTGTTTAGGCTTTTATTTTGATCTAAAGAATAGGTTAACTTCACCTTATAAAAGGTTTTTTTCTCTTCCCCATCTATTTTGCCCGTATCTTCTTTGAAATTCTTACTTGTTTCATCATCATAGATGTAAAGTACATTCTTTGTAATGGGTATGATCTGAAAAATATCCCTAAAGAAAAGCCTCCATAAACCAATTTGGATGGGGGTCAACACTAAAAAGTATAGCAAGGGTTTTCTCCAAAAACTGACGTCATATGCCAGTACGGTAAACATGAAGATAACAAATACAAAAAGTACGCCTATGTAAAGGCCCTGTGTCAATATATAAATGCGTTTTGATACCCTATCTAGTCGATAAAATTCTAGTATATACGAGAAAGATAGGTACGATATTACCCCAAAACCGAAAACAACTATCTTGAAACGAAGTGAAATAAACTCACTGTCAATGGCGTGGTTGACAAGGACGTTCAAAGATGACAGAATGATAACCATGTCGACTACCAGTAGAATGAACTGTCGTTCTAACGAGTTTAAAATGGACGGCCTAGACATGTGCAGTGGTTAATTACTATAAGTCAAAAATAGCTTTTCATTTTTAGAATAACCGCCGAAACAGTGTAAAAGAAGGATTTTGCCCACGAGAGTCGTTCCACCTTCCTATAAATTTTCCATTCATAGGTAAGTAGCTTCCATTTGTTGGAGGAAACGGAGTTGCTACGTAACCTGTAAGAAGAAAGGCATTCATCCAATCCATACCCATCGGTTTTTTTTAGCAACGTAAGCCAGAGGGCGTAATCTTGTCTTTTGCGAATACTTGGCATGTACTGTTTGCCGAAAAATCCAACACTATACATGGCCGTCAAACAACCTATGGGGTTTTTATACAAGGCCGATTTGTAGGTAACCTTGGTTTTGACCCTTGTTATTTTCGACAGTGAATTGCCTTCTTCATCAACCGTATCATAGGAGGTAAAGGTAAAATGATGACCATGTCGCCGCATAAACTCCAATTGCCTTTCTAACTTCTTTGGATACCAAGTATCATCGCTATCTAGAAAAGCGATATAATCTCCTTTGGCTTGCTCTATCGCCTTGTTTCTAGCAATACCGGCACCACTATTCTCATTTAGGCGGATATACCTTATTCGGGCATCTGTAGATGTATAGGCCTTAATTAACTCTTCACTCCCGTCAGTTGAGCAGTCGTCAACAAGAATATGCTCCCAATCTTTGTAGGTCTGGGCCAAAACAGAATCAATTGTTTGCTGCAGGAACCGTTCTGAATTGTGGACTGGCGTTATTATGGAGACGAGTTTAGCCATTCAAGATTGTCTGATAAAATCCAAGTAATTTTGACTCTTCTTTATCCCAATTGAATTTCTCAAGCACCGCTTTTCTCCCACGAATTCCCATTTGCTCCGCTAACTTAGAATCGTTACCCAACGTAGTAATTGCATCTGCAATTGCTTTAGGATTCATGGGGTCTACGAACAAAGCACAACCTTCCTCACCTATCAGTTGCCGCCAATAGGGAAAATCTGACGCTATTACCGGAATACTTGAGGCCATGTACTCGAACATTTTAACAGGAATGCTATCTAAATAGCTTCTTGTCGGTTCCAAAACTACAAGTCCAGCGAATGATTTCTTTAAAGTTTCAGAAACAGCTTCACGATCCAAGAATCCTAATTCGATTACATTTTTCCAACCTTTACTTTGAATTGCCTGTTGTCTTAATTCTTCTGTCACAAACTTTCCTCCGAGCAATAATTTCGTGTTCTCACAAAATTCCAATGCATCTATTATGGTCAATATTCCCCTGACTTTTGTGATTGAGCCCACATAACACACTGTATTTTTCTTTTTGGCCAGAATATTTTCATCCATCAACGTGAACTCATCAATGAATGGGAAATTCTGTATATCAACCACAATAGGATTCCTTTTTAGAAACCTTTCTCTGATGAAGGGCGTCGCAGTAATTATACCAGAAAGCTTAGATGTTATCTTGTTTTCATATCGCTCGAACAGCTTTGAGACCAAACTCGCTACATTCTGTGGAATGTAAGTTTTGGTTAAAATCTGTCGCGGCACATCCTCATGGGCATCATAAATGACCTTTTTGCCCATTTTCATTAATTTATTACCTATTCTCAATAGTTCAGGGTCGTGAAAATGATAGATTTCTGCATTAATGGTCATTGCCATTTTGTAAATCTTTCCACTAAAGAATAGCATTCGCTTAAGCTTTCCGGTTGGGCGGCCTATGTCATGTATATTTATGCCTTTCTTATATTCAAAGCCTAAGCCGTCAGCCACAACAAGGTGAACCTCATAACCCCTCTCGGCAAGAGTACGGCATTCCTTAACATAGATTCGAGTATCGTATCGCTTGTGTACGGTGGAAAGGTGACAAATTTTTACAGGAGCTGTCAAATTCAATGGTCGCAATTAGTGATTTCAAAGATACAAACAATGTCCAAATCGAAATCACCTAGAAATTACAAAAACAGAAAAACCTTTCATATAAATTGTAGCTTCTTTCAAATTAGTTTTGATTTATAAATCAATAATGAACATATGATTTGTGGTTAGCTATCCCTCAAGAAAAAGCGAAAGTTGATATGAATCAAGGGGCGCAAGCAACTTTGTCAGCGCCACTTTCAAACAATAACATCGAAACAAAAAAAGTAAAGAAGAGCACGCCCCGCTGCAAACTAAGTGTATTTTCGAAGCAACTGACAACTGCGAACAAAAGCACTAATACCGTATAAAGAATAGGTTTTTTTGGCCTTAGTAAAAGTATCGCGAAAAATACGGGTAGCCACAATCCGAAAAGACCATAATTCAAAACCTCCTCTAAATATTGATTGTGCGAACTTACGGCATCTGTAGTTATACACTTTTCCAGGTACATCACCGAAGCTTCATTTCCATGACCCAAAAAAGGTTTTTCGAAAAACCCTGTTAATGCACATTGCCATGATTCAATCCGGTTACTGGCGCTAAATGATAGCGAATCTACCAAGCCTGATTTAAAAACCAGAGTGCTCAAAACAACTATACCTAATACCAATACAATAAGTAAGGGGGCGAGTTTAGCCTTCACGAATTTAAATGTATAGAAAACTACCAAAGCCAGGCTGAGAACTAGTGTCAGTTTGCTTCCAAATAGCACCTGATTTACTAGAATGAAAAATGCTAAAGCCAAAAAGAACATTCGAAACTTGTTCTTCGCATAATTTAGGAGGATTGCAATAGCGAAGGTCATATACATACCAATATAAGTATGATGGTAGATCCCTGGAACGTTCTTCCTTAAATCATAAATCAAATAGTGGCTAATTTCAAACCTTCTACTAGTCATGTTGCTGCCATAGAAGTACCCTAAATAGCAAAAAGCGTAAATAATGTAAAGTAAAACCCCAGCAACTAAAGAAAACAAAAGATACTTTTTAAGGTTTTTTATCTGGTTTCTTATCGGCCACATCATCATTGGGACAATTAAAAAGGAGACACGAACGTCGCGAACAAAAAACTCTAGACCAAAACTTCTAACGGAATATGTGAGCATATCGAGTGAAAGGACAATTACACCAAAAACAATTAATATGTTATTGAACAACCCCTTGAAAACGAACGACTTTAAAGTTCCGCGAACGATATTTAGCACTAAAACATTCATAAAACCAAGCGCCAAGGCAATGGAACTTGATATCAACGGTAAGGGTAGTGCCAAAACCAAAGGATACAATAGGAAGAAGCTGTATTCAAGTGGTAATTTCTTCACAAACTTTCGGATTAAACACCAATAAACCTATAAAAAAGAATAATAACCAAAGACCCGTCAAATCTCCTGATTTCAAGGCATTCAATAAGAAATAAATTACCAAAACCTTAAAAACCAAGATCCTTTTAAACAAGAAAGGCAGAAAAATAAAAACACAAAATAAGATCAATGCGACTGAACCTAATTCAAATAAGATTTCAAGAAATATGTTGTGAGGATATTCACGTACATCTTCTCCCGAATAGAGAATACCAAAACTACCAATACCATTGCCAAATAACAAAGTTGAAACAGAGCCAAATATATTTTCAACTGCAAATGACAAACGATCTATTCTTCCTTGAACCGATTGATCAGCACTCAACTCAAACAAAGATTGAAAACGTATAATTCCAAGATACAAAAAATTCGCTATTTTCTCATATTGTGTAATCAGTGCGACAGGAAGCAAAATCGAAACGACGGTCAAAGTTCGAAGCATTTTTCGTTTTATCTTAAAACGAATGACGCGTTTCACAACTGACCTCCATTTCCAAATTAAAAGTGAAATCAATAAGAAAATGAGAGCCCCTCTTGCGCCTAATCCTAAAAGCAATACCATTGAAAGTGCCCCAATCAAAAAAGACTTTTTTAAGTGTATCTGTAAAATGGTTAAAATGCTAAGGCACATTCCAAACCCTAAATAATTCCTTCTGATTTCGTAAAAACTAACGTCCACCAAGTTATACCCACTGTTCAATGGAGAAAAGTAAAGTGCCTTAAATAAAATGAACCAAATTACAATGGGTACTAAAATATACAAAAACAATTTGTAAAGCAGTACTAGGTTTAATTCGCGAACGAACAAAGGATATACGAAAAACAAAATGTTGATCGAGAACAAGTAACTCTTTTCAACGGAAAAACTATTTGACGGTGTATAGATCAATGAGAACAAAATAGCCAAATAAAATAGCCATAAAACGCCCAAAATCAATAACTTTTCTTTGTTAAGATGAATCTCTTTGAAACGGGTCGCCATGTTGAAAAGAATATCTACAACCACAACCAAAAAAATTAGCAGCGTATAGTCAAATGGTAAGTTAAAATAAGTGAAAAATGGTTTGATCGCGCCTCCCGTAAGGAGCAGCCAAAGCAGGAGATTCTGAAACGTAGCATATCTTACTTTAACAGATATTCCAACCATTACATTATTGATAAAAGACAAATAAAGGACCATTTAGGGTCAGTCAATATGATCCTTTAAAACTACCGTTATTAAACCTATTTATTAAAAAATCAACCAAAGAATTTGTTGCGGATCTTAAACCCAAGTTTGAAAAGCCATTCATTGTTGCCATAATCGGTGTAGGATCTATTCGGCATTTCAATTATGTTTTCGAACTCCTGGAGCGACACCCCTAGCTTTTTGGCCACATACTCCATATCTTCAACATGTGAATTACCTGGATAGATTTGCTGCGCCATTTCTTCCAAGGCGGCTTCTCTAGAAATACTATCCGATACGATCAA
>JBHJNU010000044.1:0-23172 GCA_050330515.1 Flavobacteriaceae bacterium | reverse complement strand
AACGGATGGATTCATTAACTCAAATAGTTCTGGGGGCGGCAGTAGGGGAGGCCGTTCTTGGAAAGAAAGTAGGCAACAAGGCCATGTTGTACGGGGCGATTGCGGGCACTATTCCTGACTTGGATGTACTGGCGCGTTATTTTGTCGATACGGTCACCGCCACAGAATGGCATAGAGGCTTTAGCCACTCTATTTTCTTCTCGGTGCTATCCGCCCCTATTTTCGGATGGCTCATCTGGAAATTGGAACAGAAAAGCGAGGCGCGATGGAAAGACTGGTCTTGGTTGATGTTCTGGGGCCTGTTCACACACCCGATCTTAGATGCCTTCACCACATGGGGTACGCAGCTTTTCTGGCCCTTTGGTACGCGATTGGCATTTCAGAACATCTTTGTAATTGATCCGTTATACACCTTGCCCTTCTTGATTTTTCTGATCTTGGCACTATTTCAAAAAAAGACTTCCCCGAAACGTAGAAAGTATAACCGCCTGGGTTTGACCGTCAGTAGTAGTTACCTTGTTCTGACCTTGATTTTGAAGGGTCTTGCCTATCAAAAGTTTTCAGAGAACCTCGATGATCAAAATATCAGTTACGCCGAAATGGATATTCGTCCCGCCCCGTTCAGTACCCTTTTATGGACCGCAAACGTAGAAACAGCCAATGCTTATCTTATTGGCAACTTTTCTTTTTTTGATTCACAACCTGTTCAATTTACAAGCTATGCCAAAAACCACGAACTTTTGGGGGCGCTTGAAACAAATGATAAGGTAGAGCGTCTTATTCGAATAACCGAGGGTTGGTATACGATCACTAAAAATGAGAAGGGACTCTTTTTTAACGACCTACGTTTTGGGCTGGTCAGTTTGAACGCCGATGAACAGAAATTTGCCTTTACGTATGAACTTAAACAAGTTGAAGACCAACTCG
This sequence comes from Flavobacteriaceae bacterium, assembly GCA_050330515.1. GTDB lineage: Bacteria > Bacteroidota > Bacteroidia > Flavobacteriales > Flavobacteriaceae > Maribacter_C. Next base: position 22,245 of record JBHJNU010000044.1, on the reverse strand, counting down.
AAGTTCACGAAACCCCCAAGTTCGAAAGGGATGCAAAAAATCTTTTTTTCTCGCTATGGCAGCGCATGTGGGGCAATTGAAGTTTGCAGAGAATAGGTTTTGTTACCTGTTATTAAATTTATAACCAGTTCATTTTAAGGTATGTTGAAATTGAAAAAAGCACTTATTTTTTGGAGTGGAATAGTAGGCGCTTTACTTTTTGCCTTTGCAAGTATCGTTGGAGGACTCCGAATAGAAGGGTATAGCCCCATAAGCCAATATATCAGCGAAAGTTACGCCACAGGTATACCGAACGCGGAATATCTAAGATACCTGTACATTGCCAGTGGAATGCTGCTCGCCCTGTTCGCGTTTTCGGCATCAAGGTGCTGGCCAAGGTCACGGTTGGTCGGTATTTGTTTTATTATATTTGGTATTTTTTATGGCCTGGGAACCATAGTGACCGGGTTTTTTCCTTGTGATCTTGGTTGTAGGCCTGACCCCGAAAACGCTAGTCTCTCGCAATTTATTCATAATACCATGGGGTTTTCTACCTATGCCGTAGTTCCGTTCAGTTTAATCGGTATGAGTGTTTCCTCAGCGAAAAGATTCAATAGGGTATCACTCGTTAGCGGGATCGTTTCTTTAGTTTTCGTAGCCATTTTATTCTCCGATCCAGAAGGTGCCTATATCGGTTTGTTCCAAAGAATTATTGAAACAAGCATCTTAAGTTGGGTGGTATATGCTGCCTACTATATTAAATCACTGAATATAGTTTAATGACCCCCCCCTCTTTATTATCCGACAAAAACGGCAAGGCTTTCTATTCTTTACCAATTTCACAAGGCAGGCCACCCTGTAGAGTGTACGTTATTCCAAGGTAACGATGGTCTTTGTATTGTTACATATTCGTCAAAGTGAAACTGATATTTATAGATTCTAGGGTTACGGTGCAGATCATAAAGTGCCAACTAACGTTCTTAATGCGTAAAATTTGAATTAGGTCAAACTACAGATTCTTAATCGATACCAAACTACCATTCGTCTATACCTATGGTCGAATCGGCTATACTTGAGCCTGATATTTCGCGTTATTGTTGAACTTCGGCATTCACTTAATTACAATTCTTATGAAAATACTGTTTATTGAAGATGATCTCATCGAAACGATGAAGATGCGGCGAACGGTTTCAAAGCTCGAAGTAAAGCATGATATCACTGAGGCGAAGAACGGCGAGGAGGCGCTTGAAATGCTGAAGGTAGGCAATAAATTACCTGATATTATTTTGCTGGACCTTAATATGCCAAGAATGCGGGGAATCGAATTTTTAACGATTCTTAAAAATGATGAGAACTTCAAATATTTGCCCACCATTGTTTTGACAACATCTCAAAATAGGGCCGATTTATTGGAATGTTATAAGATCGGTATTGCAGGTTATATCATAAAGCCTTTAAAATATGAAGATTACGAAGACAGATTGAAAAAGGTATTGGAGTATTGGCAAGTGAACGAGCTTGTCAAGGCATAACTAGAATTTTGATATTCACAACATTTTATTTTCTCAAAGTAATAATATTCCTACATTTGTTTTTATAATTTAACAAAATGAAAGGATTAATATTTACCGAGTTTTTAGAAATGGTCGAAGCTAAGTTCGGCCTTGCCGTAGTAGATTCGATCATTGAAGATTCAGAATTACCTTCAGAGGGTATCTATACCTCTGTCGGCACGTATGATTTTAATGAAATGGTAAGCTTGATCACGAATCTCAGTTCAACCGTAAAAATTGACGCGGGTACCTTAATTCATACTTTCGGCCACTTCTTGTTCGCCAGCCTTGGTAAGGCCCATCCTGAGGTTATAAAAAGTTATTCCACTCCTATAGGTCTTCTGTATTCCATTGAAGACCACATTCATGTTCATGTTCAGAAGCTATACCCTGATGCCGAACTTCCAACCTTTAAGATTCTTGAAAAAACGGACACTTCCTTATCAATGGTCTATGTTTCTTCACGGGGGCTGTATCGATTGGCGCACGGACTTATAGAAAAGTGTTTTGAACACTTCAATAGTTCCGCCACCGTTACCTATGAGCTTATAAAGGAGGACGGTACCGAAGTAAAATTCGATATTCTTCAACATGGATAGTAACGAGGTAACACTGCTTAAAAAAGCACTCGAGCTTCAGAAAAAAGCCAGGCAGCAGGCCGAGCAAATACTCGAGCAGAAATCTAAGGAGCTTTATGATGTTACGCATCATTTAAAAGAATCTAACAATAGATTAGAGAATCTTTTAAACCAAAAAACTTCCCACCTAGTTAGTGCGTTCATCAACATTATCGATCCCTATGTGGTTATGGACCTGCGTTTCAACGTAATCAATATGAATGCCTCCGCAAAGGAATTTTTGGGGTTCGACCACACGAAAGAATCCATCAATCTGGCAAAAATAGTACACCCCGACTTTAAACAATACACGAAGGAATCAATGGAATCCTTATTGGAAGTTGGGATATTGAAAAATTACCGCGCAAAAATCATAAACAAAAATAAACAAGAAAAATGGGTGCAGATCAACAGTAGTCTCATTTTTGATGCGCAGCGAAAACCTATTGCCGCCCAAGGTATTTTGCGTGATATTACCCAAGAAATGGAAATCAAAGAATTGCTTAGTGAGCAAAAGAAGCAATTGGATATCATTGTGGAGCATTCCCCATTAGGTATTTTATTGACGGTTGATGGTAAAATAGTAAAGGCCAATAGCACCTTTTCGAATTTACTGGGCTATTCTGACCATGAAATAAAGAAGTTTCAGGTCGACTGTATTGCAGAACCTGACGATGATGCGCTAAGTGAAGACCTTAGCAACCAAATGAGGCAAGGTAAATTAGACCAGTTTACACTTGTCAAAAGGTATTTCAAGAAAAATGGCACTTCTGTTTTGGCAAGAACGTTGATAAGTGCCGTAAAGGATACAAAGGGTTCTATCGAGTACGAAGTGGCGCTTATTGAAGATATAACCAAAGAACGTGAGGCGGAAGAAAGAGTGAACGCCGAACGCCAAAAATATAGCAGTATCATAGCGAACATGAACCTTGGTTTGTTGGAGGTCGATGTTGATGATGTTATTCAAATGGCAAACCAAAGTTTCTGCCGAATGAGCGGTTACCATGAAAAGGAACTTTTGGGCAAAAATGCTACCGAGCTACTTGTTACCAACGGGAAAACCATTATAGAAGAATCGAGCAAAAAAAGACTAAAGGGCATATCGGACTCCTATGAGATCGAAGTAAGGGATAAACTGGGAAGCAAAAAGTATTGGCTGATCAGTGGCGCACCACGATATGATATTCATAAAAATGTAATTGGATCTATCGGTATCCATTTAGATATTACAAATCAAAAGCTGCTCGAGCATCAAAAGGAAAGCTTGATGAAAGAGCTTGAGAACAGCAATAAGGGGCTTCAAGAATATGCGCATATCGTTTCGCACGATTTAAAATCTCCCTTACGCAGCATTAGCGCCTTGGCCACTTGGATCCAAGAAGATTATAAAGATATTCTTGATGAGTCGGGCAACCATAACCTACAGTTGATGCAAGAGAAGATAGCCTCAATGGACAAGTTGATCAATGGAATTTTAGAATATTCAACTGCTAATAGTTCAGAACTTAAAAATAATGAAGTAGACCTTAATGAAATCATTACAAAAGTTGGTGAAAGCATATTCATACCAAGTAATGTTACCCTATCGGTTCCGTCGCCATTACCTACCATACTATCCGATGCCACCAAAATGCATCAATTGTTTCAGAACATTATCGGAAACGCCGTGGTACATATCGAAAAGGAAAAGGGCCTTGTTGAGGTTTTACATAGAGAGAACACTACGCATTGGATCTTCACCGTAAAAGACAATGGCGTCGGTATCCCTAAGGAATACCATAAAAAGATATTTGAAATATTCCAATCGATCGGCAATAAAGAAAGGTCTACGGGTATAGGTCTATCCATTGTCAAGAAAATTGTGGACCGCTATGAAGGAGAGGTATGGGTAGAGAGTGAAATAGGTGAGGGAACAGAATTCCATTTTTCGCTTAGTAAAGGATTTTGTTCCCTTAAAATATGAAGACCGTTCAAGCCGTAAAGGTAGCAGGCGCAGCATTCGAGTTCATAGCCGATCCAATACCCTTGGTAAATCCTTTGGTGCTTGTGTTCGGAAATCGATTTGCGCTTGAAGAAGTTGGCCTTTTTACAGAGGTTAAACAACTTTTTCCTTCAGGGCACATTGTTTTTGGCAGCACTTCGGGGGAGATATTGGACCAATCGGTCTATGAGAATAGTGTAGTACTTACCGCGATCGAGTTTGAAAGGGGTACCTTTTTGGTAAAACGGCGAAACGTTGCCGATTTTGAAAATGATGACGCCAAATTAGGGGAAAGTCTGATGAGCGAATTTCCCCTAACCGAACTGCAACATCTTTTTATAATCTCCGATGGAAGCTCGGTGAACGGAAGTTCATTGATAAAAGGGCTTGAACTAAACAAGAACAAGAACATTGGTCTGAGCGGTGGTCTGTGCGGAGATGATGATCGATTTGAAAAAACCCTTTCCGCCTATAATGATGATCCAAGGGTAGGTGAGGTGGTCGCCATCGGTTTTTATGGTAAATGCTTTGAAATTACCAGCGCAAATTATGGCGGCTGGACCGCTTTTGGACCCGAACGCATAATAACCAAATCGAAGTATAATGTACTTTATGAGCTAGACGGAAAACCCGCCCTTGATCTCTATAAGGCCTATCTTGGTGAAAAGGCGCTGGAATTACCTAAATCTGCCCTATTATACCCCTTGAGTGTAAAAAATTCGAAAGAGCAGAACGCCATAGTGAGAACGATCTTGAATATCGATGAAAATGAGAACGCGATGATTCTTGCGGGTGATGTGCCCGAAGGCTCAAAAGTACAATTAATGATGTCTACGGTAGACGATATTGCAAGTGGTGCACGAAAGGCGGCGGAGTTCGCCATGAGAAACAGAACAAAGGCCCCTGGTTTAGCCCTATTGATCAGTTGCGTTGGCCGAAAATTGGTGATGGACCAAAGAACCGAGGAAGAGGTAGAGGAAGTCATTTCCATCATTGGAGCGGATGCCGTGGTTTCCGGGTTTTATTCCTATGGTGAGATGGCACCATTTGCTGGTGGCGATAACTGCCGATTGCATAATCAGACCATGACCCTAACCTTATTCAGCGAATAATGCACCCATTGCTTTTAAGACAGATTAGGAAACACATTCCCCAGAACCTCGCCGAAGTTCAGGGTTTCCGATCTTTTTTAGATGTAGTCAGCAGATCTTATGAAAACTTTGATGATAAGTTGTCGATGATGCAGCGTGCGACAAAGATCAGTTCAGAAGAATTGCAACAGGCCAAAGAAGCAATAAACCAAGAAGCGGAGCGACAACAACGGGTATTGGCTTCTCTTGAGAAAGCAATGAATAGTCTGAATTCAGAGGTCGACCCTGAAAGTGAATTTAGGTATGGGGCTACAACTCATATCGATGCTGAAAAGTTATCGGCTCATATCGGTAATCTTGCCAATCAAATTGCCGAAATAACAGCGGAAAAAAATGTGTTGCTGAAAGATTTAGAGGCGCAGAACGAGTCTTTGAATAATTATGCACATGCAGTATCACACGATTTAAAGTCCCCCATTCGCAATATTAGTGCCTTGATGAGCTGGATAGTTGAAGTGGAAAAAATTAATTTTTCAGAAGAAAGTGTGACCAATTGCACCTTGATAGAGCAGAATTTGAATAAAATGGATCGCCTCATAGAAAATATCTTAAAACATGCGACAGTTGAAACGCTTGAAGAAGAGAAGGCGCATATTGACATTCGTGAACTTTTGGAAGAAATTAAGAGCACAGTTTATTTGCCCCCGCACATAACGATAAGGCTCTGTGCCAATCTACCGGTACTTTATGCGCATAACTATAGGATCGAACAGCTTTTTACCAATTTGATAACGAATGCCATTACCGCCACCGAACACCGGGATCTTGGTGTCATAAAGATCGATTTTCAAGAAGACGATGTATTTTGGAGATTCAGTTGCTCCGATAACGGAAAAGGAATAGCCGAGAAACACAGGTCTAGCATCTTCGAAATGTTCAATAAACTTGAAAATGATTTTAATGCTACAGGGATCGGATTAGCACTTGTAAAAAAAATAATCAATTTTTATGAGGGTGATATTTGGATAGAATCGGAAGAAAATAAAGGAACTACCTTCTTTTTTACCCTTAAAAAATAATACCGTGGAAGAACCGAATTTAAACTATATCAAAGATTTAGCAGGTGACGATCTGGTTTTTCAAAATCAGTTCATTGATATTATTAGAACAGAATTACCTCTAGAAGTGATGCAATACAAAGATAATATCGATAAAGGTAGATTAAGGGAGGCTTCAGAGGATGTTCACAAGCTCAAGCATAAGATCAATATATTGGGCCTCACCGACTCCTATAAAATCGCCAATAGCCATGAAGAAGAACTGCGTGAAGGTAACGCAGGTAAACAATCCGATTTTATTAGTATTTTAGTGGTCATGCAGAAGTTCATTAATACCATCTAAACATGACCTGTATTATAATTGACGACGAGGCCGCGGCACGGGCCATTATTGGCCAACTATGTTCGAAGGCGGCCGAATTGGATGTCATCGAAGAATTCGACAACGCTATCGAGGCCATCAAATTTTTGAACCACCAGAACATCGATGTGGTCTTTCTCGATATTCACATGCCCGGCTTTTCGGGGATGGACTTCGTTCAGACTCTGAAAAACCCGCCTAAAATTGTACTGACTACCTCAGATACCGCTTTCGCCATAGAAGCATATGAATACGAAGCGATCGTAGATTATTTAGTGAAACCCATTACTTCTGAACGCTTTCTGAAATCAATACAGAAAATAAAGAACTCTGAAATAAAGGCGCCGCAAGTAAGCGGTAATGCAGGCGGGGAATCGGTAACCGGTAACGACCTTTATATCAATATTGACCATCGGCTTATCAAGCTCAAGCTTGATGAGATTACGGTAATCGAGGCAAAAGGGGATTATATAGATATCAAGACGGTAAGTAGTTCATATCGCGTTCATACCACCCTAAAGAAGATCAAGGAGAAACTTCCGGAGAAAATGTTTCTGCAGGTACACCGGTCTTACATCATCAATTTTACCAAGATTATTGATATAGAGGATAATAGCGTACTGATCGAAAAAAATGTTATTCCCATCAGCCGATCGAATAGACCTGAACTTATGCGTCGTTTGAACCTTTTGTAAACTTCTTGATATTGGTAATTAGTACAGGCTAATACCCCTTGTTTGCGGTTATTGCACGATTTGTTAGCTTGTTAAACCTTCCGTTCGCCGACACCAAACAGCATTTTAACATCAAAGTGTTAATATACGTTTTTTGCTGCCTTAAATTCGGGGTTTTGATGCATGTATCGAAGCTAACGAAGCGCCTGAAGCAGTAATTTATACCAAAATTAACCTATGAAAATACTAGCCATTGATGACCAACAATTGGTTTTACTATCTGTAAAGAAGCACTTGACGGCCTTGGGGTACCAAGTTGCGACCGCCATGTCAACGGAGTCAGGTATCAAACTGTATAATACATTTAACCCCGATCTGGTGGTATTGGACATGAACATGCCCGAAATGACAGGGAAACAACTTACAGAATGCACAGGTATGGAAGTTGTCAAGTACATTCGGCTTTTCTTAAAAAGGGAAACACCAATTTTGGTAATGTCAGGAAATACCAACCAAGAGATAATCAACATGAATTTCGACCTGGGGGTTGACGACTATTTGAATAAACCGGCAACTTTAGACGAAATGGCGCTGCGGATCAAAGGGATCATTGGAGCACCTCGTATGGATGACCGAAATCTCCGTTTGACCTCTTCGAGTATGATTCAAAAAAACGGGGTAGGCATCGTCATACCTTGTTATAATAGCGAGCAGTTATTGTTAAGTGACGCCCTTAGAGATTTTGCGTGCAATAATATAGGCTACCATTTATGTTTTGTCAATGCAGGAAGTACGGATAATACATTGCAAATTCTGTATTCCCTAAAACAGGAAAACGAGGCCGGCATCACCATATACAACTGCAATGCCGAGGTGGGAAGGGCAGAGGCGATTCGTCAAGGGGTACTGTATTTGACAAAATACCAACAACTTGATTTAATAGGATATTTAGACCTGTCTTTTTGCAATGATTACAGGTATTTCGACGTACTTGTTAAAGCCATCGAAAACTCGAACCTAAAAGTGGTGAACGGATTTTCAGTTGATTGTAAGGCAGGACTCGTTTTTCTCAACAAAGTAGTGTACAAAGGCACTAATTTTTTGGCACGCAAAATATTGGGTTCGCCGGGTACCGAGTTCTTTTGCAAGGCAAAGCTTATGCGCCGTGATCTGGCAAAGCAAATGTTCGAAAGATCGTTCATCACCAACTCTTTTTTCAATGTTGAAATGTTCAGGCGTATACAAGGCCGTTTTGGTGTAAATGAGACAAAAGCTATAACATGTGAGATTCCGATAAAGAGTGAAACATGTGTAAAAGCCTTTAAATTTCAGTAGTATGCCACCCTATAACACATTGGGGTCGATTGGGGTTCTGCAATGACTTTAAGATTCTTGATGCAGGCATACAGTTGAGGTAAATTCACAACAATAATCAAAATAAATGTAGCTAAATACTTACATTTGATATGATGAATTGATCTGAACTAGCTTTATTTAAGTCAAAACTAGAGGACAAAGGGTACTATTTTGGCGAATGAGAATCTTAGATCAGTGCATAAATACGTTTGCGAACCGATCAGGGTAGGCTCATTAGCGGACTCATTGGTTCTTCAATTCCAGATCCAATATGAAGACAACTGAAAAACACTTGGAAGAACTTCCTGATATGTCGTTTGTTCAAACCTTGGCGGCAACTGATCTAGAGTTTCAGCACCAGTTTATAAGCACGCTAAAGGAAGAATTCACCACCGATTACGTGGTATATCTGTACCATATGGAGCTGGACGAACCTAGGACCGCCGCTGAACTGGTAGCTAAACTAAAGTTCGTACTTAGTTTCTTGGGAATGAACGCGGCCTTTATCTTCGCCGAACGCCATGAAGAGAAGTTGGCGCTTGGCGATTCAAGTTCCAATGCCCAATTCAAAAAAATCTTGACCACGGTGCAGACCTTTTTAAGTAAGTATTGATTCGTTTGTCTTAAGTTACCTTCTGCCTTGCCTATCTTACAAGGTCTTTACCTGAAGGTCGTGAAAGGCATCGGCCTGAAGTTTGAGTAGTTCCTCGGCCCTTTGTTTCTTGTAGGCATAAACGGCTTCCTCTTCCGCAATCTCGCCATATATTTTTTCGTTGAGCGAGGTATCCGTTGCCAATAATTGTTCACGCTGTCGCACTTTTTGGCTTACCCATGTCGCCAGTGCACTCTCTTCATCTTCCAGCTTCAGATCGTATTCCCCTTTTGGTGCCAAGAGCTTTGCGATTATGGGCGAAGTCTCTATGGCAAGAAATAGTAGGAAGATAAAGAAGGACGGTAGCCATGGCAATTGATCCAATGCGGTGATTCGGGCCATGAGTCCATCAAAACCATCAATGATGGGTTGCGAGCTTTTGACCACATCGGCGTACTCTAAGTTGAGGTTCTTTATCTGAGCTTCGATTCCCGTAATTTTTTCGGTATTGCCCAGTTTCAGCAGTTGTAGTTCAGCCAGAGCCGCATCGTGTTTTTGACGCTTTTCTTCGTAGACGGGCCCTTTGCCCAATTGCATTGAACCGGCAGTACCTTCGGCTTCTGTTATGTAGGTATTGTACAGCGCGTTCGTTTCAGCTTCTTTGGTGGTAATTTCTGATTTTAGGGCCGTGATATCTTGGTTCAACTTTTCAACGTTGGGGGCATATTGCAAGGCCAACTGAGCTTTGTTGGCCAGGGTCATCTCGTTTTTCTGTTCTAACAGCACTTGGTTGATCTCCTTTTCAAAAATCTTCATCTCCAACGGTTTTGAAATCACAATGGCAATGATCACGGCCAAGACGATCCGGGGCGTTGCCTGCAAGAATTCGTTACCGAAGCTATTGCGTTTTTTAATGGTAGATACAATAAAACGATCCAGGTTGAAGATTAAAAGTCCCCACACGAAGCCGAAGAAAACAGCGGAATAGGGGTTGTCAAAAACCGTATAAAGGGCGTAACTACTGGCAATAAATGCCATCACGGCCGTAAAGAATACGGTAGCACCAATACCGGCGTATTTGTTCTGTTCGCCTTCAGAACAGGTTTTTAGAATGACGGAGTCTGCCCCAGAGCAGAGAATAAAGAAAGATTGCAGCATGATGATGATTTGATTGATGAATGTCTCTAAAAGGGTAACTTGCTTTTAGATGGTATTAGTATGTGCCACTTTGGCTTTGTTACAAAAAAAAGCCTTCCAAAGGAAGGCTTTAAGCTAATCTGGGTGTTTTTTAGTTTTCAATAACGATGGGTTCTTTTGATATTTTAACTATAGGTCTTTTGGTATTGGATACACTAGAATCGATATTGAGCGCATCATTGTTCTTTAGCAATTCAATGGCCTTGTCTGAAGTAATTTCTTTTCCTTCGTAGTAGAAGGCAGCCCCTTTTTTGGCCATTTCTATGATGTGGTCCAAGGGAGAAACTGGTTCTGGTGGAAGTGGGGGAGTAGGAACTTGAAGCTTCTCTTTCATTTCTTGCAATTTTATCTCCCGCTCTATCAACTTTTCCTCCTGGACCTGCAGTAGTATTTCTTGCTTTTCCAGTTTTATTTCTTCTTGCTCGATGGCGATTTCCTGTTCTCTCAGTTTAGCTTCCTGCTCAACCCATTTTTTTTCCCGCTCCTTTAGTTTTACCTCTTCTACTTGACGTTGTTTTTCTTGCGCTTCCTTCAAGGCTTCTTCCATTTTCGCCTGGGGAGCAGTTCTCGGCCGCGGGGTCATTAGACCTTCTTTCGCTGCCAATTCAACATAATCATCATACAAGACCATAACTTCTTCATACATTTTATGCAACTCATCTGTAGTAACCTCACCACTTTCTGTAAATGCCGTTACTGCTTCGAAGTAAGCTTCTCCTTCTTTTTGGAATTCATCGTACGCGATTAAAAGTTCTTCCGAATGATTTTTTCGGTCTTTTGGCGGTGCAAAAGGCGGTGGTGGAGGTGGAATGTTACTTTTTTCACCCTTCATCATTTTCGGAGCTTTTACTTCCTTTGGTTCCTTAGGCGCCTTTGGTGGAGATGTCGGCTCGGGAAAATCAGGAAAAGGTGCTGAATCGGTTTTTTGTTTATCTGACATTAATGCGTAGATATACTCCAAACGCTCGACATCCTTTTTCAAGATTTTCATCTTGTTTTTGGGCATGTCGTTATAGTATTTTGCGAGTTTGTTGTATTCGGCCATTTCTTTTCGCGAGGCGCCGTCTTGATTTGGCGAACATTCAGGAAAAGCTAACGCTGCCTCCTTTTGATCTGATGACATTTTCCCATAGATATTCTCGAGAATTTTCAAATCTGAATTAGGAACAACCCTACTCTCTTTTGGTTGCTTGTTGTATTTTGTGGCCAATGCATTGTACGCTGCCAATTCTTTTTTTGTCGCGCCTTCTTGCTCTAAAGAACCTACTGCCTCATTTGGCTCTATGGACTCCATGTTAAGCACAGCTTCCGTTAGAATGATTTTTGTTTCGCTAAATCCAAAAAGTAATACGGTAAGTAATGGAAGAAGCAATAAAGTTCTTAATAGGAAAGATTTTTTTGATGTTTTTGTTTTCATGACCGTAAATCGTTTTTTGATTGATGAATAATGGATTGAATTTGAAAATTGGGGCGCCAGGGCATTTGATGAGAATGCTAACAGTATATGCTGGTACGTTACTGGTGGCACTCCGAGGTGAACAACAGCTTGGTCCGCTAAAAATTCATGGTTGAGTTTTATGCAGCGTTTTGTTAAAAAAATGAGTGGATTGAACCAAAAAATCACCTGTAGTACTTCGATTATGAGTACATCAAGACTATGTTTTTGTTTGGCATGGGCCTCTTCATGTAACATTACGGCATGTGGAATTTGATTTGAGGTAAACTTTTCTCTGTTCAAAAAAATGTAGCTGAAAAATGTATGGGGCGCGATAAGTTCATTCAATAGTACTTTGGTTATCGTGTTTGACCTGTATTTCGGGTTTTTGCGGATTCTTTGAACAATCAAGCGAAGATTTCTGTAGAACTTATATCCGAAAAGAAATACGCCGAATGCATAGATCCACCCGAAGATTCTCGGAAGGTTGAGCATATCTTGGTCGGTTACAGGATCGATCGGCACTATTTCCGGCGTTTGCGTTACCTGGGCGCGTACAGGGTACATTTCGGGCATGGGTTCAATATCAATGTACTCAACAAAGACGATTGCCGGAACCACGAACGAAAGCGCCAATGCCGCCAAAAGGTAGTATCGTTTAAATACATGTATACTTTCCCTTTCCAAAAAAAGTTGGTAGAACAAGAGTAGAATGGCCAGGCAGGCCCCCGATTTCAGCAGGTACATGAGCATGACTATCGTTTTTTAAGTTCGTTATCGATGAGTTTTTTCAAATCTTCCAGTTCTTCTTTGCTAAGATGTGTCTCTTGTGTGAAAAAGGAAGCGAATTGCCCCGGACTATCATTGAAAAAGTTTTTGATGAGTCCGTTAACATGCTTTGAGAAATAGTCCTTCTTTTTTACCAAAGGATAGTACTCCCTGGATCTTGATGAGGTTTGATACCCCACAAAACCTTTGTCCTGCATCCGTTTCAGTAGGGTGGCAATGGTGGTCGTCGCCGGCTTGGGTTCAGGGTAAGCATCCAACAGTTCTTTCATGAAGGCCTTTTTTTGCTTCCAGAGAATGTTCATCAGTTCTTCTTCCGATTTTGAGAGTTGCATGTGCTGTGTTTTTAGAAAGTATTCTACAAACATAGAACAAATATTTAAATTCTACAAGTGTAGAGTATAATTTAACGCAGCGTCCATTGAAAGTGCTGTTAAAGAAGTTTGTAAAGCCCCATAAAAATTAGGGTTACAAGCACAAAAGAGGCAAGAAGTATGAAAAATGAATCCCGTTTACCGACTAGGGATTTTTCCCGAATTTCTGCGTTAAAGGGTTCAAATTAAGTTTCGGATACCATGGGAAAGGTATACTCGGTAACTGTTTTTGATTTTTCAGTGTGCATCAGAACACGGTTGTCACCCTTGAACTGTTTCCTTTTCGAGATGTTATTCTGCTTGATCCGATTGACCATCTCGATAATATGTCCGCTCCTAGGAAGAAGATGTAGTCCTCAAGATAGTACAAAAAGCGGTGAAAGACAAATTTAAACCTCCTTGGCGGTTTTGGCACTGGCCAAGATAGATATCATAGCAGTGAAAAGACCTATAACCAACAATAGATTGCTGTTTATGATTCCTATTTCCCAATGAAGTACTTTGAACAAAGAGGCTATTACAATGTACACCGTAGCGAGGTCGGCAAGTATGCACGATAGGTCTTCTCTACTAAAACTGCTTAGTAGCATGGTATTGTTCTGTGTGATTTCTTGAAGGGATACGATGATTTTTTTGACGTATAGTAAAAGAAAGGCAATAACGGCCAATTTCGTAAGCAATAGAAGTATATCCATATAGGGGAAATTGAAAAAGCTGAACACATAGTTGCTTGAAAAGGAAACAATAAGCAGCTGTCTTGCATAATCAAGAAGCAAGCGATGTTCTTTTTGAACAAGTTGAACGGTATGGAAGAACACCATGCCCGTAACTCCTAAAAGTAGTAAGGGCCAAAAAGTGAAATTTAAAAGCGCTCCGAGTACGGTAGCGGAAATACTCAACCCGAAAAACAGCGAGGTTTTTTGCTTTGAAATCGACATGGGAAACAAGTTTGCATAGTAGGTCTGTTCATAACGGAAAATTATGGGGAATAGTACATGGGGCAAAATCTGTTAAGGTCTTCTGAAGTATGAGTTATCAAGCAAGTAGCAATAATCATGAAGTTGGACTAAAAGAGGCTTACTCAACAAACTAGCTTAACTGTAGAAAACACTATGTTTGCAACCCAAATGAAAGGAAGATATGAGCGTTCTTGAAGAATTAAAGAAAAGAAGTGGAAACCAATGTGAGCTATGTTCGGCAAATACCAGTTTGAAGGAATTCGAAGTTCCTCCTGTGTCCATACGGGGTATCGACAACAGCCTTTTGGCTTGTGAAACATGTAGTTCTCAAATTGAGAATCCTGATATCACCGATCCTAACCACTGGCGCTGCTTGAACGATAGCATGTGGAGCGAACATGATGCCGTAAAGGTCGTTGCCTGGCGCATGCTACAACGCTTAAAGTCTGAAGGATGGCCCAAAGACTTGTTAGATATGATGTATTTGGACGATACCACTTTACATTGGGCGAAAGCCACAGGCGAAGGACTAGCTGAGAACGACATGGTAATCCATAGGGATGCCAATGGCGTAATCTTGGAAAATGGCGATAATGTGGTGCTCATAAAAGACCTAAAGGTAAAGGGATCCAGCATGGTCGCCAAACAAGGCACCGCCGTGCGTAGAATTTCTTTAGATCATGAGAATGCCGAATATATTGAAGGTAAGGTTGATGGTCAACAGATCGTTATTCTTACCAAGTACGTTAAGAAGACATGAGTTATGGGGTCATAGTTAAGGGTCGGACAACACGGCCCCAAAACACGTCACGGCCTATTTAAGAAGCACTCATCTCGGTAAAGTACTGATAAAAATAAGGTATGGTTTCAATGCCCTTTAAAAAGTTCCAAACCCCGAAATGTTCGTTGGGCGAATGAATGGCATCGCTATCCAGGCCAAAGCCCATCAAAATCGTTTTGCTTTGAAGTTCTTTTTCGAACAGCGCCACTATGGGAATGCTACCACCACTGCGCTGCGGAATCGGTTTTTTACCAAAAGTAGTTTCGTAGGCTTTTGAAGCCGCCTGATAGCCAATGGTTTCTATGGGGGTGACATAACCTTGCCCACCGTGATGGGGTTTTACCTTCACTTTTACGCCCTTAGGGGCGATGCCTTCAAAATGGGTTTTGAAGAGTTCGGTAATTTCGTTCCAGTCTTGATGGGGTACCAGGCGCATCGATATTTTGGCGTAGGCCTTACTCGCAATTACGGTCTTGGCCCCTTCCCCGATGTATCCGCCCCAGATCCCGTTAACATCAAGGGTAGGGCGAATGGCGTTCCGTTCATTGGTAGTGTATCCTTTTTCACCATAGACCGACTCGATATCCAGGGCTTTTTGATAGGCATCGAGCACAAAGGGAGCTTTGGCCATTTCGGCCCGCTCTTCGATCGACAGCTCTTCGACCTTATCGTAAAAACCCGGAATGGTAATATGGTTGTTATCATCATGCAGGCTTGAGATCATTTTGGCGAGGATGTTTATCGGGTTGGCCACTGCCCCGCCGTAAAGTCCGGAGTGCAGGTCCCGGTTCGGGCCGGTGACCTCAACTTCTACATAGCTAAGGCCCCGCAGGCCTGTTGTTATGGAAGGCACATCGTTTGCGATCATGCCCGTATCGGAGATCAGGATAATGTCATTTGCGAGCTTCTCTTTGTTGTTCGCCACATAAACGGCCAGGTTGTTACTGCCTACTTCCTCTTCGCCCTCGATCATAAATTTCACGTTGCAGGGTAGCTGGTCATTGTTGACCATAAATTCCAGCGCCTTCACATGCATGTACATTTGACCTTTATCGTCGCAAGCGCCTCGGGCAAAAATGGCCCCCTCAGGATGAAGGGCAGTCTTCTTGATCACCGGTTGATAGGGTGGGGAATGCCAAAGCTCCAGGGGGTCGGCAGGTTGCACATCGTAATGGCCGTAGACGAGCACCGTTGGTAAAGAGGCGTCGATTATTTTTTCGCCGTAAACAATGGGGTAGCCGTTGGTTTCATGAATCTCCGCTAGGTCGCACCCTGCGGATAGAAGGGCCTTTTTGACGGCATCGGCAGTAGCCAAAACATCTTGTGCGAAAGCCGGATCTGCACTGACCGACGGCATCTTCAATAATTCAATAAGTTCGGTAATAAAACGGTCTTTATGTTGGGTGATATATTCTTTTGGATCTAGCATTCAAGATTTCGATTTAACGCAAGTTAAAATTACAAAAAGAACTTTTGCGCATCTATTATTTATAGAATTGAATTTTTAATATATATTTGCAACCCGTTTTAAACGGATAATGCAGGCGTGATGGTCCCGAAGTCTCGGGAGGTAGACATGCTAGACTTAGGATTTAGTGCCGCAAGGTGTGGGGGTTGCCCTGAAACGTTAGGGTCTCCGTTGTTATAATAGTAAGATGGGAATCTATAAATCCAACAGATGCAGGCGTGATGGTCCCGAAGTCTCGGGAGGTAGACATGCTAGACTTAGGATCTAGTGCCGCAAGGTGTGGGGGTTGCCCTGAAACGTTAGGGTCTCCGTGGTTATAATAGTAAGATGGGAATCTATAAATCCAACAGATGCAGGCGTGATGGAATTGGTAGACATGCTAGACTTAGGATCTAGTGCCGCAAGGTGTGAGAGTTCGAGTCTCTCCGCCTGTACAAAGGGAAAAGCTTCTTGGAAACAAGGGGCTTTTTTTATGGTATTAAGTTTCATGGAGCTCGAAATGGCCGAGAGACGAGAAGTCTATTGTAAGTAAGCTCCCCCTTAAACCGAACTGAAGTTGTAATCTGATAAAAACCCATTTCATGAAGCACTTCAGCACTTTTTGGTATATGGTGTGCTACAACTGTTTCTATTCAATTTCTATTTTTGGTTCCCTGTTAAGGTAACCGAGTGATTGTAGAAACTCATCAGCTTCAGCAACTGTTTTTTTATAGTACTCAAGGTTTTTATAATTGAAGAATCCGTGACCTTGTCCTTCATATAAACGAAGCTCACACCGGCTGCTAACTTTCTCCATTATTTTTTGATAATAGGTAGCCGTTTCCACTGGTATTAGATCATCATTAGTTCCCAAGAACAAAATAGTTGGTGGTGCTCCATTTTTTATATTGTGAAGAGGCGAAAAGCTTTTGTAGTCATCACCAATTCTATCATAGCCATAGCCCCCAGGCCCATTATCAATAACCGGATTAAAAAGCACCAGGGCATTAGGAATACAGCTTACCGACATAGTGTCGGTATTTTCATTGTAATCATTTAGTATTGCTGTAGCTGCTGCCAGATGGCCACCTGCGGAGCCACCAGCCGCAACGATCTTTGAAGGATCAACATACCATTCGTCTGCTTCTTCCCTAATGAACCGTAGAGCCGATTTGGCATCTTTTAAAGACTCGAACGGGGTGGTTTGGTGTCGATTTTTTACTCTGTAATCAACAAGAAAACAAATCATACCTCTTTTAGAAAAATAGTTGGCATGTGGCTCGAATTGTTTGATGGAGCCATCGTTCCAACCTCCTCCAAAAAAGAACACCATGGCAGGGTATTTTTTTCCCGTCTCCATTGTTTCAAGTAGGTATACTTCCATAAACAATTTGGTCGAATCAATTTGCTTATATACTATTTGTTCTTGAGAATAGCCGAGCGAACAGGCAATTAGCATAATCAACAAGGTCAACATATGGTTTCTGTACATCGTATCTGTTTGTTTATAGTTGGTAGTTTATATAGGGTCTGCTGAAAAACTCAAGCAACATTTTGCAAGGGAATTGAATATTTGACATCGTTTCTGACCAATTTGAGTTCTATCCATTTTTTGATTTTATAATATAGGCAACAGAGTGTAAGTCGTCAAATGAAATCCTGACCCCGTTGAATTACCAGCATCTAGGCTCAGGAAAGCAGTATAACTTACATTTTGATTTGTCAATGCCATAAGGTTCTCTTAATTGTTGCCAACGTCAGTTCGTCTAAAAACCTCATTCTAATTAAAAATAGGTTTATAGAAGTTAAATATATCACTTTTAGTAAGTGCGTTGCACTTTCTTTAGATAAAAGGCGGGGAAATAATAGACAACAAGAGAATGTTTAAAGAGCTTAAAAATGGCTTTTAATAAGCAAATATTTACAAAGTAGTTCTCTCCAACATTTTTTAGTTTCATTTTGATTAATAAAGAAGATGCCTTTACCTGGGGGAGGTCTCCAAAGCTACGTGTAGCTAAATGGAGAAGTCAGTCCCGAGTCGGGAGTCGAGGGAATCCAAATAGACAAGAAATGATTCTTTGATTGATTTCTTAAGCATCTTATCAATACCACATTTCTTGTCAAACTTCAATGAGCTCGGATTTAAATTAAATAAAGAAGGATTCTTTCAGTGCATGCTTCGTTGCAAAAAAAAGAAATGAGACCCCTAGGACTTTTTTTCGATTAGTTCTTTCAGAGTATAGTTTTGGTGGGCCAGCTCGGCGTACATCTGCTTATAGCGGGATAATTCCACTTCCATTTCCTTTAATTTCCTTAGTTGTGAGGTATCTATACCTGCATATTTGCCCTTCCAATTATAGAATGTGGCAACACTTATGCCATGTTCCTTACACAACTCCTTCACTGGAATGCCTTCTTCGTGCTGATTTATAATCTTGATCACTTGGACCTCCGTGAAACTACTTCTTTTCATGTCTCTAAATTTAATGGTACATTCCTGTTTTGGGCGTAGCTAAACCAAGGGTACATAAACCGTTTGCGGGAAGCCCCATAATTGTGTTACTACTTATTGACATAATTAAGGTGAATTGCAAAATTGAAAAGTGCTAATTTAAACACAATTCTAATTTAGTATTCTTTCTTTTTCTTGCTCATTACCGGTGCCATGCTTTTTTACACTTATATCATTGTTCCCAAATTTATAACTTAATGAAATTTGTAGGTACCTACTATCATAGTAATAACGACCCGTTTGAAAAACCCCATTTACCCTAGACTCCACAGCATCGATGGAAGATTTAAAGATGTCATTTGCCCTAAAAGTGATATTCATATTTTTATTGAACAACAACCACTGTAATGACAGGGAAAGCGAACTAGCCGGCTTTGTATCAAAAATACCATCAACCCCTGGAAAGTTATACCAAAAATTCAAGCCTAACAGAAGGTTTTTATTAGTGTTTAAATAAATATCATTATCAGTTGAAATAGAAGCTCTAAACCCTTTCCGATCTTCCTCTTCTTGTTCTAAATCAAATTTTGACATTGAATAATTTAAGTCAAAACTGTTATTACTTGACCACCAAGATATGTCATCAAAAATATAGTTTTCGGAAAACCCAAAACGGTTGGTATCTGTAAAATTTTTGTTGGTAACCCTTATTACATTAGTATCAGAATTAGGCAGTGGTACTTGGGCGAACAAATTATCCTCACTGCTATAATATAATTTAGTTGATAAATTCTTATATGTGTGCGTCAACTCAAAGTTATCAATAAATGCAGGTTGTAAAAAGGCATTTCCTTCGATGCTTTGAAAAGGACTGTTGTAATAAATATTAGGATTTAACTCAAAAAAACCTGGTCTTTCAATACGTTTACTATAACTGAATGACAAAATCGAACTCTCCGATAAATTATGGGAAAGATACATTGTAGGGAATAGTTTGGAGTAATCATTATCTATATCAAGTTCTAAATTTTTTGAGAATGTAGTTGTTCTAGTTATTTCTAAACGCATACCTAATTGAACATTCCATTTATCATTGATCTTTTTGTTAATGGAGGTATAAATTGACTGTATATCTTCCTCATATTCAAAATCATTCTGATCAAGCGGTAAATCTGTAACGGGATCATCCACAAGCCCACTATTAAAAAAATTCATGTCGTTTAAAGATTCAGAAAATGATAGTTTACCACCAAAGCTAATATTAGCCCATTTGGTAGGATATTCAACATCTATTTTTGCCGAAAAGTTCTTTACATCTTGATTGTTTTTATTAATACCTCTAAAATATTGCTCTGAATAAGGGTCATTTATTATTGATATTCCGTTATATCTTCTAGATTCAGGATTTTTATAACTAAAATGGTCTAAATTAATTTGAATATTTTTTCCTAAGGTATCAATCTTAATATTATTATTATAATTGATAGAATGTAATTCTGGATGCAGATCTAGCCCACCATTTGATTGTAGGGAGCGTAAAATCTCATTTGTAACGTTATTAGTAACCAGAGTAGTAGGGGCATCTACTAGGTTATATTCTGTTCCGCTATAAAGGTATTGTCCGCCCATAGACCAGCTTGAATTTATCTCATAATCAAGGTCAATTCTTGCATTAACCCTCTCAATATTTGCTTTATAGGAGGAATTTATATACCATTCTCCATCAGGAAAAAAAGTACGATCTTCTTGTTCTCGAATATTATCTCCCTTAGAATAATTTATTGAAGAAGAAATACTTAATTTATTCTTATTTAAGTTAAAACTACCACCTAAAGATCCCGAAGGATAATACCTTTGTCTATAATACCCTTGAAGTTGCGCGTTCCAAGAATCCTTATTGGCCTTTTTTGTTGTTATGTTTATCAATCCACTGTTTCCGGAAGCCTCATATTTTGCCGGAGGAGTCGAGATTACTTCGATCATTTTTATATCTTCAGAAGGTATGGATTTTAGGAAATTAGCAAGTTCTTCACCTGACAAACGTATAATTTTATCATCAATCATTACTTGCAAATTGCTTTTCCCTATCATAGTTATTCTATCATTTTGAACTCTAACCCCTGGAGTCACTTGCAGTACTTCTAATGCATCTCCCTCCGATGCCTTAGTTGAATTTTCAACATTAAAAACTAAACGGTCTATTTTTCTTTGGATAGTTTTCTTTTTTGAAACTAGAGTGACTTCATCTAATTGTTGTATATTTTGAACTTCAATTATTCCTAAATCCAAATCATCTTCTACAAAAATTGATTGCTCAATTAATTTTTGTCCAATGTAAAAGACCTGAAGAATATATTTTCCTTTCGGAATTTGTAGTTTGAATATTCCTTGTTCATTAGTAATACTCCCCATTACTTCCTCTGAATTTTCATTTATCAACACCACCTCAGCAAAATCTATTGGAGACTGAGTAATCTGATCAAAAATTTTTCCAGATAATTGCTCTTGAGAAAACAGATAATGACCCGTTAAAAGAATGAAAAACGACAATGATTTATACATAATATAGTTTTATATATCAACAGTTTTTTGTTTTTGGCAGCTGTATATGTAAAAACCACCCTCCACTTAAATCGGAGACGAACAAAAGACAATAATGTTATATTTTCTATAAATTTCCTCAATATTTGTAGACTTATTCATAGTATATTTTAAAGGAAAGGACTCATTATTGTATATTTTTTTATTAAAAAGGGTTCAGTTAAATGAATTCATAATAACAACTCAACCAATAAATAATGGGAATTTAACTAATAATGCATCTAACAATATATTTAATTCCGAATACCATAAACTGTCATTTATTAGTCCAAACAGATGAAACAGATGTTATTAGTTAATCATTGAGAGTTGTTTTTTTTGTCTTGCCAATGGATTCCAGATTATGTTCACCTCATGGAATTCAAAACTATTTTCAGCAGATTTTAAGCGATTATGAAGAAACAACCATAAAGAAAAAATTCGAGTTATTAGAAACCTTCAACCACAATTGATTTGAAAAGTATTATGGCAGCAAAGCCAAATCGGCATTTATTATAAAAGGACCTGAATTGACCCCAGCCGAAAAACGATCACATCATGTCATGACCATTTTGCTACTTGACAAAGACCACTACGGTTGCAACTAAGGTGCTCATGCTATTTTGGAAGCCAATCACAAAACTAATTTTACCGCACTAACCCCATCGCGACGCTTCAGAACTTCTGGCCTTTTTACTTACGACCAGGGGTTTTGGTGAATGCAAATCATTTACCAATAGCGTTTTTTTCAGTGGTAGTGGTGACTCCTAATGATTTATGTATGCCATTTCTATTTTTAATTTTGGTATACATGAAGGCAAAGCGTTTGGCGACGTTCTTTTCTTCTTTTATATCTTATTTGTACCTTCGCCACACAACGCTTTAAACCAGAACGTCATTGCGTTTAGTAGGGCGTAGGGCATCATTAAACAACCTTTGAAGCTTCCTAAAAATGAAACCGAAAACTGTTGA
>JBHJNU010000043.1:0-16615 GCA_050330515.1 Flavobacteriaceae bacterium | reverse complement strand
AGGCACTGCTCAACTTTCGAAGTACCAAAAGGTTGCGGTAACCATCGTTCCAAATTAATTCGATCCGTTTTTTGAATAGTAAACCTGCCTACAAATTACAGTTGAAATATAAGAAGTGTCACTTGAAAGTGTTTTAAAACCATTAAATTGTACCGTTATTTCGGATTGTAGAACCCATGGCCAAAAACATTACAACTTTTTTGAAACTACACAAAGTTTCCTTGTTGCTCGTTTTTTTTAGCCTTCTCCTCTATTATTCCTTTGCCTACCATTTATTGCGGACCGACTTTATTAAACTCATCACCTTATTTGCCGCACTTTTTATTTTTTGTTTCAAACTCATTCAGTTCGAAAAATGGAACGGAAAGTTCCTCATGGCGGCCGGTCTTCTTTTCCGATTGGTTTTCTTACTGGTCGAACCCAATTTATCGCAAGATTATTACCGTTTTATATGGGATGGTGAACTGGTCAGCCACTTGGTGAACCCTTATCTCGAAATTCCGAACATATTGATCGAACAGCAAAATTTGATCATCGCCAACGCGCAGGAACTTTACAATGGCATGGGAAGTTTAAGCGCCAAGCATTTCAGCAACTATCCGCCTTTGAACCAGATGATCTTTGCCATTTCTTCTATTTTGGGGGGCAAAAGTATTATGGGTGCCGTGGTAGTAATGCGCTTGTTCATTATTGGCGCCGATATTGGCATTGTGTACTTTGGAAGAAAACTACTGAAACACATAAACCGCTCTCCGCATCTTATCTTTTGGTATTTCTTGAACCCCCTGGTAATTATTGAACTTAGCGGAAACCTTCACTTCGAGGGTGTCATGCTTTTCTTTTTTGTCTGGGCCATGTACTTACTTTCCGCTGAAAAATGGAAATTAGCGGCGGTCATTTACGGGTGCTCTATAGCGATCAAGTTAGTGCCATTGCTTTTCCTCCCCCTGTTCTTGAAGTATTTCGGGTTAAAGAAAAGTATCCTTTTCTATGCAATCGTTGCCGCTACCTGCATTTTGTTCTTAATCCCTTTTTATTCCCCAGAATTTGGAAGTAACTACTCGAAGACTATCGGACTCTGGTTCTCAAATTTTGAGTTCAATGCCGGACTCTACAATGGCATCAAGCAAGTTGCGATCCTTTACGACGCCAAACCTTGGGAACTGATAAAAACATATGGTAAGATAACCCCAATACTTACCGTTCTTGTCGTGCTGTTCATCACCTTTTTCAGAACGAACCAGAAGCTTTCAGTTTTGCTCAGTTCTATGCTTTTTGTGCTAACCTTCTACTTTTTTGTATCGGCAACGGTGCATCCTTGGTACATTATATTTTTAGTAATGCTGGGTATTCTTTCAGACTTTAGATATCCCCTCATGTGGTCAATGGCGGTGGTTTTGAGTTACTCTGCCTATTCAAACCCCCAATTCACGGAGAACCTTTGGCTATTGGGTATTGAATATACCTTGGTATTCGGATTCCTTCTTTATGAAATTATCACACAGGGTGGCAAAAAAGTGTTATTACATAAAAATTAGCCTTCATTTTATGTCAGTTCAAATTAATTTGTACTTTTGATTCGTAATGAAGAATGAACAACATCATATATTTTCTGACTGGGCACCCGCCCAGGCACGTTCATTTACACCTACCCGTCGCCCGTAAGGGTGATATTCTATTATGGAAATAGGTGAGTCCATTTCCAATTCCGTCCTAAAATCATTTTCAACCTTAACTAAATCAGATAGCAATGGAAATTGTTATTGCGAATACATCGCATTTTAAATACGCGCAGATCATCTGCGACACTATAGATGAATCGGCCAAAATAAGAGGCACGGGTATTGCCAAGCGAACGCCCGAGTACATTCAAAAAAAACTTGAGAACGGCAATGCCATTATCGCACTAGATGGTGAGATATTCGTTGGCTTCTGCTATATCGAAGTCTGGGGGCATGAAAAATACGTTGCCAACTCGGGCCTCATAGTACACCCCGATTATAGAGAAAGGGGAATGGCCAAAAAAATTAAGGAGGCCGTTTTTCAACTCTCAAGAAAAAAATTTCCTGACGCTAAAATCTTTGGTATCACCACCGGCCTAGCAGTCATGAAGATCAATTCGGAATTAGGGTATAAACCGGTCACCTTTTCAGAACTTACCGATGATCCCGACTTTTGGAAGGGTTGCCAAACCTGCAAGAACTTTGATATTTTGACCCGCACTGAGCGAAAAATGTGCCTATGTACAGGTATGTTGTACGATCCCGCGACAGCAAAGAAGAACATTGAAATTAAAAAAATTAACAGCAAGGCTTTTAAGAGGCTGAAAAGCATCAAAGAACAGCTTTTGTTGAAAAAGAAGAAATAAAATGAGTAAACTCGTACTGGCATACAGCGGCGGCTTGGACACTTCCTACTGCGCTAAATACCTCACCAAAGAAAAAGGCTTCGAAGTGCACGCGGTAAGCGTGAACACAGGCGGTTTTTCAGCATCGGAAATCAAGGTGATCGAAGAAAAAGCATTGCAATTGGGTGCAACAAGCTATACCTCGATCGATGCGGTGCAAACGTTTTATGAAAAAGTGGTCAAATACCTGGTATTCGGCAACGTACTGAAGAACAATACCTATCCATTATCGGTAAGTGCAGAACGTATCGTTCAGGCCATTGAAATCGTCAACTATGCCAAGAAAGTAAATGCGAAATATATCGCACATGGCAGCACGGGTGCCGGTAATGACCAAGTACGGTTCGATATGATATTTCAGATCATAGCACCGGAAATTGAGATCATCACACCCATAAGGGATAAAAAGTTAGCGCGGGAAGAGGAAATAGCATACCTCAAGGAAAACGGTATTGACTACCCTTGGGAAAAGGCGAAATACTCCATTAACCGAGGCCTTTGGGGTACTTCCGTTGGTGGTGCAGAAACATTGACATCGGATAAACCCTTACCGGATAGTGCCTATCCAAGTCAGTTGCAGGAAAAAAATCCAACTGAAATTACCCTTACTTTTGAAAAAGGAGAACTGGTCGCCGTAAACGGTACAAAAGACACTCCCGTAAAGAACATTGAAAAAGTAGAGGCCATGGCGTCAAAATATGCCATAGGAAGGGATATTCATGTAGGTGACACCATCATAGGCATTAAGGGCCGGGTTGGCTTTGAAGCTTCCGCTGCGCTCTTGATCATTAAGGCACACCACTTACTGGAAAAACACACCTTGACCAAATGGCAGCAGTTTCAAAAAGAGCAGCAGGGAAATTTTTATGGCATGCTGTTGCATGAAGGAAATTATTTAGATGCCGTAATGAGAAATATAGAGGCCTTCTTGACCGATACACAGAAAACCGTATCGGGCGATGTCTTTGTTAGCCTTTATCCCTTCCAGTTCAGATTGAACGGTATTTCATCAAAACACGACCTGATGAACGCCTCTTTCGGAAGCTATGGGGAAATGAACAAGGGCTGGACGGCGGAAGAAGCCAAGGGCTTTATCAAAATACAGGCCAACGCAGGCAAGATATATAACCATGTAAACGCACAAGATGATTAAGGTAGGTATCATAGGGGGTTCAGGTTATACCGGTGGGGAGCTTATTCGTATTCTTATGAACCATCCGGCAACTGAAATCGACTTTGTTCTCAGCTCAACTAGGGCCGGGCAGCATGTATACACCGCACATCCTGACCTTAATGGATTATCCGATGTAAAATTTACGAATCAGGTAAATCTTAAGGTAGATGTTGTTTTTCTGTGCTTGGGCCATGGCAATTCTACCACTTTTTTAAAGGAACATCATTTTTCGCGAGCCACAAAAATCATCGATCTAAGTAATGATTTTCGATTGCAGGCCGATGCCGTACTGGACGGAAAGGAATTTGTTTACGGACTTCCCGAACTGAACAGAACCAAACTTGAAGATGCCCAATATATCGCCAACCCGGGATGTTTTGCCACCGCTATACAATTGGCCCTATTGCCCTTGGCCAAGGCTGGTCTGTTACAACATGAAGTACATATCAATGCCGTAACAGGCAGTACGGGAGCAGGGGTAAGCCCGTCGGATACCTCGCACTTCTCCTGGAGAAATAACAATATTAGCTGGTATAAACCTTTTACCCACCAACATTTGGGTGAAATCAACGAAAATTTGCATTCCCTGCAAAAAAATACAGGAAAGCTCTATTTTATGCCGGTCAGGGGGAATTTCACTAGAGGTATTTTGGCAACGCTATACACCAAGTTCCAGGGTAGTTTAGAAGAGGTAGAGCATTTGTACGCCGATTTTTATAAAAAAACACCCTTTACCCAAATGGTAAAGGCGCCCATTCACCTAAAACAGGTGGTCAATACCAACCAGTGCCATGTACATTTGCACCAACATGAAGACGTATTACTGATCACATCGGCCATTGATAATTTGTTGAAAGGCGCCTCCGGACAGGCAGTGCAGAACATGAATTTGATTTTTGGACTTGAAGAGGATCTAGGATTGCATTTAAAGGCAGGGGTGTTTTGAACGCCGCGCGACATAATCATCGCAATGAGAACCCTAAAAAAGTAAACTTGGTGATCACAACATGAAGGATGTTACTAAAAAATATGAGGGGGAAAGAAATAAGTTCAACCATTTGATGTAAATCTTAAAAGGAAAAATAGCTAAAACCGAATGCTGCGTACCAGTGATGTAGTACCAAAAAATAAGAACATGAAGATAGCCATAATTGGGGCAGGTAATCTAGGATTATCCATCGCAAAAGGAATTTTGAACAGTAAAAGTGGCAAAACCAAGATGTACCTGACAAAGAGAAATCCTACTTCGATCTACAACTTCGAGAAGTACGGAAACGTGATCATTACCTCTGACAATAGGGAAGCCGTTAAAAAGTCGGACATTCTCATATTCGCAGTACAACCGAGTCAGTTCAAGGCTATTTTAAATGATGTAAAAGACATCTTGACCGCAGATCATGTGATTATTTCAACGATAACAGGCTTCGATATCAAACTCATTGAAAGTATCATCGGTGAAGACCATCACATTGTTCGCAGTATGCCCAACACCGCGATTTCTGTGGGCAAGTCAATGACCTGCATCTGCGCCAATGTAAAAGGCAAAAAACGTGTTGATCTGGCGAAGGCTATTTTTGACCGCATGGGGCATTCCTTGATTATACCCGAAGAGCAAATGCAAGCGGCAACGGTTATCTGTGCCAGTGGTATCGCTTTCTGGATGCGTTTAATGCGTGCGACCAGCCAAGGCGCCATACAGCTTGGTTTCGATGCAAAAGAAGCTCAAGAACTGGCCATGCACACCTGTAACGGTGCCGCGGCCCTTTTAATAGAATCAGGCAGCCATCCCGAGGCGGAAATAGACAAGGTTACCACACCGAAAGGATGCACCATACAAGGCCTCAACGAAATGGAGCACCAGGGCTTAAGCTCTAGTTTAATTCAAGGCATCGTGGCCTCTTTTGAAAAAATAAGCACTATTCAAAAAGCACAATTATGAAACTGTTCGATGTGTACCCCTTATACGATGTAACCCCTGTAACGGCAAAAGGTATTGTAGTTACTGATGATAAAGGCCAAGAATATCTTGATTTTTATGGTGGCCATGCCGTCATATCCATTGGCCACTCGCACCCGCATTACATCGCCCGATTAAAAGACCAATTAGATAAAATAGGTTTTTACAGCAATGCCGTGCAAAATCCGTTACAGGTGGCCCTCGCAGATAAACTTGGTAAGCTTTCGGGGTGTGAGGACTACAATCTATTTTTGTGCAACTCTGGGGCCGAAGCTAATGAAAACGCCCTTAAAATGGCTTCTTTCGAAACCGGAAAAAGCAGGGTAATCGCCTTCAAGAACGGCTTTCATGGAAGAACTTCCGCGGCCGTGGCCGTGACCGATGACGAAAAAATCAATGCCCCGATGAACAAACAACAAAAAGTGACCCTAGTCGCTTTTGATGATATTGATTCGTTTCGAACGGAAATAGAAAAAGGAGACGTTTGCGCGGTTATTCTTGAAGCCATTCAAGGCGTAGGAGGCCTTGATGAACCCAAAACCGCATTTTATCAACATGTAGCAAGACTTTGCACAGAGAACAAAGTGATTCTCATTGCTGACGAAGTACAATGTGGTTACGGCAGAACTGGTAAGTTCTTCGGCTTTCAACACCATGGTATAAAACCTGATATCATCAGTATCGCAAAGGGTATGGGCAATGGTTTTCCCGTAGGCGGCATTCTTATTCACGAAGCAATAAAAGCCCACTATGGTCAATTGGGCACTACTTTTGGGGGCAACCACCTGGCCTGTGCGGCTGCGCTGGCCGTACTCGAGGTTTTGGAAAAAGAAAACCTGATCGCCAATGCCGAAGCACTGGGTCAATACTTCATGCAAAAGGCTAAAGAAATTCCGCAAGTAAGGCGCGTTAAGGGAAGAGGGCTCATGCTGGGCCTTGAATTTGATTTTAATGTATCTGAGCTAAGAAAAAAATTAATCTACAAACAACATCTTTTTACCGGAGGAGCTAAAGATAAAAAGGTACTGCGTGTTCTTCCCGCTCTGAATATCACCAAAGAACATTTGGATGTATTTTTTACATCATTAAAAGCCGAACTGGCATGAAACAACAGCTGAGCATAGCGCAACGCAATTCCGTTTTGATCGAAATGGCCTATTTGGTATACGACCGAAGAAAGGCCCTGCTTGCTGAAAACGAAAAAGACCTTGCCGCTTACGACGGTTGTGAACTGGCCATGAAAGACCGTCTGTACCTAGATGATGAAAAAATAGACGGCATGATCGAATCACTGCAACAACTGGCCACGTTAGAAGACCCACTGGGTATAGAACGCTTTCGATTCACCCATGATAATGGCATACATATCAGTAACAAAACCGCACCATTCGGTACGGTGCTCATTATCTACGAATCAAGACCGGATGTCACGATCGAAGCTGCGGGCATTGCCTTCAAATCAGGCAACAGCATACTTCTAAAGGGAGGAAAGGAAGCCATGAACAGTAATCTATTCTTAGTAAATCTCTGGCATCAAGCCCTTAAGAACAACCTTATAGAGCCATCATGGATAGCATACCTGCCCCTCAATAGAGAAGCGACCCGAGCTTTTTTGCAAAATCCGTCACAAAAGGTGGATCTTATCGTGCCAAGGGGAGGTGAAAAATTAATTGCCTTTGTTAAAGAACACGCCACATGCCCTGTCATTGTCAGCGGAAGGGGCAATAATTTTGTTTATGTGGATAGTGAGGCAGATTTGCAAATGGCACTTGACATCATCATCAATGCCAAGACAACGAAAATATCGGCCTGCAACGCCCTGGACAAGGTTCTAATCGCCGCTGATCTACCTAGAAAGGAATTTTTTATGCAACAGCTGGTCAAAGAACTTAAAAAAAGTAATGTCGAAATTCTTACCGAAGGGGCCTTTTTAAGCATGGATGATACGATGCCGATCGAAAACGAAAAAATGTGGTTCGAAGAGTTTCTAGATTACAAGATAGTAATTGGCCAAACCGACAGTCTAGAGGAAGCGATCGAAAAAATAAACACCTACGGTGGCGGACATTCTGCCGCTATCATTACCGCTAGCACCCATAAAGCGGAAACCTTCATGCAGGGCGTGGATTCGGCGGCAGTGTACCATAATGCATCTACACGGTTTACCGATGGCTTCCAATTCGGGTTAGGGGGCGAGCTCGCCATTAGCACCGACAAATTGCACCAACGGGGTCCGATCGGGCTGCAGCACTTAGTTACCAATAAATGGCACATAATTGGCAATGGGCAAATACGATGAGCATGTCGAAGAAAAGAATCTTATTAAAGGTGGGCACCAATACCCTGACCAAAGAAACCAATCAGATTTCGAGGGGTAAAATCGAGGATATCGGCAGGCAGATCGCCGCACTTAAAGACAGCTGCGAATTCATTATCGTCAGCTCAGGTGCGATCGCCGCCGCCAAACAGTTCGTACAACTTGAACACAATGGCCAAGAGATCAATGTGAAGCAGGCCTTGGCCGCCATCGGCCAACCCCACTTAATGCGCATTTTTCAAGAAAACTTTAGAGAATTGGGCTTGTTCACCGCGCAATGTCTGTTGTCTTATTCCGATTTTGAAAATCTGAGTGCCAAATCGAACATAAAGAATACCATTGATGTTTTGGTGTCGAACAACTTCATTCCGATCATCAATGAAAATGATACGGTCTCCACTGACGAAATTAAATTCGGTGATAACGATAAACTTGCCGCCCTGGCGGCGGCATTGCTCAAGGTAGATTTACTGATCATCGCTACCAACACCGATGGTATCTACACTAAAAAATCAATAGCACTTCAACATCCTGAGACGATTATCTCGGTCAAGAACATTGCCGATTTGGTAAAAGAAGTCAGCACTGAAAAATCATCGCTGGGCACCGGTGGCATGCAATCTAAAATAGATGCGGTAACCATTGCGAAGCACGCCAAAATCGAAAGTTGGATCGTAAACGGACTTAAAGACAACTTTATCACCGACGCATTTAAAGGTGTTGGTAATTTTACAAAAATAGAAGCATGAAAAATTATCTTTCGGTACAAGATATCGATACGCTCGCAGATTGGATAAAAGAAGCGAGGGCGATTAAAGAGAACCCCAAAAAGAACAGCAGTTTGGGTAAAGGCAAGACCATTTGCCTGTTATTTTTCAATAACAGTCTTAGAACACGCTTAAGTACCCAAAAAGCGGCCCTCAACCTGGGCCTTGAAGTCATGGTCATGAATTTTGGTAGCGAGGGCTGGCAGTTAGAATTTGAAGATGGTCAAATAATGGACCAAGGAAAATCGGAACACATTAAGGAAGCCGCCCAAGTAGTTTCACAGTACTGTGATATAGTTGCGATCCGTGCCTTCGCCGGATTGATGGACAAGGCCAAGGACGAAGCCGAGGAAGTACTTGGTGGTTTTGTAAAGTATGCCTCCATTCCGGTAATCAATATGGAAAGCTCTGTTGGGCATCCTTTACAGGCCTTGGCCGATGCCATAACCATAGATGAGCAACATCCCAAGCCAAGACCTAAGGTGGTTCTTTCTTGGGCACCCCATCCAAGGGCCCTACCCCATGCAGTAGCCAATTCTTTTGTAGAAATAATGCAACTGCAAGATGCCGATTTTGTGATCACGCATCCTGAGGGTTATGAGCTGAACCCGCAAATAACAAGAAATGTGCGCATAGAATACGACCAAAGGAAGGCTTTGGAAGGTGCCGATTTCGTTTATGTAAAAAATTGGAGCAGCTACTCGGCCTATGGCCAGATCTTGAACCAAGATGTTGATTGGATGATGACCATAGAAAAATTGGATAAGGCCAAGTTTATGCACTGTCTGCCCGTTCGCCGTAATGTTGTAGTTGAAGATGCCGTATTGGATAGTGGACAATCCTTGGTGATTGAGCAGGCAAATAATCGAACTTTTGCGGCCCAATTGGTTCTAAAGAAAATTTTAGAACAATGAAACAAGAATTATCCATCATAAAAATAGGCGGCAACGTTATCGAGAACAATGCAGAACTATCCCAGTTCTTAAAATTGTTCGCCCAAAGTAGCGGACTTAAAATTCTGGTTCACGGGGGGGGTAAAAAAGCTTCCGAGGTTCTGACCAAAATGGGCATTGCACCAAAGATGGTGGCAGGTCGAAGAATTACAGATGCCGAAAGTTTAGAAGTAATCACCATGGTTTATGGCGGCCTGGCGAACAAGAATATTGTAGCCCGATTACAGGCGAATAAATGTAATGCCATAGGTTTGAGCGGTGCAGATGCGAATATAATAAGTGCACATATGCGACCTGTTGAAACCATTGATTATGGTTTTGCCGGTGATATTGACCAGGTGAACACCAAAACACTTTCCGAATTATTAAATATTGGTTTGACCCCTGTTTTCTGTGCGCTTACACATGATGGCCATGGGCAACTTTTAAATACCAATGCCGACACGATAGCTGCGGAAGTGGCCATTCACATGAGTAAACATTACACGACCACGCTTTATTATTGCTTTGAAAAAAAAGGCGTTCTACGAGATATTAAAGATGAGAATTCTGTGATCCCGCACATTGATCATGTGTCGTATACCCAGTTTCTTGATCAGGGTATCATTGCCGATGGCATGATCCCAAAAATCAATAATTGTTTGGATGCCGTAGACCGTGGAGTTCATAAAGTTTGTATTGGACATCATTCAATGCTTGATTCAAAAAACGAAATGTACACAACGATTACCGGTTAAAATGACACCACAACAACTTACCGATAAGGCGCTCGTTCTATTGGAACAATTGATTTCGATACAATCGTTTTCTGGTGAAGAAGATAAAACTGCCGATGCGATACAAGACTGGTTCATGTCGTTCAACATTCCGTATGAACGGGAAAAAAATAACGTTTATGCCAAGAACAAATATTGGGACGATGGTAAACCAACCTTGCTCTTAAATTCGCACCACGATACGGTAAAACCGAACTCCGCCTATACAAGGGACCCTTTTCATCCGCATATTGAAGACGGCAAATTATACGGTTTAGGTAGCAACGATGCCGGTGGAAGCTTAGTTTCCTTACTCGCTACATTCAGTCACTTTTACGCCTCCAAAAAATTGAACCACAATATTTTAATGGTCGCCTCGATGGAGGAGGAAAGTTCAGGACCCAACAGCCTTCATGGTCTTTTGCCGAACCTGCCCAAGATCGATGTTGCCATTGTGGGCGAACCTACCTTGATGAAATTGGCGGTGGCCGAAAAAGGTCTGGTGGTATTCGATGCAGAGGTTCAGGGTACACCTTCTCATGCAGCGCATCCGAACGATGATAACGCGATTTATAATACCATAAAGGTGCTTGAATGGTTCAAAAATTACAAATTTGAACGGGTATCCGATGTTTTAGGGGAAGTTAAAATGACCGTAACCCAAATTAAGGCCGGTAGCCAGCACAACGTGGTACCCGAAAAGGTGCATCTGGTTATCGATGTGCGGGTCAACGACAAATACACCAACCAAGAAATCACCGCTATTTTGAAAGGGGTAGCACCGTGCGATCTTAAAGAGCGTTCGTTGCGCTTAAATTCCTCGTCAATCGATCTAAACCACCCATTGGTGCAATCGGGTATCGCTCTAGGAATGGAAACCTATGGCTCCCCTACCCTTTCTGACCAAGCGGCCTTGACCTGTCAATCTTTAAAACTGGGCCCTGGCGACAGTACCCGTTCGCATTCGGCCGATGAGTACATTTATGTGCATGAAATTGAAGAGGGAATTAAGTTGTATATTAAAATATTAGAAGGCTTTTTACACTAAGCCATAATCAGAAAATAATGTTCGGTTACTACCTGTTCATTGTAACCTGTTAATTGAAAAACTATGAAACTCTGGGACAAAGGAATTAGCACCGATAAAAAGATAGACCAATTCACCGTAGGTAATGACCGCGAACTCGATCTGGTCTTGGCTAAATATGATATCATCGCTTCTAGGGCACACGCCAAAATGTTGTACAAAATCGGTTTACTGACCGAAAAAGAGCTTGGTGACTTGTTGTGGGAATTGGATAATATCGCCGTTAAAATAAAAAATGGAACTTTTACCATAGAACGCAATTTTGAAGATATGCACTCTAAAATCGAGTACCAATTGACTTTGGCACTCGGTGATATCGGTAAAAAAATACACACGGCCCGTTCTAGAAACGACCAGGTTTTAGTGGCCATGCATTTGTATTTGAAAGATGAGCTTACAGACATCAAATCGATGACCAAAACCTTGTTCGACCTGCTTTTAAACAAGGCCGAAGAACATAAGGACAAACTACTGCCCGGTTACACCCATTTACAGATTGCCATGCCCTCCTCATTCGGGCTCTGGTTCTCGGCCTACGCCGAAAGCCTTATAGATGACCTGTATTTTATTGATGCAGCGTACAAGGTAGCCGACCAGAATCCTTTGGGAAGTGCCGCGGGGTATGGAAGCTCCTTCCCCATTGACCGAAGTTTCACCACCAAGGAAATGGGTTTCGAAACCATGAAGTATAATGTAGTCGCCGCCCAAATGGGCAGGGGCAAAGTAGAGAAGGCAACGGCATTCGGCATGGCAAGCATTGCAGCGACACTATCCAAAATGGCCATGGATATCTGCCTGTACATGAGCCAGAATTTCAACTTTATCTCTTTTCCAGATGAATTGACAACGGGCTCGAGCATTATGCCGCATAAAAAGAATCCTGATGTTTTTGAGCTGGTAAGGGCCAAGTGCAACAAACTTCAGGCGGTACCGAATCAATTGACCTTGGTCATCAACAATTTACCAAGTGGTTATCACAGAGACCTGCAATTGGTCAAGGAAATTATTATTCCTGCCCTACAGGACATGAAGGCATGTCTTGAGATCTTGACCTTTAGTTTGAAGGAAATCAAGGTCAATGAAAACATTCTGGAAGATGCAAAATATGACTACCTTTTTAGTGTAGATACCTTGAACGAACTGGTAAAGAACGGTATGCCCTTTCGGGATGCCTACAAGAAAATGGGGCGGGACATACAGGAAGGCACTTTTAGCCCAAAAAGGGACATACACCATACCCACGAAGGCAGTTTAGGTAATCTATGCTTGGCCGAAATCCGTAAAAAAATGGACCGATTACTGAAATGACCTGTAATCTGCCTAATGATTTATGTTTACTAGTGATGCGTTAACTTTTTAAAATTTTGTTCAATCCATTTATATACGGGGAATTAAAAGCGTTCTTTGATTTTTTGATTTGATTTGGCCGATATCTTGGTGGTTTGTTAAAATGACCGTCATGAATTCTGGAAAATATGTTTTTGCCCAACTCCTTGAGTATGTAAGCAAGTACGAGTTCGAGAAATGTGTAAAAAGGCACAATGGAGATTACAGGACCCGAGATTTCAACTGTTGGAACCAGTTCATCCAGTTGTTCTTCGGACAGCTGACTTCCAGGAATTCCCTAAGGGACATCTCGATCTGCCTCAGGGCCCACAGGAACAAACTCTACCACCTCGGCTTTAGTGGACACGTCAACCAATCGTCGCTGTCGCGTGCCAACGAGCGACGGGATTGGAGGATATTTGCAGAATTCGGACAGTACCTTGTGGACCTAGTCCGGCCAATGTATGCCAATAGTGGGGTCCCCAATGTCAAACTGGACAACGAGGTCTTCGCATTGGATTCCACCACGATTTCCCTTAGCCTTGCGCTGTTCCGATGGGCGCCGGGGAAATATTCTAGGGGAGCCGTTAAGGTCCATGCGCTGTTGGACCTGAGGGGGAACATCCCGTCCTTTATATTGGTAAGCGATGGAAAGTACCACGATAGCAACGTTCTCGACCTATTGCTGCCCGTACCCGGTGCGATCTATCTAATGGACAAGGCCTACGTCGACTTCGAAGCGCTTTACCGAATGGATATGGCCGGGGCCTTTTTCGTCTCAAGGGCGAAGTCCAACATGGACTACAGCGTTTTGGAACAGAACTTCAACATAGATCTGGCGTCAGGACTAAGAACGGACAGAACCGTGACTCTTAACGGGCATAGATCGAAAAAGCTCTACCCAGGACCCCTTAGGCTCGTGGAATACCATGACCGGGAAGGCGATGTCGATCTACTTTTCCTGACCAACAACATGGAAGTGTCCGCTCTCGAGGTCGCCAAACTGTACCGCAACAGATGGCAGATAGAGACCTTCTTCAAATGGATCAAGCAGAACCTGTCCATAAAGAAACTTTGGGGGCACTCAGAAAATGCCGTCAACATCCATGTCTGGGTAGCAATCTCCACTTATTTGGTGGTGGCACACGTAAAACATTCCTTAAAAAGCGAGCTGTCCATTTATGAGATAATCCAAATATTAGGTATCTCCGCCATGGACAAGACTCCTTTGCAAGAGTTGCTTACCGAACCGAAATCAAATCAAAATGTCAATGAACAGATGAATTTATTTAGCGATTAAATTTTAACGCATCAGTACTAATTTATGTTTATTTTTATCCGAAAACAAATCCTAAAAAGCAAACCAAGCCATGAAAGTCATTAGAAACGAAGAAAATGAGCCCAACATCGCAAAAATGATCATGGACATGATAGACCAGGTCAATGATGAACTGCCAGAAGAAATGTACCTAGATGAGATATGCGAACTAGCGGTTTTAGCCTGGAACATTTCTCTTACCGATCTAGAAGAAAACAAAATTGCGTGGTCCATACCCCTAAGACAACAAGTCCAGAAGATGGTAGCCTACAAAAGAAAAAAGTTCATTGATATCAAAAAAGAAATCGTTGATATAGAATTGGACGAGGAAAATGGACTTTATGTGGAATGTGAAGATCCGGACGACACTGATTATTTTGATGAAGATTTTGAGAACGATATGATGGAAATGCCAGATCCTGCAACGGATTTTGATATGGTAGATCGGAACGCTGTTTTGGTGGCTCCCAAAAAACCTTTCTTTGCCTGGCTCAACCACTTATACCCCAAAGACCCCATTAAAGAGCACCAGATGAATGACCACCACATTTATTTGATCCATGAGGTAGGGTCTGATCAGGAATTTGAAGATTGGTTAAGTAACCATTATGTGGATTTGTTTGAAAACGAACTAGCCGCATGGCATACCAACCAGACAGATTGGCCCAAACCAATGTCCTTGGCCCTGTTCAAAAAATGGTTCCAGGTACAACTTCATAGTATAGTCTATGATTTTGAGCAAGATGCCTTGACCAAAGATAATTTTTGTTGACCATCAAAATAGGGCAAAGCCCTAAATATTCATGAAGTATCCCATCAAAACGCCAGGTGCTGCCAATAAGTTCACCGCACTACTTTTCTATTTCGCACTTTATTTCTGTACCAAAGGCATTGGTCAAGACACCTATCCCCGCAACCTTTCCGTAGATGTGGCTGCCTATGTGTTCCACCTTACGCTGAATGACACCACC
Source organism: Flavobacteriaceae bacterium (assembly GCA_050330515.1). Classification (GTDB taxonomy): domain Bacteria; phylum Bacteroidota; class Bacteroidia; order Flavobacteriales; family Flavobacteriaceae; genus Maribacter_C. The sequence continues at coordinate 1,583 of JBHJNU010000043.1, read as the reverse complement.
AACCATATCAAGGGCAAAGCCCAAGTTACGGTAGACTTCTTGGCCCCTACCTCCAGCTTCGCGCTGGACCTCATTGAAAAAAAGGGCCTTTACGGCATGGAAGTCACTAGTGTCATGGAAGACGGCCTGCCCGCATCCTATGAACACCAAGATAATAAATTAATGATCTGGCCCACGGCCTCAGATGCCAATAGAACAACATTTACCATCTCCTACGGGGGCTTCCCAGAGCGCGGTTTGGTCATCGACACCACCAAATTTGGTGAGCGTTCCTTTTTTGGCGACAATTGGCCCAATTTAGCAAGGCATTGGTTGCCCTCTGTAGACCATCCGTATGACAAGGCAAGTATCGAATTTCGAATTACCGCACCCGACCATTATGATGTGGTCGCCACGGGAGAAAAAATCGAGGAAAGTAATTTAGATAATGGCACCAAGCTGACCATCTACAAAGAACCTGCACCGGTTGCAATGAAGGTAGTCACCATTGGTGTTACAAAATTTGCAAGTCGTCTTTTAGATGAAGTTGACGGCATACCAGTTTCGGCATGGGTATATCCTGAAAACAGATTGGAGGGCTTTTCTGATTATGGTGTATCTACGAAAGTCTTAAAATATTTTATCGATCATATCGGCCCCTATTCTTACGCAAAACTGGCCAACATGCAAGCCAAGACCCAATGGGGCGGCCTAGAAAATGCAGGCACCATCGCCTATTTTGAAAATTCCGTAACCGGAAAAAACGAGGTTGAAGCACTCATTGCCCATGAAATCGCACACCAATGGTTCGGCAACTCCGCCTCAGAAAATGATTGGAACCATGTTTGGCTTAGCGAAGGGTTTGCGACCTACTTCGCCATTTTGTACCAAGAAAGTGTTTACGGAGATGAAAAACGCAAGGAAGAATTGGCACTAGATCGAAAACAGATTATCGATTACTACCAAAAGAATCCTTCCCCTATAGTGGATCCTAGCATTAAAGACCCCTTGAAAGTATTAAGCACGAACACCTATCAAAAAGGAGGTTGGGTACTGCATATGCTGCGCCATAAACTGGGGGACGAAACTTTCTGGCAAGGTATCCGAGCCTACTACAAGAAGTATCAAAATTCTAATGCCATGACCGCCGACTTTCAAAAAGTCATGGAGGAAGTCTCCGGTGAGAACCTGAACGTCTTTTTCCAGCAATGGATCTTCACCAAAGGCTACCCTGAGATCAAATGGAGCTGGAAGTATAAAAAGGGAAAGGTCATCGTTAGCCTAGAACAAGTTCAAGAGCATCACATTTTCAATTTTCCACTTGAAATCGAAATTAAAACATCTGAAAAATCTGCCATTTCAACCGTTCAATTAAGCACCAAGAAAAAATCCTTTGAGATCGAGGTAAATTCCGAACCAACCAAAGTTCACCTCGATCCAAATGCGTGGCTGCTATTTGAAGAAAAATAAGGCGGCAAAACCCATTTACAAATCTGAGCTATAGCCTTTCGATAGCATCTTGCCCGAGTGCGTTAGCTATTTTACCAACGCTTCCAACACCCTGTTTTCAGGGGTACAGACGGCTTTTTATCATCAGAATTTCG